>NZ_JAPJDM010000031.1:0-88177 GCF_026242095.1 Streptomyces sp. NEAU-W12
TGGAGAGGATCTTCACGGCGGTGGTCTTGCCGGCGCCGTTCGGCCCGAGCAGCGCGAACACGGACCCGGCCGGCACCGCCAGGTCGATGCCGTCGAGGACCGTCTTGTCCCCGTAGGCCTTGCGCAGACCGGCCGTGAAGACGGCGACCGGCGACGGGCGACCGTCACCCAATCTGGGCATGGGCATGACAGATGAAGGCATGGGGTTCTCCGTTCGAGGACTGAAGCGGGTGGGAGGCGGAGCCGGTTGCGGCTGGGGCTCAGGTCCTGGCGCGGCGGACGTCGATGCTGCCGTGCCGGGTGCGGGCGCGGACCCTGACGGTGTCCTCGGTCTCCCCCGGGGACTCGGACGCCGTGAGTGTGTTGCGTACCTGGCCGGAGCCCGAGCTGACGTCCAGCCAGGCGGCCGTGCCCTCGCGGACGCCGACCTCGATGGCGCCGTAGGAGGTCTCCAGCTGGACCGTGCCGCAGGCCACTTCGCCCACGCGCAAGGTGCCGTGGGCGGTGGTGGCGGTGACCGAGTCCTCGGCGCGCCGGATCTCGATGTCGCCGTTGGCGCCCCTCACCCGCAGTTCACCGGTCGCGGCGCCGACGGTCGTGGTGCCGTGCGAGTTCTTCAGGACGGCGGACCCGTCGACCAGGCCGACGCGCAGGCTGCCGGAGCTGGTGGTGATCTCGGCCGTGCCCTCGACCCGCTCCACGGTGATCGAGCCGTGCGACGCGGTCAGCTGCAGCGGCCCGGTCGTGTCGAGGCGGACGTCGCCGGACGAGACCTTCACACGGACCTCGCCGAGCCGGCCCTCGCCGAGCACCTGGGCCCAGGCGCCGGTCATGTCGACGTGCGAGCCCGCGGGCAGTTCGACCGTCACGTCGACGGTGCCGGTACGGCCGAGCAGGTTGGGCTTGGGGGTCCTGACGGTCAGTACGCCGCTCGCGTACGTGACCTCGGTCTGGTCGGCCGCCCGTACGTCCTGGTCCCGCTTCGGGTCGCGGGGGCGCACCTCGACGACGGTGTCCGCTCGGTCGCCCGCGGTGAACCGGATGGAACCGGCCTCCACGCGCGCCGTGGCCGAGATCGGTTCGAAAGTGTCGAAAGAAGGCATGGCTGTCCCGTCCTCTTGGGTCTTCGGGCCGTCCCCGCTGAGGGGGCGTGGTGTGGGTGGAGTGACGCGGTGGAGTGGAGCGGGTGGGACGCAGTCAGCGCACCCAGCCCGTGAAGCTCTGCCCGACGGTCCTGGTCGTCTCCGTCGTGCGCGGCCGGGTGCCGCCGTCGACCGCGGCCGACACGGCGCGCACCAGCCACGCGTTGACCGACAGGCCCTCGCGGGCCGCGGCCTCCTCTGCGCGGGCCTTGAGGTGGGCCGGCAGACGGAGGTTGACGCGGGCGGTGCCGCCCTCGTCGCCCTCGGCCGGGGCCGGTGTCCTGAGCGGTTCCACGGGCGCGGCCGGCTCCGCGGGGGCGCCGTCGTCGGCGGGTGGCGGTGTCACCACGAAGTCGGGGTCGAGCCCGCGCAGCCGTACGTCGACCGAGCCGGGAGCGAGTTCGCGGGTGATCTCGTCCATCGCGGCGGAGAGCACGTTGAGCAGGGTCAGCCGGGTCGCCGACTCCAGGGGGGCGGTGAGCCGCTCGGCCAGCTCGCGGGCTTCGTCGCCGCCGGCTTCGGCGGCCACCGCGAGTTCGCGGCGGATGGTGTCGACGTACGGGGTGAGGTCCATGGCGTCATCATGGCACCATAATGGCGCCACGCGCAAGCCTGGAGGGTGCTCTGTGGGGCGGCGGATCTGAGGCTGATGTTCCTGCCTGCGGAAACGTGAAGAGGATGGCTCGGTTTATGGGGCGCCTTGCCCGCTCGTGAAGCCTTGGAAGTCATGGGATGGCGCCGGACGATGCCAAGTGGTGCCATCCGGCGCCATGTGGTGTCACATGGTGGTTCAGCGCAGGAGCAGTTGGACGATGGCGAGGGTGCCGACCACGACGACGAAGGTCCGCAGGAGGCGCGGGGAAAGCCGGCGCCCCACCTTCGCGCCGACCTGGCCGCCGATCGCCGAGCCCACGGCGATGAGCAGGACGGCGGTCCACTCGAAGTCGGCGACGAACAGGAAGAACAGGGCCGCGATGCTGTTCACGACGGCGGAGAGGACGTTCTTGACGGCGTTCAGACGCTGGAGGGTGTCGTCGAGCAGCATGCCCATCAGGGAGAGGTAGACGATCCCCTGGGCCGCCGCGAAGTAGCCGCCGTAGACGCTGGCGAGCAGGAGCCCGCCGAAGAGGACGGGGCCGCCGTCGGCCCTGGCGGCCGTGCCCGTGCGCGCACGGCGGCGCTGGACGCGGGCGGAGATGCGGGGCTGGAGCACGACGAGGACCAGCGCGAGCGCGACCAGCACGGGGACGATCGTCTCGAAGGCGGTCGCGGGGAGCGTGAGCAGCAGCATCGCCCCGGCGAGTCCGCCGACCGCCGCGGCCGCGCCGAGCCGCAGGACGAGAGGGCGCTGGCCCCTGAGTTCCGCCCGGTAGCCTATGGCGCCGCTGACCGAACCGGGGATCAGCCCGAGGGCGTTGGACACGGTGGCGGTCACCGGGGGCAGCCCGGTGGCGAGCAGGACGGGAAACGTGATCAGCGTGCCCGAGCCGACGATGGTGTTGATGGCGCCGGCGCCGATTCCGGCGGCGAAGACCGCCAGCGCCTCCCAGATGGACAAGGCCATCTCCTTCGGGGTTCGGTGGGTCGCCTCCCCGCCATGAAGGTCGAGGGGCCGGCACCGATCATGCACGAAGAGGGTGAAGGCCCGGACAGCCGGGGGCGTCACCCGGTCACGTCGTCCGGTCCCCGGGTCAGAGACCGGCCGCGTGGTCCGGGACGTACGTCTGGAGGTCGCGGGGCGGGCGCTGGTAGCCGGTGGACGGCGGGCGCTCCGGCAGCTCGATGACCGGCGGCTCCACCTCCTGGTAGGGCACCGTGCCCAACAGGTGGGCGATCATGTTCAGCCGCGCGCGGCGCTTGTCGTCGCTCTCCACGATGTACCACGGCACCTCGGCGATGTCGGTGTGCACCAGCATCGCGTCCTTGGCCCGGGAGTACGCCTCCCAGCGGTTGATCGACTCGAGGTCCATCGGCGACAGCTTCCAGCGGCGCAGCGGATCCTCCAGCCGCTTGCGGAACCGTGCCTCCTGCTCGGTGTCGCTCACCGAGAACCAGTACTTGCGCAGCAGGATCCCGTCCTCCACCAGCATCCGCTCGAAGATCGGGCACTGGCGCAGAAAGCGCTGGTACTCCTCCTTCGTGCAGAAGTCCATGACCCGCTCGACGCCGGCGCGGTTGTACCAGGAGCGGTCGAACAGCACGATCTCGCCGGCGGCCGGCAGGTGCTCGACATAGCGCTGGAAGTACCACTGGGTGCGCTGGCGCTCGGTCGGCTTGGGCAGGGCCGCGATACGTGCCACACGCGGGTTGAGGTGCTCCGTGACCCGCTTGATGGTGCCGCCCTTGCCCGCGGCGTCCCGGCCCTCGAAGACGACGACCAGCCGGGCCCCCTCCGCCCGCACCCACTCCTGGAGCTTCACCAGCTCCGTCTGCAGCCGCAGCAGCTCGCTCTCGTACGTCGCACGGGACAGCTTCGTCACCTTCTTGCCGGCCATGCCGCCGCCTCCACCACCCGGTGACCCGCGCCATCGGCGGTCGGGCCGTTCTCTCCAGGATCTCCAAGGTCGAACACCTGGACGTCACCGTACTGATCGGCGGGGCTCCGCGCATCCTGCCCGGTGACGGGCCGGGGAGTCCGAGGACTACGGCAAGGTGCTCCGGTACGGCCGGAAGCGGGTGAGGACGAGTACGGCGATCACGCCGTACCAGGCGCCCAGCAGCATCCGGTGCGTGTCCCGGACGACCTCCCGCACCAGCCGGGGCGCCGGGACGGGGCCCCGATCCAGGCAGTGCACGGTGACGCACCAGAACAGGACGACGGTGACGACCCAGACCACGGCACAGGAGGGACAGAGCTTGTCGAGTTCGTACAGTGACTGCGCGATCAGCCAGTGGACGAAGACCACGCCGACCAGCGCCCCGGCGCCCAGCGCGAGCCGCAGTGCCCGGTGGAAGCGGGCGCCGGTGAGGGCGGCGACGCCCAGGGCGGTCACGGCGGCGAACGCGCCCGGTCCGAGCAGCATGTCGGGAAAGCCGAACCGGCTCCCCCGCGGACCGGACATGACGCTCGACTGGTACGCGGACCTGCCGGTGGCCTCCCCCGCAGGTCTTCGGCGACCAGACCGACGTACCGGAGTCGGGGGACTGGTGGGACGCCGGATACCTGATCATGTGGGGCTCCACCATCCCCGTCACTCGTACCCCGGACGCGCACTGGGTGGCCGAGGCCCGCTACCGGGACCAGAAGGTCGTCGCGGTGTCCCCGGACTACGCGGACAACGTGAAGTTCGCCGACGAGTGGCTGCCGGCCCAGCCGGGCACCGACGGCGCCCTGGCGATGGCCATGGGCCACGTCGTCCTCAAGGAGTTCTTCGTCGGCCGCGAGAGGGAGTACTTCTCCCCGTACCTGAAGCGGTACACCGACCTGCCGTTCCTGCCTCGACCTGGTGCGCGTTCGCCGTCGTGGGCCCACTGGTCCTGTCCGGGTGGGTGCGGGGGCGCGGGCGGTGCCCGGGGGCGAACGCCTCGGCAGGGTGACCGCCCGGGCCGGTCCGTGAACGCGGCGCGCGTCATGCCACCCCGGTCGAGCCGGGCACCGGGACACCGCCCGTACCACCACGTGACGCTCGGGATCCGGGTGCGAGGACGAGGCCGCCCTGGCCAGTGGGTGGTGTTCCGGCACGGTACGGACCGCGGTGTTCACGGCTGTCCGTGTGCCGCTCGCCGCCCTCGGCCACGTCCTGACGCCAAAAGACCGCGGTGCCCCGGCGGGCTCCGGCGGCGACGTCGATGCCGCGCCGCGCCGCGCCCTTCTCCGCGGCCCCCGGTGGCTAGGCGCTTTCCAGCAGCTCCTTGAGCCGCGCCAGGTCGGCGGCGACCGTGCGGGCGTCACGCTCGAATGCGGCGTCGCTCGTCCCCGGCCGCCGGCGGAGGGTGAACACCACCTCACTGCCCGAACCGTCGGCGAGCACGCGGACCGGGTTGTGGACGGTCTCCCCGGAAGGCAGCGTGACGTCGTGGTCGAGCACACCCCACTCATTGCGCGGTGCGAAGGCGACCACGACCCGGCCCATGGGGGAGGACTCCGCGACCCACTGCCCCTTGATTCTCTCGACGGAGCCGCCCAGGCCACGGGCCCATGCGGGCAGGTTGGCCGGTTGTGACGCATAGGCGTAGACGTCGGCGGCGGTGCGGTCGACGAAGACGCCGAGGTGGCGCGACTTTCTGCCGGTGCTCTTCATGGCGGCGACGGTAGCGGGACACCGTCTTCGTCCTCTTGAACGAATCGGACACGTACGACCGCCGGGTGGTCCCTGGACGCACCGGTACCGGACCCGTCACCGGAATGGCGTGCCCGTCCTGACGGGCGGACGACGGGGTGGTGGGGCCAGGGCCGCCCCGCCGGTGCTGTCGCGGACGGACGGACACCGGCCCCGGCCGCGCAGAGCGACGGCCGGAAGGGAGCAGGGGCATGCTGGAGATCAGGACACTGGACAAGCCGGACGAGCGCCGGGACTTCCGCAGGGGACACCTCGAAGCCGTCCACATGACCGGGCTGGACTTCGCCGTGGCCGTCTTCGAGCCCGGGTGGCGCTGGTCCGAATCCGTCGGGCCCCTCGCCGGCACCCCGAACTGCCGGACCCACCACGACGGCCACGTCGTCCAGGGCCGGCCGCACATCCGCATGGACGACGGCGCCGAGAGCGAGGCCGGCCCCGGCGACGTCTTCGTCTGCACACCCGGCCACGACGCCCGGATCGTCGGTGAGGAACAGGTCGTGGTGTACGACTCCGCGGGCGCCATGGCCCAGAGCTGTGCGAAGGCCGCCGGCTAAGGGCTGCTGCGCAAGCGGCGCCTGCCGCGCGACGTCCGGCACGCACTCCCGCCGCACCGCCCGAAAGCCCGGGCACGCCCGGTACGAGGGCTTCCGGGCGGCCCTGCGCCGGCAACACCGCAGCCCCGGCGGACTTCCTGCACACCTGCAACCACCACCGCTGCCCCACCGGACTCGAAGGCCGCCCACCGATCAGCCGTGTGGACAACGCCGCGGGTCCATGCACCCGGCCCTCCCACGAGACGAGCGCGCCGGGCGGTGGTGACCCACGGCGACTGCGAGGGAGCGGCCCGGGCGGTGCCCGTGCGGGGACCGCGGGATCAGCCGACCAGGACGACCTCCAGGGTGCGCGGGCCGTGCACGCCCTCCACCCGGTCGAGTTCGATGTCGCTCGTCGCCGACGGGCCGGAGATCCAGGTGAGAGGGCGGGCCGGGTCGAGACGCTCGAGGGCGTACGGGACGGAGGCGACGACCTGGGCGGCGCGGACGACGCAGATGTGGTGGTCCGGGACGAGGGTGATCCGGCGCCGGCCCTGGTCGGGGGAGCCGTCCAGGACGATCGTGCCGGTCTCGGCGACGGCGACCGCGCAGGCGGTGACCACGCTGTCGACCCGGTCCAGCTCCTGCGGGGTGCTCTCCGCCCGGTCCGCGACCCGTCTCACCCCGGTCCGGGCGAGCCAGCTCTCGTCAAGACCCGGCGGTACGAGCACCGACGACGAGCCGCGTGCGGCCAGGAGCCCGGCGACGACCTCGGCCAGCCCGCCGGCGCCGGTGCGGTGGACGACCGCCCGGTAGTCGGCGAGGTTCTCGGCGAGGAGATCCAGCGTCCGGGCCGGGGTGCGGTCACCGTGCTCGCGCAGGTAATCGCGCGGGACGGCCTCCTCGTACGGCCTGTCGTCGGCGCGCGGGACGTCGGCGAGGGCGCGCCGCACCCGGCCCAGGATCCGTTCCCTGCTGCTCACCGGTCACCGTCCTTGTCCTTGGCCCTGCCCTCGTCCTTCACCGGGGCCCCGGCCGCGTCCGACGAGGGGGGACCCCCGGCGCCGCGTGTGCGCTGCCACCAGTCGCGGAAGGGCTCCGCCGGCACCACAGGAAGATCCCGGGTCCCGCTCCACGCGCGGCCGGGGCCCGGCAGGGTGCGCGGATGCAGGCGCCGGGTGCGGGAGGCGAGGCGCTGTCCGGCGCGCAGCGCGCCCGGGTGCGAGAACGCCCAGCGGGCCGCGCGCATCGCGGCGCGCTCGGCGGCGTGGCCCTTCGCGGGCTGCAGCACCACCTTGTTGCCGTCCCGGACCACCTGGCCGCCCTCCACGATCCGTTCCCGCAGGTGCACCAGCACCTCGGGGATGTCGATGGCGACCGGGCACACCTCGTAGCAGGCCCCGCACAGCGACGAGGCGTACGGCAGGGAGGCGTCGATCTCGCTTGCCGTGCCCCGCAGCTGAGGGCTGAGGATGGCTCCGATCGGGCCCGGGTAGACCGAGCCGTAGGCGTGGCCGCCGGCCCGCTCGTAGACCGGACAGACGTTGAGGCAGGCCGAGCAGCGGATGCACCGCAGCGCCTGCCGGCCCACCTCGTCGGCGAGGGTGTCGGTGCGGCCGTTGTCCAGCAGTACCAGATGGAAGGCGCGCGGGCCGTCCGCGTCGGTGGTGCCGGTCCAGGTGGACGTGTACGGGTTCATCCGTTCGGCGGTCGAGGAGCGCGGGAGCGTCTGCAGGAACACCTCGAGGTCCCGCCAGGTCGGCACGATCTTCTCGATGCCGACGACCGAGATCAGCGTCTCGGGCAGGGTCAGGCACATCCGTCCGTTGCCCTCGGACTCCACCACCACCAGCGTGCCGGTCTCGGCGACCACGAAGTTGGCCCCGGAGACGCCCACCTTGGCCCGCAGGAACTTCTCCCGCAGGTGCAGCCGCGCGGCCTCGGCCAGTTCGGCGGGGGTATCGGTGAGACCCTCGGGTGCCGGGCGGCCCCAGCCGCTCATCTCGCGGGCGAAGACGTCCCGGATCTCCCCGCGGTTGCGGTGGATCGCGGGAACCAGGATGTGCGAGGGACGGTCCCGGCCCAACTGCACGATCAGCTCGGCCAGATCGGTCTCGTAGGCGCGGATGCCCGCCGCCTCGAGGGCCTCGTTGAGCCCGATCTCCTGGGTGGCCATCGACTTGACCTTGACGACCTCGCGCTCGCCGGTCTCCTTCACCAGGCGGGTCACGATCGCGTTGGCCTCGTCGGCGTCGGCCGCCCAGTGCACGGTGCCGCCCGCCGCCGTGACCGCCTCCTCGGCCTTCACCAGGTAGTCGTCGAGGTGGCGCAGGGTGTGGTCCTTGATCCGCTTGCCGGCCTCGCGCAGCGCCGCCCAGTCGGAGACCTCCGCGACGGCATGGGCACGCTTGGCGCGGATGGTGTGCGTGGCGTGTCGCAGATTGCCCCGCAGGGTCTTGTCGGGCACCGCCTCGCGCGCGGCCTTCGGGAAGGCGGGCATCCCTACGAACGTGCCGCTCATGCCGCCGGTTCCTCCTCCGTGCTCGCCAGGATCTCCGCGATGTGCACCGGCCGCATGCCGGTCCGCAGCCGGGTCATCGTCCCCCCGATGTGCATCAGACAGGAGTTGTCCGCCGCGCACAGCACCTCCGCGCCCGTCGACTCGGCGCTGCGCACCTTGTCGGCACCCATCGCCGCGGAGACGTCGGGGTTCTTCAGCGCGAACGTGCCGCCGAAGCCGCAGCACTCCTCGGCCCCCGGCAGTTCCACCAGCTCCAGCCCTTCCACGGCCTCCAGGAGCCGCCGGGGCCGGTCGCCGAGCCCCAGCGAGCGCAGCCCGTGACAGGTGGGATGGTAGGTCACCGTGTGCGGGTAGTACGCGCCGACATCCGTCACCCCGAGCACGTCCACCAGGAACTCGGTGAGTTCGTACGTCCTCGGCACCACCGGTGCCAGGGCGGCCGCGAGGGCGTCCCCGCGCCCCTGGGCGCGGGCCCGCTCGCCCATCCGCGGATACAGCTCCCGCACCATCGCCCCGCACGACCCGGACGGTGTCACGATCGCCTCGTAGTCCCCGAAGACCTCGCAGAAGTGCCGCGCCAGCGGCTCGGCCTCGTGCCGGTACCCGGTGTTGTAGTGCGCCTGGCCGCAACAGGTCTGCGCCATCGGGAAGTCGACCTCGACACCGAGTCTGGTCAGCAGCTTCACCACGGCGCGCCCGGTGTCCGGATAGAGCGTGTCGTTGACGCAGGTCAGGAACAGGGCGACACGCATCGCGGCTCCTTCTGGATCGATCATCGAGTGGATGCAGGGTAGTGCGCGGACACGGCCCGGGGGAGACCTCGGGTCAGCCCCGGGCGAGCCGGGCCTGCGCGGCCTCCCACTGCCGCGTGCCGCCGCGCGGTTCGTACCGGGTCGGCGACTGGGTACGGGTGAGCAGGCGCCGCATCCCGGCCAGGTCGCCGGCCGGCCCGTGCGCACGGGCCTGCACGAGGACGTTGCCCAGCGCGGCCGCCTCGGTCGGGCCGGCCACCACCGGCAGCCCGCAGGCGTCCGCGGTCAGCTGGCACAGCAGGGCGTTGCGGGTGCCGCCGCCCACGATGTGCACGACGTCGACCGACCGCCCGGCGAGCCGCTGGGCGTCCTCGACGGCCCTGCGGTGCGCGAGCGCGAGCGAGTCGAGGATGCAGCGGGTGATCTCGGCGGGGGAGCCGGGCACCGGCTGGCCCGAGAGCCGGCAGGCCTCGGCGATCCGCTCCGGCATCCGTCCCGGTGCCAGGAACGCCGCGTCCCCGGCGTCCACCACCGACCGCAGCGCGGGCACCCCGGCCGCCTCCAGCAGCAGCGACCCCAGAGCGTCCGGCTCGCCCCAGGCCCGTACGCACTCCTGGAGCAGCCACAGGCCCATGATGTTGCGCAGGTACCGGACCGTGCCGTCCAGCCCCAGCTCGTTGGTGAAGTTGGCGACGCGGCTCTCCTCGGTCAGCACCGGGGCGTCCAGCTCGAGACCGGCCAGTGACCAGGTGCCGGTGCAGATGTACGCGAACCGCTCGCCGGTGGCGGGCACGGCGGCCACCGCGGACGCCGTGTCGTGCGAGCCGACCGCCGTCACCGGCACGGGCCCGGCCAGCCCGGTCTCCTCCAGCACCTCGGGCCGCAACTCCCCGGCCGGATCGCCGGGCCGGCGCAGCGGTGCGAAGAGGGAGAGATCGATGCCCAGGCGCTGTGCGACCGGGTGGGACCAGTCGCGGGTGCGCGGGTCGATCAGCTGGGTGGTCGAGGCGTTGGTCAGCTCCGTGCCCTGCGTACCGGTGAGCCAGTACGTCAGCAGGTCCGGGATCAGCAGCAGGCGTCGGGCCTGTGCGAGTTGGGCGGTGGAGCGGGCCGCCGTCAGCTGGTAGAGGGTGTTGAACGGCGCGTACTGCAGACCGGTCGCCGCGTACAGCTCCCCGGCCGGCAGGGCCGCCCACACCTTCTCCGCGATCCCCTCCGTGCGGGGGTCGCGGTAGTGCACCGGGTTGCCCAGCAGCGCACCGTCCGCGTCCAGCAGGCCGTAGTCCACGGCCCAGCTGTCGATGCCGACGGACGCGAGCCCGCCGCCCGCCGCACGCAGCCCCTCCAGCACTCCGGCGTACAGCCCGAGGACGTCCCAGCGCAGCCCTTCGGGCACCCGCACGGGCCGGTTCAAAAAGCGGTGGACCTCGGTCAGCTCCAGAGTGTCGGGGCCGACGCGGCCGACCATGACGCGCCCACTGGACGCGCCGAGATCGACCGCCGCGTACGGCCGCACCTGCGCGCTCATCGCAGGAACGCGGCGGCGACGCCGGCGTCGACCGGGACGTGCAGGCCCGTGGTGTGGGTGAGGTCACCGCCGGTCAGCGCGAAAACGGCGGCCGCGACATGCTCGGGCAGCACCTCCCGCTTCAGCAGCGTGCGCTGCGCGTAGAACTCGCCCAGCTTTTCCTCGGGCACCCCGTACACCGCCGCCCGCTTGGCCCCCCACCCGCCGGCGAAGATGCCCGAGCCGCGCACCACACCGTCCGGGTTGACGCCGTTGACCCGGATGCCGTGCTCACCCAACTCGGCTGCGAGAAGCCGCACCTGATGGGCCTGGTCGGCCTTGGTGGCCGAGTAGGCGATGTTGTTCGGACCGGCGAACACCGCGTTCTTGGAGGCGATGTAGACGATGTCGCCGCCCAGTCGCTGCGCGATCATCACCCGGGCCGCCTCGCGGGAGACCAGGAAGGAACCGCGGGCCATGATGTCGTGCTGGAGGTCCCAGTCCTTCGCGGACGTCTCGAGCAGCGGCTTGGACAGGGAGATCCCGGCGTTGTTCACCACCAGGTCGACCCCGCCGAACGCGAGCACCGCGGCCCGCATCGCCTCCGTGATCTGCTCCTCCGACGTCACGTCCACGGTCACGGCGACAGCCTTGTCCGGCCCGCCCAGTTCCTCGGCGACCGCGGCCGCGTTGTCCCCGTTCAGGTCCGCCACGACGACACACGCGCCCTCCGCCGCCAGCCGCCGCGCGATCGCCTTCCCGATCCCGCTGCCGCCACCGGTCACCAGCGCCACCCGGGTGGCGAGCGGCTTCGGCTCCGGCATCCGCTGGAGCTTCGCCTCCTCCAGGGCCCAGTACTCGATGCGGAACTTCTCCGACTCCTCGATCGGCGCGTACGTCGAGACCGCCTCCGCCCCGCGCATCACGTTGACCGCGTTGAGGTAGAACTCGCCGGCCACCCGGGCGGTCTGCTTGTCCTTGCCGAAACTGAACATGCCCACGCCGGGGACCAGCACGATCGCCGGGTCGGCGCCGCGCATGGCGGGGGAGTCGGGCACGGCGTGGGCCGCGTAGTAGGCGGCGTACTCCTCGCGGTAGGCGGCGTGCAGTTCCTTCAGCCGGGCCACGGCCTCGTCCACGGGGGCCGTCGGCGGCAGGTCGAGGACGAGCGGCCGGACCTTGGTGCGCAGGAAGTGGTCCGGGCAGGAGGTGCCGAGCGCGGCCAGCCGCGGGTGCTCGGCCCGGGCCAGGAAGTCCAGGACGGCTTCGGAGTCGTCGAAGTGCCCGACCTGCGCCCGGTCCTGGGAGGCGACGGCCCGCACGTACGGTGCGAGAGCCGCCGCACGCTCCCGGCGCCCGGCCTCGGGCAGCGGCTCGTACCCCTCGAGCACCGGCCCGAACGGCTCCGTCCTGCCCCGCTCGGCGAGGAACCGCTCGGCGGTGCGGATGATGTGCAGCGAGTTGCGCTCGCACTCCTCGGAGGTGTCGCCCCACGCGGTGATCCCGTGCCCGCCCAGGACACAGCCGACGGCCTGCGGGTTGGCCTCCTTCACCGCGGCGATGTCCAGGCCGAGCTGGAAACCGGGCCGACGCCACGGCACCCACACGACGGTGTCGCCGAAGCACTCGGCGGTCAGCTTCTCCCCATCGGCCGCGCAGGCGAGCGCGATCCCGGAGTCGGGGTGCAGATGGTCGACGTGCGGGGCCCTCACCAGTCCGTGCATCGCGGTGTCGATCGAGGGGGCCGCACCGCCCTTGCCGTGCAGGCAGTAGTCGAACGCGGCGACCATCTCGTCCTCGCGTTCGACGCCCGGGTAGACGTCGGCCAGCGCCCGCAGCCGGTCCAGACGCAGCACGGCGAGCCCCGCCCCGGTCAGCGTCCCGAGATCCCCACCGGACCCCTTGACCCACATCAGCTCCACATCACCCCCGGTCACGGGGTCGGTGGCGGTGCCCTTGGCGGAGGTGTTCCCGCCGGCGTAGTTGGTGTTCCGGGGATCGGCGCCGAGCCGGTGCGATCGAGAGAGCAGAGCGGCGGCTTCGGGATGGGTGGCCATGAAACTTCCAGTCCTTACATGAAAGAGAGGTGAGTGCATATCCCCAGGGCGCGGGGAACTGCGAGACCAGCCACACGCGGCCCGCACCCCGCAGCGAAACAGAACCCGGCAGACGCTCACGCGCCCCAGCCGGCCTGCTCACCCCCGACCCGCTCGGCAACGATCTTCTCGGCCCACCCGGACCGCCGATAGGCAGAAACGGGGTCGGGGTCCAACCCCATTTCCTCCCGCACCTCACGAAGCAGCGGACGCACGTCCGTGTTGTACGCGTCCATCAGCACGGCGTTGGCCTCGAGCACGTCCCCCGAGGCCTGCGCCTCGCACAGCGCCGTCCGGTCGACCAGCAGCGCCTTGGCCGTGGCCTCCTGGACGTTCATGACGGAACGGATGATCGCCGGGATCTTCGCCTCGATGTTGTGGCACTGGTCGAGCATGAACGCCACCTCGGGAGTGAACCCGCCCCCACGGATCACCTCGTACATGATCCGGAAAAGCTGGAACGGATCGGCGGCGCCGACCATCAGGTCGTCGTCGGCGTAGAACCGCGAGTTGAAGTCGAACGCGCCGAGCTTCCCCTCCCGCAGCAGTGTCGCCACGATGAACTCGATGTTGGTCCCCGGAGCATGGTGGCCGGTGTCGACGACCACCTGCGCCTTCTCGCCCAGCTTCAGGCAGTGCGCGTACGCGGTGCCCCAGTCCGGCACGTCCGTCGTGTAGAACGCCGGCTCGAAGAACTTGTACTCCAGCAGCATCCGCTGGTCGTCCCCGAGCCGCTCGTACACCTCGGCGAGCCCTTCGGCGAGCCGGTCCTGCCGCGCCCGGATGTCGTCCTGCCCGGGGTAGTTCGTCCCGTCGGCGAACCACAGCTTCAGGTCCTTGGAACCGGTCGCGTCCATGATGTCGACGCACTCCAGCAGATGGTCGACGGCCTTCCTGCGCACCGCCGCGTCCGGGGCGCAGATGCTGCCGAGCCTGTAGTCGTCGTCCTGGAAGGTGTTGGAGTTGATCGCTCCGAGCTTCACCCCGCGGTCCTCGGCGTGCCTGGCCAGCGCCGCGTAGTCGTCGACCTCGTCCCACGGGATGTGCAGCGCCACGGTCGGCGCGACACCCGTGAACGCGTGCACCCGGGCCGCGTCGTCCAGCTTCTCCTGCGGGGTGCGGGGCACACCCTGCTGCGCGAACACCTTGAAGCGGGTCCCCGAGTTGCCGTACGCCCACGACGGCGTCTCGACGGCCTGTGTCTTGAGAGCGGCCTTCGCCGCGGCGAGCTCGGTCACGTCAGGGCTCCTGTGACATCGGGTCGTATCGACCACTGAATAAAACGGCTGGCTGAAACGGCTGACTGAAGAGTTGAGTGAAACGATTCAGAAAGGGAAGTTATGGCGCCCCCGAAGAGGTGTCAACCCCTCCGGCCGAGACCGCCCTCCGTGACCAGGGCGTGACCTGAAGCTGTCGAAAGTTTTTCGACCGGGACCCATTGACGTGACATACGCCGCGCGCCTAACGTCCCGGCAATCCAGTTGAAACCTTTCACGACGCCGCGAGGGCCGCCCCGCCGGACGTCGTCGAGGAGCCCTCATGACCCACCCGTCCGACACGGGTTCGGCCCCGGTTCTCGCACTGAGGGACATCTCCAAGTCCTTCGGCGCGGTCCGCGCCCTGCGGGACGTCTCCCTGGACCTGTTCCCCGGTGAGGTGCACGCCCTCGCAGGGGAGAACGGGGCCGGCAAGTCGACCCTCATCAAGACGCTCGCCGGAGTGCACCGGCCGGACGCCGGCCACGTGCTGCTCGACGGCGCGCCCGTCCTCTTCCACGGGCCCGGCGACGCCCGCGACGCCGGGATCGCCGTGATCTACCAGGAGCCCACGCTCTTCCCCGACCTGTCGATCGCCGAGAACATCTACATGGGCCGCCAGCCCCGGCGTGCCCTCGGCCGGATCGACCACAGGGCCACCCGCACCGCGACCGCCGCCCTGATGCGGCGGCTCGGCGTCGAACTCGACCCCGACCGCCCGGCCCGCGGCCTGTCCATCGCCGACCAGCAGATCGTCGAGATCGCCAAGGCGCTCTCCTTCGACGCCCGCGTCCTGATCATGGACGAGCCGACCGCCGCTCTCACCGGCAGCGAGGTCGCCCGCCTCTTCGGCGTCGTGCGCGCCCTGCGCGAACAGGGCGCCGCGGTGCTGTTCATCTCCCACCGGCTGGAGGAGATCTTCGAGATCTGCCAGCGGGTCACCACGCTCCGTGACGGCGCCCGGATCGCCGGCGAGCCGCTGGACGGCATGACCGAGGACGACCTGGTCCGCCGCATGGTCGGGCGCGACCTCGAGGAGCTCTACCCCAAGCAGGACGTGACACCGGGCGAGATCGCCCTGAGCGTGCGCCGGCTGACCCGCGAGGGGGTCTTCACCGACGTCTCCTTCGACGTGCGCCGCGGCGAGATCGTCGGCCTCGCCGGGCTCGTGGGCGCCGGACGCACCGAGGTGGCCCGCGCCGTGTTCGGCATCGACCGCTGGGACGCCGGCGAGGTCGAGATCGACGGACGTGCGCTCACCAACGGCGCCCCGTCCACCGCCATGGCCGCGGGCCTCGCCCTGGTCCCCGAGGACCGGCGCGCCCAGGGGCTGGTGATGGACATGTCCATCGAGCGCAACATCGGTCTGACCGGACTGCGTACGACCGTCCGCGCCGGCCTGATGGACCGCGGCGCGGAACGCAGCCGCTCCCTGGACTGGGCGGTCAAGCTGCACGTCAAGTACGCCCGGATCGCCGACACCGTCAACACGCTCTCCGGTGGCAACCAGCAGAAGGTCGTCCTCGCCAAGTGGCTCGCCACCGGCCCCAAGGTACTCATCGTGGACGAGCCGACCCGGGGCATCGACGTCGGTACCAAGGCCGAGGTGCACCGGCTGCTCTCCCAGCTCGCCGCCGACGGCGTCGCGGTGCTGATGATCTCCTCCGACCTGCCCGAGATCCTCGGCATGGCCGACCGCGTGCTGGTGATGCACGAGGGCCGCCTCACCGCCGAGATACCCCGCACCGACGCCACCGAGGAAACCGTGATGGCCGCAGCCACGGGGAGGGCCGCCGCATGACGGTCGCCGCTCCCGAAGAAGCCCCCGTCGCCGAGGTGCCGAAGGCCGACGGCACCCGGCTGGTCGACCGCGTGTTCAAGGTGCGCGAGCTCGCCATCCTGCTCGTCTTCCTGGTGATGATCGCCGTCACCCAGGCCGGCAACAGCGAGTTCCTGTCCGAGCAGGGCGTCAAGGACCTGCTGCTGAACGCGACCATCCTGGTCCTGGTCGCCACCGGCCAGGCCCTCGTCGTCATCACCCGCAACGTCGACCTGTCCGTCGGCTCCACGCTCGGCATCTCCGCCTTCGCCGCCGGGATCCACCTCCAGGGCGGCGGGGACCCGGTCGTCGCCGTCGCGCTGGCGGTGCTGCTGGGCATCGGCTTCGGACTGCTCAACGGACTGCTCGTCAGCCTCGGCCAGGTGCCCGCGCTGGTCGTCACCCTCGGCACCCTCTACATCATCCGCGGCATCGACTCCATCTGGGTCGGTTCCCGCCAGATCACCGCCGCCGATCTCCCCGCCGGATTCGTCGACTTCGGCTCCGGCGGCCTCTCGGCCGTGCCCTACCTGGCGCTCATCGCCCTCGCGGTGCTCGCGGCCACGGCGTACTACCTCAAGCACTTCGGCAGCGGACGCGAGCTGTACGCACTCGGTTCCAACCCCGAGGCCGCCCGGCTCGCCGGCATCCCCGTACGCAAGCGGATCCTCGCCGCCTACACCTTCTGCGGCGCCCTCGCCGGCCTTGCGGGCGCGCTGTACCTGGCCCGGTTCGGCAACGTCGACTCCGGCACCGGCACGGGCTACGAACTCACCGTCGTCAGCGCCGTCGTGGTCGGCGGCGTGGTCTTCACCGGAGGCTCCGGCAGCGTCTACGGCGCCGCCCTCGGCGCGTTGCTGCTGACCTCCGTCAACAGCGTCCTGCCCGCCCTCGGCGTCAGCTCCGTCTGGGTGCTCGCCATCAACGGCATCCTGCTCATCCTCGCCATCGCGGTCGACCGGATCGTCGCCCTGCGCGTGGCCACCGCCCTGAAGAAGAGGAACGCCCGCCATGGCTGACTCCGCTCTCGCGCGCGCCGTCCGCCGGTCCTCCTCCGTGCGGTGGGACACGGTCGTGGGCGCCCTGCTCGTCGTGGTCCTGCTGCTGTCCTTCACCACCGTCGACGGCTTCGGCAACGCCCTCAACCTGTCCTTCCTGATCGGCAACACGCTGCCGATCGCGCTGATCGCCCTGCCCATGACGCTGCTCGTGGTCTCCGGTGAGATCGACCTCTCCGTCGCCTCCACCGCCGGCCTGTCCGGGGCGGTCATGGGCGCCCTGTGGAACCAGGGCATGACCATCGAGGCGATCATCCCGGTCTGCCTGCTCATCGGCGTCGTCTGCGGCCTGGTCAACGGCCTGCTCGTCACCCGGCTCGGACTGCCCTCGCTCGCCGTCACCATCGGCACCCTCGCCGCCTACCGGGGCATCGCGCAGATCGTGCTCGGCTCCGACGCGGTGACCGACTTCCCCGCGCAGTACCTGGACTTCGCCGCCGGTCGCATCGGCGACACCTTCGTCCCGTACGCGCTGCTGCCGTTCCTGGTGCTGCTCGCGATCGCCGTGGTCGCGCTGCACGCCACCCCGTTCGGGCGCTCGCTGTTCGCGATCGGCGCCAGCGAGGAGGCCGCGCGCTTCGCCGGCATCCGGGTCAGGCGGCAGAAGCTGGTCCTGTTCACCCTGACCGGCCTGATGGCCTCCCTCACCGGAGTCTTCTGGGCCCTGCACTACGCCAGCGCCCGCTACGACAACGCCACCGGCCTCGAACTCTCCGTCGTCGCCGCCGTACTGCTCGGCGGTATCGACTTCGACGGCGGCAAGGGAACCCTCGGCGGCGCGATCGCGGGCGTCTTCCTGCTCGGCGCGCTGCAGAACGTCATGAGCCTCGTCAACGTCTCCGCCCAGTCGCAGATCGTCGTCACCGGCGTCCTGCTCGTCGTCTCCGTGCTCGGCCCGCGCGTCGCACGCCAGATCTCCACCGCGCGCGCCGGACGCAGGGCCGCACCGCCGCCGGTGCCCGAGGCACCCGCCCCGGTCCCGTGAATCCTCCTCGCCCGTCCACGTCGCCCGCCCTTCCCGCCCGTAAGGAACCCACCATGCGCAAGTCCTCCCTCCGCCGGACCTGTGCGGCCCTGGCCGCCGCCACCTCCCTCGCCCTGGCCGCCACCGCCTGCGGTGGCACCACCAAGGACGACGTCAAGAACGAGGGCGGCGGCCCGGCGGCCACGGCCGGCAAGGCCGACCCCGACGCGCCCACCAAGAAGGGACTGACCGTCGGCTTCCTGCCCAAGCAGGTCAACAACCCCTACTTCACCAGCGCCGACAAGGGCGGCGAGAAGGCGCTGAAGGAACTCGGCTCCAGCTACAAGGAGGTCGGTCCCTCCAGCGCCACCGACACCGCCGGCCAGGTCTCCTACGTCAACACGCTCACCCAGCAGCAGGTCGACGCCATGGCCGTCTCAGCGCAGGATCCCGGAGCGCTGTGCACGGCGCTCAAGCAGGCCATGAAGAACGGCATCAAGGTCGTCACCTACGACTCCGACACCACGGCCGACTGCCGCAACGCCTTCGTCTCGCAGGCCAGCGGCGAGGACCTGGGCCGCACCGAGGTCCAGCTGCTCGCCGAACAGATCGACTACGAGGGCGAGATCGCGATCCTGTCCGCCGCGCAGACCGCGACGAACCAGAACGCCTGGATCGAGTTCATGAAGGACGAACTGAAGGACCCCAAGTACAAGGACATCAAGCTGGTCAAGGTCGCCTACGGCAACGACGACGCCCAGCAGTCCTTCCAGCAGACCCAGGGCCTGCTCCAGGAGTACCCGAACCTGAAGGGGATCATCTCTCCGACCACGGTCGGCATCAAGGCGGCCGCCCAGTACCTGTCCGGTTCCAAGTACAAGGGCAAGGTCAAGCTGACCGGCCTCGGCACCCCCAACGACATGCGCAAGTACGTCAAGAACGGCACCGTCGAGGCGTTCGAGCTGTGGGACCCGGCCAAGCTCGGCGAACTCGCCGCGCGCACCGCCGTCGCCCTGTCCTCCGGCCAGATCACCGGCAAGGAGGGCGAGACCTTCGAAGCCGGCGCGATGGGCGAGTACACCATCGGCAAGGACGGCGTGATCAACCTCGGCAAGCCCACCGTCTTCAACGCCGAGAACATCGACCAGTTCGACTTCTGATCTTCCGTCATCTCGTACACTCGTCAACTCGTACCTGAGGAGCGGTACTTCATGCAGCGCGTCTGTTTCCTGCTCAAGGTCCGCCAGGACCGGATCGCCGAGTACCGCGAACGTCACGCCGCCGTGTGGCCCGAGATGTGCGAGGCACTCTCGGCCACCGGCTGGCACAACTACTCCCTCTTCCTGCGCGACGACGGCCTCCTCGTCGGCTACCTGGAGACCCCGGACTTCGAGGCCGCCCGCTCCGCCATGGAGGCCACCGACGTCAACGCGCGCTGGCAGGCGGAGATGGCCCCCCTCTTCGAGACCCTCGACGGCGCCCGCCCGGACGAGGCGATGAAACCGCTCAGCGAAGTCTTCCACCTCGCCTGACCACGGACCCCACCCGAGGAGCCCCGGGATGAGACGACGCACCCTGCTGGCCGGAGCCGTACTCGGCACGGTGACCGGACCCGCCCTCGGCGGACCCGCCGAGGGCGCCGCCGCCCCCGGTCCGTCGGTCGCCCCGGCCGGCCGCACCACCCCCGACGCCCGGGCCGTCTACTTCGTGTCCTACGACGGCCTGGTCAACAACAACTCCTTCCAGAAGAACGGCCTGCTGACCTACAAGGGGCACCAGTACGCCGTCTGGTACACCGCCGACCGCAGTGCCGTCGTCGGCCGCCGCACCCTCGGCGCGAGCACCTGGCAGACCGTCAGGACCGGTCACACGCTCCGCTACGACGACTCCCACAACGTCATCTCCATGGGCGTCTCGAAGTCCGACGGCCGCCTGCACCTCCACATGGACTCCCACAGCGACGGCTTCACCTACGTCAAGTCCGCCGCCGGGCTCATGGACGACCCCTCCGGCCTCAGCTGGACCGCGAGCCGTTTCGGCGCCCCGCAGTCCACGCTCGACGGCCTCGCCCTCACCCCGCGGTTCACCTACCCGCAGTTCGTCTCCACCCTCGAGGGCCGGCTCCAGCTCAGTTACCGCGCCGGCGTCTCGGGCAACGGGCGCAACGCGCTGGCCGAGTACGACGGCGCCCGCTGGACGGTGCTGGGGGAGTGGACCGCCTCCACCGGCACCTACCGCAGCGAGCACGGCTCCTCCACCGCCCGCAACATGTACCTGCACGGCATCGACTACGACCGAAGAGGCCGCCTGCACGCCTTCTTCACCTGGCGGGAGCAGAACGGAGCCGTCATGTGCAGCCCCGGTGGCATCACCAACCACGACACCGGCTACGTCTACTCCGACGACCGCGGCCGCACCTGGCGCAACGACGCGGGCACCGCCGTCGCCACCACCGGCACCGCCGACCGGGTCTCCGTCACCGACCCCGGCCTGGTCGTCGACCCGCTGAACCCGGATCACTCCCTGATGAACCAGGAGAGCCAGGCCACCGACACCGCCGGCCGGCCGCACGCGATCATCAGCTACGTCCCCGGCCGCTTCGGCCAGTGCACCACCGACTACGTCGCCGACCGCACCGCGAACGGCCGTGCCTTCCACGTCCGCCGCACCGCCTCCGGCACCTGGCGCAAGACCGAGATCCCCGTCCCCCTGAACTCCAGCCAGCGCACCCGGCTGCTCCTCGACCGCTACGACAACGCCTACGCGATCCTCCCCTACGGCCGGATTGCCGGCGCCTCCGCGGCCTCGGACCACACCGACTGGACCCTGCTGTACGACGGCGCAGGCCTGAACGCCTTCGGCGAGGTCCTGATCGACGAAACCCGGCCGGCGCAGGACGGCGTGCTCTCGGTCATGTACCAGGAGCGCTCCAGCGGCACCACCCCGTCGGCACTCCACGTCGCCGACTTCCGGCTGCCCACCTGACCCCCACCTGACCCCCGCCCGGCCCCGTCCACACGCCCCGCCCGCCCGCCGCCGATCGCGGGGCGGCCGGGCCGGTAATGTGAACGACCACCGGCCGCCCCCTCGCCTTTCACCCTCGTCCCCTCGGAGGTCCCTGCCCGATGGCCCAGTCGGTGGGTATCAAGGACGTCGCCCGCGTCGCCGGAGTCTCCGTCGGCACGGTCTCCAATGTGATCAACCGCCCGGACACGGTCGCCGCCGAGACCCGGGCCAGGGTGCTGTCCGCCATAGACCGGCTCGGCTACGTCCGCAGCGAGTCCGCACGGCAGCTGCGCGCGGGCCGCAGCCGGATCATGGGCCTGCTCGTCCTCGACATGGGCAACCCGTTCTTCGTCGACGTGGCCCGCGGTGCCGAACGCGCCGCGCGGGCGGCCGGCCTCGGCGTGATGGTCTGCAACAGCGCACAGAACGCCGGGGAGGAGGCCGACTACCTCTCCCTCTTCGCCGAACAGCGGGTACGGGGCGTGCTGCTCACCCCGGCCGACGCCACCGGCCGCAACATCGAGGCCTTCCGCCGGCACGGCATCCCCTTCGTCCTGGTCGACCGGGTCGCGGAGGGCACCACCGAGTGCTCGGTCTCCGTGGACGACGTCGCCGGCGGCGCGCTGGCCGTGCGGCACCTCGTCGACGCGGGTCACCGGTCCATCGCCTACGTCAGCGGGCCGCCCGGCCTGAACCAGGTCAGGGACCGGCGCACCGGCGCGCTGAACGCTCTCGCCGAGGCCGGACTCGGCCCACAGGCCCTGCGTGAACTGCCCACCGAGCGGCTCGACGTCGCCGCCGGGCGGGACGCGGGAGCGCGGCTGCTCGGGCTCGCCGACCGCCCCACCGCCGTCTTCTGCGCCAACGACCTGCTCGCCCTCGGAGTGCTCCAGGCGATGTACGCGGCCGGGGTCGGTGTCCCGGACGATCTGGCGATCGTGGGCTACGACGACATCGAGTTCGCCGCCGCCGCGGCCGTCCCCCTCACCTCCGTACGCCAGCCCGCCGTCACCATGGGCGCACTGGCGGCGGAACTGCTGATCGAGGAGACGCAGACCCGGGCCGCGGCCGCACCCCACGAACACCGCAGGGTCGTGCTGCGCCCGGAACTCGTCGTCCGGCGCTCCAGCCTGTCGGCGCGCTGACCGGCGGGTCCTGAACGCACGTGGTGATCCCGGGGCCGACAGCCGGACGGCCATGTGCTGAACTGGGCCGCGGTCCGTCCGTCCGTTCGTCCGCCCCGGGAGCCCCGTTGACCGTCAGCTACCGCCAGCCCGGCGTCGTCCTCACCGACCGCCGCTTCACCGTCCCCCTCGACCACGACGTGCCCTCGGGGGAGACGATCGAGCTGTACGCACGTGAGGTCGTCGCCGGCGACCGGGCGGGCCAGGACCTGCCGTGGCTGCTGTATCTCCAGGGCGGCCCCGGATTCGGGGCGAACCGATTCGTCGGGAAGCCGTCCTGGCTCGGCCGGGCCCTGAAGGAGTACCGCGTCCTGCTGCTCGACCAGCGCGGCACCGGCAGCTCCACCCCCGCCAACCGGCAGACGCTCCCGCTGCGCGGCGGCCCCGCCGCGCAAGCGGACTACCTCGCCCGCTTCCGCTCCGACTCGATCGTCCGCGACTGCGAGGTGATCCGCCCCCAGGTCACCGGCGGCGCCCCCTGGACCGTCCTCGGCCAGAGCTTCGGCGGATTCTGCGCCGTCACCTACCTCTCCACGGCACCCGAGGGCCTCGAGACCGCCGTGATCACCGGTGGCCTGCCCTCCCTGGACGCCCACGCCGACGACGTCTACCGGGCGGCCTACCCGCGCATCGAGCGCAAGGTCGCCGCCCACTACACCCGCTATCCGCAGGACGTCGAACGCGCCCGTCGCATCGCCGAGCACCTCCTCGCCCACGAGGTCGTCCTCCCGAACGGCTACCGGCTCACCGTCGAGGCGTTCCAGTCCCTGGGCCGCATGCTGGGCAGCGGCGACGGCAGCCACCAGCTGCACCACCTCCTGGAGGACGCCTTCGTCCCCACCCCGGCGGGCCCGGCGCTCTCCGACGGGTTCCAGGAGCAGGCGCAGAACCTGCTCTCGCACGCGGGCCATCCCCTGTACGCACTCGTCCACGAGCCGATCTACGGCCAGGACGCCCGGCCCACCGCCTGGTCGGCCGAACGGGTCCGGGCCGAGTTCCCGCGGTTCGACGCGGCGAGGGCCCTCGCGGGCAACGGGCCGCTGCTGTTCACCGGGGAGTCCGTGCACCCCTGGATGTTCGACTGCGACCCCGCCCTGCGCCCGCTGCGCGAGACCGCCGAACTGCTCGCCGCCCGTACCGACTGGAGCCCCCTGTACGACCCGGCCCGCCTCGCCGCCAACGAGGTCCCGGCCGTGGCGGCCGTCTACCACGACGACATGTACGTCGACACGGCCCACTCGCTGCGCACCGCGCGGGCGATCCGGGGCCTGCGCACCTGGGTCACCGACGAGTTCGAGCACGACGGCATCCGCGCGGGCGGCCCCCGGGTACTGGACCGGCTGCTGGGAATGGCCCGCGACGAGGTCTGAACCCGCACGCCCGGCACACCCCGCGCGTTCCGTGTGCCGGTTGTGCCGCGGGATTCCCGGTGCGCCGGCGGTGGTGCGGGCTAGTCTGCGGGCATGACCGAGCTGACACCCCCTCAACTTGACCCCATGCCCGACGACTGGCAGCGCGCGCTGGCCGTGGTCGCCCACCCCGACGACCTGGAGTACGGCTGTTCCGCGGCGATCGCGTCCTGGACCGACGCCGGACGTGAGGTCGCCTATGTGCTGGCGACCCGTGGCGAAGCGGGCATCGACACCCTGGCGCCCGCCGGGTGCGGCCCGCTCCGGGAGCGGGAGCAACGGGCGAGCGCGGCCGTGGTCGGCGTGTCCACGGTGGAGTTCCTGGACCACCGGGACGGCGTCATCGAGTACGGCACCGCCCTGCGCCGGGACATCGCCGCCGCCGTCCGCCGCCACCGCCCCGAGCTGGTGATCACCCTGAACCACCGGGACACCTGGGGCGGCACCTTCTGGAACACCCCGGACCACGTGGCCGTCGGACGCGCGGTGCTCGACGCGGCCGGCGACGCCGGCAACCGCTGGATCTTCCCGGAACTGACCGAACAGGGCCTCGAACCCTGGAACGGGGTGCGCTGGGTCGCGGTGGCGGGTTCCGACACCCCCACCCACGCCGTGGACGCGACGGACGGCCTGGACAGGGCGGTGCTCTCGCTGCTGGAACACCGCGCCTACATCGAGGCCCTGACCGACCAGGACCCCGAGGAGTACGTGCGCGGTTTCCTGACGGGGAAGGCCCAGGAGACGGGCAGGCGGTTCGGTGACCGGCCCGCGGTCGCCTTCGAGCTGTTCCCCCGTTGACGACGGCGGTACGGTCCGGCGGGACGCACTCCCCGAACGCGGGGCGGGCACCCGCCCCGCGTTCCGTATGCTGAACCACATGTCGGAACCGAGGACCGGACCTACCGAGCTGCGAGGTGACTGCGCACGGTGTTTCGGGCTGTGCTGCGTCGCTCTGCCGTTCACCGCCTCCGCCGCCTTCGCGGTGGACAAGCAGGCCGGCAGCCCCTGCCGGAACCTGCGCGAGGACCACCGCTGCGGCATCCACGCGCGGTTGCGGCAGGAGGGGTTCAGCGGCTGCACGGTGTACGACTGCTTCGGCGCCGGGCAGAAGGTCGCGCAGGTCACCTTCGGCGGAGAGGACTGGCGCACCGGTCCACCGGAGCGGGCTCGCCGCATGGCCGACGTCTTCCCGGTCGTCCGGCAGCTGCACGAACTGCTGTGGTACCTGACCGAGGCGCTCACCCTGCCCGCGGCCCGCCCCGTGCACGCGGACCTGCGCCGTGCGCTGGAGACGACGGAGCGGCTCACCCGGGGGACTCCGCAGGAACTGGCGGAGCTGGACGTGGGTGCGCACCGGCAGGACGTCAACGTGCTGCTGCTGAAGGCCAGCGAACTGGCCCGGTCCGGGGTGCGCGGGCGCCGCAAGGACCGCCGGGGCGCCGATCTGATGGGTGCCCGCCTCAAGGGAGCCGACCTGCGCGGAGTGAGTCTGCGCGGCGCCTACCTCATCGCCGCCGACCTCACCGGCGCCGATCTGCGGGGCACGGACCTGATCGGCGCCGACCTGCGCGACACCGACCTCACGGACGCCGATCTCACCGGGGCGTTCTTCCTCACGCAGCCACAGCTGAACGCGGCCCGGGGAAGCGCCGGCACCACGCTGCCGGGGTCGGTCACCCGCCCCGCGCACTGGACGGCGACAGCCTGACACCGGGTCGGCGCGGGCACGTCGGATGCCCCGGCGGGCCGGGAGGACTTGGTCGTCCCCGGCTGCTCCGGCGTACCGGGACGCCCCGCTCGCCCCGCGTGCGGGACGGCGGGAGTCCGGTACCGAACCGACGGATCGCACGACACGGCTGCCCCGGCCGGGCAGCGGACGCCTCCGTCGCCCGGGGCTACGACGCCTCGTCCGCCCCCTGCCCGGACGGGGCCGCCGCCGTCCGGCGCTCAGGGCGGAGCCGCAGCCCCTCCGGCATCAGGGTGAGACGTTCGGTCACGCTCAGCCGGTAGGCCGGATCGGGCCGCAGTTCGTAGCGGCGCAGCAGGAGCCCGAGCACCAGCGTCGCCTCGTGCAGCGCGAACTGCCGGCCGATGCAGGCTCGCACCCCGGTGCCGAACGGCTTGAAGGTGTGCGGGGGACGGGACCGTACCGCCGGTGCGTCGAAACGGTCCGGGTCGAACCGCTCGGCGTCCGGGCCCCACACCGCGGGGTCCCGGTGCAGCATCGGCGTCAGCACCATCGCCCACGCTCCCTGCCGCATCGGGTGCTCCCCGGCCAGCACCGTGTCCGCACGGGCCTCCCGGGCGAAGGCGGGCGCGGTCGGCCACAGCCGCAGCGACTCGTCGAGCACCCGGCGTACGTACCGCAGCCTGGCCACCTGCCCGTAGTCCGGTACGGCCGAACCGCCCCAGACGCGGTCCACCTCGGCACGGGCGCGGTCCGCGACGTCAGGGTGCAGGGAGAGGAAGTGCAGGGCGAAGGAGAGCGCGCCCGACGTGGTCTCGTGGCCCGCGACCAGGAAGGTGATGACCTGGCGGCGGACGTTCTCGGACGACAGCCGCTCACCGGACTCGGGGTGCGCGGTGTCCAGCATCCGGTCGAGCAGGTCGCCCTCCCCGCCGCCGTCCGCGCGCCGGATGCGGACCACCTCGTCGACGATGCGGTTGAGACGGCCGATGTCGGCGGCGTTGCGCCGGCTCGCGCTCCGCAGCAGGAGCGGAGCCAGCGGCGCGGGCACCGCGTTGAGCCGCTGTGCGTAGCTGAGGGTGCCGACCATCGCGGTGACGAAGGGATGGGGCCGGGACCGTTCGAACGACCCGAAGTCGTGTCCGAACCCGGTGCGCGCGATCGTCTCCAGGGTCAGCTTGGTCATGTCACCGGGCACGTCCACCGACCGGCCCGCGGCGACCGCGCGGTCCCAGCGGTCGGTCAGCCGCTCCGCCACGGCCAGCATCATCGTGTGATAGCCCGCCATGGCCCCACGGTTGAAGCCGGGGGCGAGGACGTCGTGGGCGAGCTGCCAGTTGGGCTCGTGGTTGTACGCGGTGAACAGGCCGTCTCCCGCGACCGGTCGCAGATTGGCCACGCCCAGCCCCACATGCTTGGCGAAGCGCGTCTCGTCGGCCAGATCGGCCGCGAGGTCGGCACCCGACACCAGGACGAACTCCTTGCCGAAGGCGTTCCGTCGGAAGATCGGCCCCAGCCGGCGGGCGAACCGCATCGAGTCCTGCACGGGGGTGCGCCTGCTCGAGCCGATGACGTCACCGAGGAGCGGGACCCGGTAGGGAGGACGCGGAATGCGGTGCAGCGCGGGCCACCCCTGCTCCGCACCGCGAAACCCCTTCGGCAGCACGGCCGGTGTCGTGGTCTCCGCCATGCTTCCCCTTCGGTCCTGCGGTGAGGGCGACGCGGGGCCGTGCCCGCGGAATCCGTGTTGTACGCAGGTTCAATACGCTTTCCCAGTCTGGTCCCGTTGCTGAACCGGCGTCAAGTAAGCTGCGGGAATGGCCGCGAACGAGGGCGGGCGCACACGGCGCCGGCTCAGCACCGAGGAGCGTCGCGAGCAGCTTCTGTCGGTCGGGGCCCGGCTGTTCTCGGAGAGCCCGTACGACGACGTGTGGATCGAGCAGGTCGCGGAGATCGCCGGCGTCTCGCGCGGGCTGCTGTACCACTACTTCCCCGCCAAACGGGACTTCTTCGCGGCGGTCGTGCAGCGCGAGAGCGACCGGATGCTGCGCATGACCGCCGCGGTCCCCGGAACCCCCGTACGCGCGCAGCTGGCGTCGGGGCTCGACGCGTACCTGGAGTACGCGGCGGCACACACGCACGGCTACCGCGCCTTCCACCGCGCCGAAGCGGCGGGGGATCCGACGGTGCGCGGGGTCCATCGGCGGGCGCTGGCCGCGCAGGAGCAGCAGATCCTGACGGCGCTCGCGGGGGACCCCGAGTTCGGTCCGGTGCTCGGACGAGGGCCGGACGCCCGCCTCGCCGTGCGCGGCTGGCTGGCCTTCACCGCCGCGGTCTGCCTGGAGTGGCTGCGCGGCTGCGAACTGAGCCGGGAGCAGGTGCGCGACCTGTGCGCACGCGCCCTGCTCGGCGTCCTCGCGTCCTGAAAGGCCGCGCGAAGGTCGCACCAGGATCACGCGATCCGCTTGGCGTACGCCCCGGTCTTCGCTACCTTAGGTAAGGCTTACCTAATAGGAGGTTCGAGGATGGGTGACGACAGGCACGGCTGGACGGCCGAACCCGGCGCGGCGGAGCGGGCCCGCTCCGTGCTCGCCACCGCGTGGTCCTGCACGGTGACCGCGGAGGGCTCCCGCGAGGAGTTGTTCGGCGCGCCCGGCGTGGCCGACGACGGCCGCGTCCTGCTGCACGTGCCCGAGGACGGCGCGCTGCTCACCGCCGCGGTCTGTGCCCCCCGCGGCGAACCGTCCGCCGTACTGGAGTTCGCGGACGTCGCGCCCGTCCCGGTGCGCAAGAGGGTGCGTGCCCGGTTGTGGCTCGCCGGCTGGTTCGCCGTGGAGGGCGGCCACCTCGCCTTTTCTCCCACCCGGGTGGTACTGCGACGGGAGTCCGGAGCCGTCGTCGTCGATCCGGGCGAGTTCGCCGCGGCGCGACCCGACCCGCTGGCCACGGCCGAGGCCCGGCTGCTGACCCACCTCGCCGACTGCCACGGCGACGCGGTCGAGCGGCTGACCCGCCTGGTCGACCCGGACGGCCTGCACGGCGTGGTCCGCGTCCAGCCGCTTGCCGTCGACCGCCATGGACTCACGCTGCGCATCGAACGCGTCCGCGCGGGCGGCGACGTACGGCTCCCGTTCCACCGGCCAGCCGACGACCTCGGCCAGCTCGCCGAACGCATGCACGTCCTCCTCTCCCGGGCGAGCGCCGCCACCTGCCCCCGCCCGCTGCAACGGCAACGCGTCGACGGCGACGGCTGAGCGGCCGCCGTGACCACCGGCCGTCCCGCCCCCTGCCCGCAACACCCTCCGGCTACCAGCCACCGTCCCTTACCGGCTTGCCCGGCGCGTCCCCGAGCTGCTTCACCTGGTGCGGCGACGGGGGCTGCCAGGGCTCGTGGTCGTCCCCGAGCCAGTCGCCGACCGGCTTCACCGGCTGGAGCGGTCCGGCCGGCTCCAGGTCCTGCGCGTCCTGGTCGTAGTAGTCGAACCAGGGGAGTCCCGCCCGGGTGTAGGCGGCCCGGTCCACCGGGGACGGAGGCGGGGCCTCGCCCGTGATGCGCCGCCACTCGGGAGGCGTCACCAGGTGGACGAAGACCCGCCCCGAGGGCTGCTCGGCCCAGTCCGTCGGCGGCCGTTCGTCCTGGTGGACCTCCTGGCGCAGGGAGCCGCCGGCACCGAGACCC
This sequence comes from Streptomyces sp. NEAU-W12, assembly GCF_026242095.1. NCBI lineage: Bacteria > Bacillati > Actinomycetota > Actinomycetes > Kitasatosporales > Streptomycetaceae > Streptomyces > Streptomyces sp. NEAU-W12. The sequence continues at coordinate 28,894 of NZ_JAPJDM010000031.1, forward strand.
ATCGCCGCGGCAGGCCGGGGCGCGCCGCGGAACGCCGTGGGGGCCCCGCTCGGGGCGGGTGCCGCCGCGGCTCGCGCGACACCGTACCCCCCGCTGTGGGCCGGTGACCGGGCCGCCGACTCCGCCCGCTGCCGCTCCAGCCGCTCCTGCTCCGCCCGGCGCCACCGGGCCAGCGCGTCCTCGTTCAGCGCGAAGGACTGCAGCTGGACGCCGCCCCACACCTCCTCGCCCGTGACCTGGCCCTCCACCGTCGCGCCCAGGCCCAGCGGCACGGCCACGAACTGGCGGACCGTGCCCTTGCCGGAGTTGATGCCGTCCAGCCAGCGCTGACGGGGCGGCACCACGTAGTTCTGCGGCGAGCGGGCCAGGCGGTCGCTCCACGGGCGGCCCGAGACCGCGCACACCTTGCCGACCCCCACCTGCAGCGCGGCCGGTTCACTCGTCCCCGCGAAGCTCAGCCACATCGCCTCGCGCAGATACACCGGCAGCATCACACCGCCGCGCGCCCGCCAGGCCCCGGGTACCGAGTCCGCGTAGTCCGCGACCCGCCGCACCGGGAACTCGCCCAGACCCGGCGGCAGGGGGTGCGTCCCCGTCTCGGGCAGCCGCAGCGTACGGATGAACCGCACCGCCGCCCCGCCCGGCAGCCGCAAGGTGTTCCCGTCGATCCGCACGCCGGTGTCGGTCATCCGCGCGCCCCCTTCGTGTGCTCGTGCCCACGGCGCACCCGCCCGCCGTCGGCTTCCCTCACTGAGAACGCCCGAAGCCGCCCCGGCGGTTCCGGCGCGGCAGGCCGGGAACGCGCAGCCGGTCCCGCGTCCGGGTGATCCGCGGCAGGCGCTCCCGCTGTTCACGCGTGTGCCGGTCCAGCTCCTCCATCAGCCGGTGCGAACGGTGCTCGGTGTCCATCTCGTCCAGGATGCGGTCCGCCTCGGCCAGCAGCGCGCCGTGCAGCTGCCACTGCCGGGAGTCCGCGCGCACGTCCTCCAGCAGGAGCCGGGCCAGCCGGTCGCGGGTGGTGGCGGCCTGCCGCAGTTCGGCGCTGAGCCGGTCCTCGGCGGACTCCGCGCTCTCACTGACGCTCGACGTGACCAGCACCGCGAAGCTGACCACCGCGTCGGAGATCTCGGACAGCAACTGCTCGACGAGGGCGCCCGTCTCCGGCTGGAACAGAGGGCCCGGCTCGCGTTCCCTCGCCAGGTCGGTGAGGGTGCGCGCGAGCACCCGCAGCACGACCGTGCAGATCTCGAGGGTGTCCAGTCCGGTGCGCAGCACGATCCGGTTCAGCAGGCCCTCGCGAACCCGCGGGTTGAACCGCAGGCTGTCCTCGGCCTGCCGGAGGTCCGCGTCCACCTCGGAGATGTCGTGATCGAGCCGGCGGGCCTCGTGCAGCCGGGCCGCCGCTTCGTGGTGGGGCGTGCGCGCGGCGGCCTGCTCGCCCAGGCGCAGCATCAGCTGCCGCACCCGCCGGGCCAGCCCCTCGATCGACTCACCGGCCTCCTCCACCCATACCGGCGGGACCAGGATCAGGTTGAAGGAGAGTCCGACGACGGCGCCGATCACCGTCTCCAGGATGCGCGCCCACGCCATGTCCCCGACCGACGTCACACCGAGCACCAGCATCGCGCTGATCGCCACCTCGGGAACGAACTCGTGCACGCGCACGATCCGTCCGACGATCAGCGACGCCAGGATCAGCAGGCCCAGACTCCACCAGGTCAGGCCCACCAGAAGACTGAAGAGGATGGCGACGACCACCCCGGCCACCACCGCGTTCACCCGGCGGAAACCGGTGGTGAGCGTGGAGTACAGCGTGACCTGGACGACGAGCAGCGCCGTCAGCGGCGCCGTGAGCGGGGCGGCCTCCGGACTGAGCCGCAGCGCGATGACGTACGCGACCGTCGCCGCGGCCGCCGAGCGGGTCGTCTGCACGGCCACCGGATCCCGGCGCTGCCTGACGAACTCTTTGCCCCGTGCAGTCCACTCACGTACCACTCGCATCCTTCGACGCTTCCCTCTCACCGGAAGTGCCGAACGTCTTCGGCGGGCACCACGGCCACCCGGGGGAAACGACGATGCCCGGGGACGCACCCGCAGACGTCCCCGGAGGGACGCTCACGGAGCGCCGGCACGCCGGCGCCGCCGGGACGTCACACCTTGTCGAGGAAGCCGTACAGATTCCCCAGGGTGCGGGCGATCTGCTCGTCCAGGGTGAGGGACTCCTCGATCCGCATCCCCGAATCCGGTACCTTCCTGCCGCGCAGATAGAGGGAACAGGCGAGGTCGGTGCACATGTAGGCACCCACCGAGTTGCCCTCGCGCCCGGCGGCGCCCGCCCTCCGCGCGGTCATCAGGGAGACGCCCCCGCGCGGATGGGTGGTCAGGCACAGCGAGCACATGCTGCGGTGCAGGAAGCCGCGCCGCGCGGGCTGGAACCGCAGCGCCACCCCGACCAGACGCCCCTGGTCCGCGCGCTCGGTGATCAGGTAACTGCGGTCGGGCGCCCCCGGATCCCGCCAGCCGAGGAAGTCCAGATCGTCCCAGGCGAGCTCCCCGAGATCGCGTGGCACGAACAGGCGCTTGGCCTCACCCTTCGAGCAATTGACGAAGGAACCGCGGATGTCCTGTTCGGTGAGTGATTTCATGGGGGGTCTCCGACGTTCTGCTGGTGCGGCTTGCGAAACCGGGAAGACCCGGGTTTCCGTCCCACGGTAAGGAACCGAAAGGTGCCCGAGCCAACCGTTTTCCCGGGAGCACCGGCACGGTCCGGTCGGGCACCGGCCGCCCCGGACCGTCCCGGCTTTAGTTCACCCCATTGAATAAGGGTGCTGGAAAGTCGCGCCGGGGTGGCTCCCGGCGGTATGTTGCGGGTCGGGCAGGAGCCCGGGAGGAGTGGCCAGATGACGGGGCGGAACGGGCGCACGGTACGCGACCTCAGACGGGCCAACCGTACGGCCGTGCTGCAGAGGCTCTACTTCGACGGACCGCTCAGCCGCTTCGAACTCGGCCCGGCGACCGGGCTCAGCTCCGGCTCGGTGAGCAATGTCGTCGCCGACCTGATCGGTGACGGCCTGGTCGAGGAGGCCGGCAGCGTCGACTCCGACGGCGGCCGTCCGCGCACCCTGCTGCGGGTGGCGCCGGTCAGCGGCCACATGATCGGCGTCGACGTCGGCGAGACCCGGGTCCGCGTCGAACTGTTCGATCTGACCCTCACCGAACTCGCCCGCGCCGAGCGCCCGCTGGAGCAGCAGCGCTACGAGGTCGACGTCATCGTCGACCACATCCGTGCCGGAATCGCCGAGGTGCTCGCCGCCGCCGGTCTCGCCCCCGAGCGGCTGCTCGGTGTCGGCATAGGCGTCCCCGGCATCGTCGAGCGCACCCCGGACCGGGGCGCCGTCGTGCACGGGCAGACCATCGGATGGGACGCCGTCGAGCTGGAGTCCCTGCTGCGCGGCGGCTCCCCCCTGCCCGACAGCGTCCCCTGCTTCATCGACAACGGAGCCAGGACCCTCGGCCAGGCCGAGATGTGGTTCGGGGCGGGACGCGGGGCGCGCAACGCCCTCGTCGTGCTCTTCGGCTCCGGTGTCGGTGCCTGCCTCGTCACCCCGGAGGCGGAGCACGGCCGCGCGGTCGAGTGGGGGCACCTGACCGTACGGGTCCGCGGACGGCGCTGCCGCTGCGGTGCGCTCGGCTGTCTGGAGGCCTACGCGGGTGCCGAGTCGCTGCTCGCCCGGTGGCGGGAGGAGGGCGGCCCGGTTCCCGGAGGCGCCGACGAGGAGACGGCGCTGACCGCGATGCTCGCCGCCGCCTACCCTCCCGACGGCACCACCGCCGACCCGGTCGCGCTCGGTGTGCTGGAGGAGACCGCCGAGTACCTGGGCGCCGGCCTGTCCGACCTGATCAACCTCTTCCAGCCCGAACGCATTCTCATGGGCGGCTGGGCCGGCCTCCAGCTCGGCTCCCGCTTCCTGCCGGCCGTCCGCAGGCACGCCCTGTCGTACGCGCTGCGCCATCCCGCCGGGAAGGTGACGATCGAGCTGGGCAGCCTCGGCCCCGACGCCGTCACCGTCGGTGCCGCGATCCTGCCGCTCGCCGACTTCTTCGCCCGCGGTGGACGCCGCCCCGACCCGGACCCGCCGTCCCCGCCCCCCGCCTGGCGCAGAGCCCTGCGGGAACGGACGCCGCGCTGAGCGTTTCGCCGGGTGCCGCGGCGGTACCCGGCGGGACACGCGTACGGACGTAGTGAGCAGGGAAGAAGGGAGCGTGCCGTGACCGACCACCGCCACGAAGGGCCGGGGGAGAACGGCCAGGGCGTCCCCCGGGACCTGCCCGACCAGCAGGCGGGCGAGGGCGAGGACCCGTGGGAGGTCGCCCCGGGCGTCGACGAGGACGCGGGGGAGGAGACCGGAGACGATTCCGGTGAGCGCCGACCCGACGTCCCCGACACGGACGAGGCCGGGACCGGCCGACGGGGCGCGCCGCACTCGGCCTCCGCCGACCCCGACCAGCCGGTACCGGACGAGTCCTCCGCGTAGCGGGCCCGGGGAAAGCCCCGGCCGCGACGGGGGAATCGCGGCCGGGGCGGCCTGACGGCGGGTACGGAAGGCGGTCGCCTCGCGGCGAAGGCTCCGCAGGGCTTCAGCCGGACGATCGTCCCTGCGGGCGGAAGGCGTGGCCCGGGGACACGGTCCCTTCCGCACCCACGTCCTCTTCAACGGAGACCGGTCCCGATGTGTTCCAGGTGTCCCGCTCCGTTGCTCCGGCTTTGGGGTGATGCGCGTCACCCGCCCGGCCCACTCGCCGGTGTGACGACGCAACGTGATGGGCGAACGGAGGCGCCGCTTCGGCTGAACCGCTCCGGGGCCGATGGAGGCTCTGACGTGCCCCGGGTCCGGTGGAGCCACCTTGCCGGGCAGGTGATGCTCCACGGACTTCAACGACACTTCAGGGCCCGGTGGCCGCCCGGCCGAGTTCCGGCGCGGGCTGCTCGGTCTCGTCGAAGCCGGCCGGGCGATCCGGCGGACCGCTCGCGCCCGTGGGACGTTCTGCCCGGTCGCGGTCCCTCCACGTCCTCCGCGCCTGCCGCAGCAGATCCGGCATCTGCTCATGGCCGCCCTGAGCTGCCGGGGAGCGGGCGCGGCGGGTCTCTTCGCGCCATGCGGGGACCAAGGCGTGCCGCTGTCGCCGGTCCCGCGGGCCCGGTGGTGCATGGCGCAGCGTTGGCGTGACGAGCGGGTCTGAGCAAACGTGGTGAGAGGGCGGAAGGGCTGCCGGCCGCGACTGCCGCCTGTCGTGCGCGATGTGTGGGAATCGGAGGTTCGCCGTGAGTGCGCCTGTCGTGGTGGGTGTGGATGGTTCGGCGCCGAGTCTGGAAGCGGTCGATCTCGCGGCTCGTGAGGCGCGTTTGCGCGGGCGCGGGCTGAAGGTGGTGCACGCGTTCGTCTGGCCGATGATGCATGCGCCGTTCGGGCCCGGTCCGTCGCCGCTGGGCCCGACCGAGGGCGGACCGCGCGACATGGTCGGCCGGACGGTGGCCGAGGCGGTGGAGCGTGCGCGTTCCGCCGAGCCGGAGGTGGAGGTCACCCATGCCGTGGTCACGGGGGAGCCGCTGACGGTGCTGGAGGCCCAGTCCCGCGAGGCCGCGCTGGTCGTGGTCGGCAGCCGGGGGCTGGGGGGCTTCGTGGGGTTGCTGGCGGGGTCGACGGCGGTGCATCTGGCCTCGCACAGCCGCTGCCCGGTCCTGGTGGTGCGGGAGCAGCCGCGTCCCGCCCGTCAGGTCCTCGTGGGCGTCGACGGTTCACCGACCGGCGATGCGGCGGTCGAGTTCGCCTTCGCGGAAGCCGCGCTGCGGGGAGCGCCGCTGACGGCACTGCACGCCTGGACCCTGTGGAACGCGTCCCTGCCCGCCCTGCAGGACGAGTCGATGCCGTACACGAACCCGCCGGGCGAGCTGGAGGACAGCGAGGAGCGGCTGGTGGCAGAGAGCCTCTCAGGTCGCGGCGAGAGGTATCCGGGCGTCACGGTCGAGCGCAAGGTGGTGCGGGGCGGCGCGCGGGAGGCGCTCATCGAGGCGAGCCGGGACGCCGGACTGCTCGTTCTCGGCGCCCGGGGCCGCGGCGGATTCGCCGGTCTGCTGCTCGGATCGGTCAGCCAGGCCCTGTTGCACCACGCCCAGTGTCCGGTCGCCGTCGTACGGGGACCCGGTGTCCGGCGGTGATACCGCCGGTGTGCCGGGGCGGCCGGGAGGCCCCGCGGCGGGTGCGCGTCATGGGCTGCCCGCCCACGAGGTCGTGCTGTTCCCGGAGACCGGTCCTGGCCGAGGGCTGAGCGGCGACGAGGCTCGGGACGCCGGCCTCACTGCGACAGGGCGGTTCGCGGGGCAGCCGGACCAGGCCCTGCCGTGGCAGTCGCCCACCGGTGCGCGGATTAGCCCACCGGCGTGCGTCGTCACCACAGGCCTCTGCCGCCACGTGCTCCCGGGCGCGGCGCCCCCGAGGATCCGCCGGTCGAACCGTCCCGGCGTCCCGTGCCTCCGCGCGTGACCCGCGCTTGCCCGGTTTGCGTTCTACGCTCGTATGCATGACCGAAAGCGTGAGCCCGTACATGGCCCATCCACGGATCATGGTGCTCGGTGTACAGCCCGGTACGCCGCCCTTCCGGATCGTGGAGATCGACGGAGAGGTGATCGGCGAGGCCAGGACCATCACCGACGTGCTGCTGGCCGCCGCCGCGTTCGGGATCACCGTCCATGATCTCGACGACCCGGACGTGGTCCGCTGGGTCGGCGGGGACAAGCACACCTGGGCCCTGCGCCGGTAGACGTCCGGACGTTGTGGTGGACGCCGGCTGTCGCTGCGCCGGCGGCGCCGCCCGGGTCATGCCTGCGCCTTGGTCCTTGTCCTGGACTTCGCGTCGGCCCCCGCCTTGGTCCGGGCCCTGTCCTTTACGAGCCTCCGCAGCTTGCCCGGTGTCCTGCCCTTCGGCGTGCTCTTCGGTCCGGTGGCCGGCTCGGTGCTGCTCCTCCCCCTCGGAGCGCTCTTGCCCCTCGGCTTGCGTGCGTGCACGGCCCGGCCGAGCCGGCGGCCCAGCAGGAGATAGCCGATCAGCGCCCCGCCGGTGTTCAGGATGACGTCGTCGATGTCGAAGGCGCGGCCGGTGATCAGCGCGCCCTGCGCGAACTCGACCAGCAGCATCACGGTCCCGGTCAGCAGCAGCACCTGCATGAACCCGCGGGTGCGCGGCGCCAGCATCGGAGTGAGGACGCCGAAGGGCACACCCAGCAGGAGGTTGCCGCCGACCTGGCGGACGGCGTCGCGCAGCGCGGGCTGGTCCAGATAGGCCTGCAGGGAACGGCCGGGACGCAGATTGGTGTGGATCAACGCCTCGGAGGCGGGTGAGGGCTGCAGGGTGACCCGGGCCAGCGCCACCGCGAAGACGACCATGAACGCGAAGGCGCAGAGCATCACCAGCAGCCGGACCGGCAGCGGGAGCGGACGGCGTTCGCTCCCGCCACCGGTGCCGCGTTCGGCCGGGGGGCTGCCGGGTTTCCTGCGCCGCCCGAAACGCGTGCGTGAGGCTGTACGGGTCATTTCGTTCTCCGCTCGTCAGCTTATGTCATGTATGGGACAGGCTGGTTGCCCCGCGCCGCCGCCTTCACGCCCGGCCGGTGGGGACGCCCCTGCCGGTCAGTCGCCGTAGGCGACGTCCACCTTCGTGAACCCCAGGGAGCGCAGCAGGCCTTCGAGCATCTCCGTGGTGTTGCTCTCGGCACGCGCGGTCAGTTCGCTCTCCTTCGCCGCGGCGCCGATGTGCCGCACCGCGAGCTTCTGCACGGCCTGTTCGCTGTTGGGGTTGCCGGAGAAGAGGTCGCCGAGACGGTCGAGCAGCCCGCGCTCCTTGGAGACGGCGTAGGAGCGTTCCGGGTCGAGCGCGGGAGTGCCGAGGCGGGCGTGCGGCAGCCGCAGGGTGGCGGACGTACGGTCCTCATTGACCTGTACGTCGTCCTTGCCGAGCCTGCCGAGGTCGACATAGGCGTCGACGGTGCCCGCGCCCACGTACAGGGTGCGGGTGCCGCGGATCGCGTCGGGCAGGAACCTGGTGTCCTTCTCCAGGTCCACCACGACCTGGAAGTTGCCGGTCGCGGCGTCGTACCGGCTGATGTCCTGGATGGACTCCAGCAGCGCGGGACCGGAGCGGTCGTGGGTCTCCGTACCGAACAGGTCCTTCAGGCCCGGCAGCACGCTCAGCCGGATCCCCGCGAAGAGCACGGCGAGCACCACCACCACCGCGGTGAGTACCTTCGCCCAGCCCGGCATGCGCCCGGGAGGGCGTCTGAGGGGAGTCGTCATGGTGAGGGCCCTCCTTCCTACCGACCAAATTCCCCTCACTTCGCCGAACAAGCAGGGGAGTCGAGATGTGAGGGGCACCGCCGGACCCGTGGGGGCGCACGGCGTGCCGGGAGTGCCCGGAGACATGGGAAGAGGCGTCGAAGCGATGGCCGAGGAGGTCTCCGGACGGTGCCCCGCGGCGGCCCGGGGCCAGTAGCGCGAACCTTCCGGTCGACATGATCATTCGAGGAGCCGACCCGTGCGGGACATCGCCGTGTTCAGCGGCAGCGCCCATCCGGAACTGGCGGTGGAGGTCCGTGCACGTCTCGGCGTGCCGCTCGGCCCCGGCCGGAGCCGCAGGTTCGCCAACGACTGCCTGGAGGTGCAACTGCATGCCGACTGCCGCGAGCGCGCCGTCTTCCTGGTGCAGCCGTTGGTCAGACCGGTGCGGGAACACCTCGTGGAACTGCTCCTGATGTGCGACGCGGCCCGTGGGGCGTCCGCCTCCCGGACCACCGTCGTGATGCCGCACTACTCCTACGCCCGCTCCGACAAGAAGGACGCGCCGCGCATCTCCATGGGCGGACGACTGGTCGCGGACCTCCTGGTGGCGGCCGGAGCGAACCGTGTCCTGGTGATGACCCTGCACGCGCCGCAGGTGCACGGGTTCTTCCCGGTGCCCGCCGACCATCTGCACGCACTGCGTGAACTCGCTTCGCACTTCCGGCAGTACGATCTCAGCCGCACCACCGTCGTCTCACCCGACCTGGGCAACGCGAAGGAGGCGGCGGCGTTCGCCCGTCTCGTCGGAGCGCAGGACGCGGCCGGGGCGAAGCAGCGGTTCGCCGACGACCGGGTGCGGAGAGATCGCCAGGGGCAGCACGGTGCCCGAACTGCTCGACCGGCTGAGGGAACTGGGCCCCGCTCGATCCGAGTGGCCTGCACCCACGGCCTGTTCGCGGCCGGGGCGCTCAAGCGGCTGAGTGAGCAGCCCGACGTACTGGAGATCGTGTGCACCAACACGGTCCCGGTACCCGCCGAGGAGCACACCGACAAGCTGAGGGTCCTGTCCACCGCCCCGGCACCCGCCGAGACGGTACGGCGCGTTCACAACGGTGAGTCCGTCAGCGCCCTGTTCGACGCGCCGCCGACCGCGTAGCACCGGCTGTCCTGCCGTCCACTGCTCGTCATACCGGGCCCGGCGTGGCCTCGGGCTGGTCCAGGGCCGCGTCCAGGGTCGGTCGCGGAGGCAGCAGCCGGGCCAGGCCGGTGATCCGCAGCACACGCAGGGTCAGCGCGTCCGTGCACACCAGGTGCAGTCTGCCGTGCTGCTCCAGAACCCGCTGCCGGGCACGGTACAGCAGGCGAAGACCGGAGGCGTCCAGGAACTCCACCCGGGTCAGATCGATCACGATGCGGCACTCCGGGGCCGAGGTCACCGCGTCCAGGTGGGGGACGATCTCCACCTCCGCCACGATGTCGATCTCGCCGCGGAAATCCAGCACCGTGTGCCCCCGGTCCTGACGGACGCGGAGAAACCGGGTCGGCGGTGCAGGTTGGTGCCGCACCACGCCATCGCCTCCAGCCTGCTTCGTACACGGATCGGTCCCCAACGCCGTTCCCTGCACTGCAAGTTACCCCCAGGTGCTGGGATGTGGGCATGTTTGATCGTCATATGTCTTCGAAGTGCGACCGAGTCCTTCTGGTTCTGGCCAGTCCATTGCGGCGTGGCGCGGCTCCGGACGGCCAGGACCTGTCTGGGCAGTCAACTGCTCAGAGAGATCAAGCCACTTGTCGATACGGCATCTCCTCCCCGGCGTGACGGAACCCTCACTTCCGCCGCCTCGCGAACTTGATCCTTTTGCGGTTGGAACCGATAAGCTCCTTGTCAACGCTGCGAGTTGAAGTGATCGCGCCGCGTCGGTTCGCGATACGCACCCATGAGTGCGATCCCCTTGCACATCCCCCTGTCTGATCGTGTTGCCTCGAAGGATGCAGATGGAACTCGTCCCTCCGCCACCGGCGGCGCGGCCCCCTGTCGCCTGGTACGGCTGGTGGCTGATGCCGCTGGGCCTGGGCAGTGGGACGATCGCCGCCACGTTCATGAGCTCGGAGCGGATAACGGTGGCCGTCGCCGGCGCCGCCGCCACCGCGACCGGCGTGTTGTGCGTACGGCTGCTGCTCCGCACCCGTGCCCGGCTCTCCCGGACCGAGGTGGCCCTGCGCGCCGCGCAGGTCGAGCAGTCGCAGAAGTCACTGCAATGGCAGGAGCAGGCGGCGGGACGGGAGAGGGACTTCGCCGCCGAGCGCACCGCCCAGGCGGAGAGGTTCGCCGAGCAGGAGGCCGCGCACGAACGGCTTCTCGCCGACCGGAGCACGGCCTGTGAGAGTCGACTCGCTCAACAGGGGCAGGACTTCGAGGCGCGGCTGACCGAACTGACCGGGCGTCACGATGCCCGGCTCGCCGAGCAGGCCGGGGAACACGAGGCCCGGCTCGCCGAGCAGGCCGAGGCCATGGAGGAGAGGCTGACGCGCCAGCTCGCCGCGGTGGCACATCTCGCCGGCGCGCAGCTGCCCGAGGCGATCGAGCGGCTGCGCGCCGGCGACGCCATCGACGACCTGCTGCCGAGCGTCACCCAGTGCGTTGCGGCCGGTGCCGAACTCCAGACCGAACTGCGCAGAATCCTGCGGATCTCCCTGATGGCGCTCGAGGAGGAGTTCGACCGCTCCACCTCCGCCGAACAGGCCGTCATCAGCATCGGCAACCGCATCCACGTGCTGACCAGCAAACTCCGTGGCCGGCTGCACGAGATGCAGGGGGAGCACGGCCGGCTCCCGGCCGTCGCCCGGGCCCTGATGGAACTCGACCAGGAGATCGGCCCCGCCGACTGTCTCGCCGCCAGCGTCGGAGTCCTCGGAGGTTCGGACCGGCCGGGCAGGCAGTGGCAGGAGCCGCAGCGACTGCTGAGCGTGATGCGCGGCGGCATCGGCCGGATCAAGGACTTCCACCGCGTCCAGCTGCGTCGGCTACCTGAACTCGGCGTCGACGGCGGCCTGGTGGACCACCTCACGCTGATCTTCGCTCACCTGCTGGACAACGCGGCCCGCTACTCACCGCCCACCGAGCCCGTGGTCGTCTCCGGCAAGGAGGTCCCGAACGGCGTCGGCATCGAGATCCAGGACTCCGGCAAGGGGCTGAGCGAGGAGAAGAAGCGCGAGGCCGAGCACGCCCTCGCGGGCACCGCGCCCGGCGCGGGCATCGGCGGCATCACCGAGGACGCGAACATCGGCCTGCGGGTCGTCGGCGTCCTCGCCCGCCGCTACGGCATCCGGGTCACCTTCGCCGACTCGCCCTGGCTCGGCACCTCGGTGGTGGTCGTCGTACCGCACAAGTACTTCAGCCCGCTGCCCACGGCCACCGACGTCGCCCCCGTCGCGGGCACCCGAGCCGGGGCACCGGTTCTGCCGTGGACCGCGGTCACCGACGACGGCGAGGCCGATCTCTGGCCGGCCGACTCCGCCGAGGCACCCGGCTCCGACACGTTCCCCGAGTCCGCCGGAGCGGTGGACACCACACCCGGCGGACTGCCCCGCCGTCGCAGCAGCAGGCGGACCGAGGCCGAACCAGGGCGGACCGAACGGGCCGGGAACGGAGACCGGAGCACCGTCACCGCCGTGCCCCCGGACGCGTCCTTCACCGGACTCGCCGCCTTCGCCACGGCCGGCCGCGACATCGCGGGGCGCGACGCGGCGGGCCGCGACGCGGGTGAACACGGGGCCGAAGAACGCGACACCGGCGCGGCGCCCGAGGCGGCCGCCGGTGACATCCCCACAGGACGTGAGTCCACGAAGTACCGCACCGAGGAGAGCGACCACACCCCATGACGCATCAGGGAAACGACGTGAGCTGGGCACTCCGCGATCTCGTCGAGAGTATCCAGGAGATCCGCTTCGCCCTTGTGGCCTCCAGCGACGGCAAGGCCATCACCTCCTTCGGGGCGGAGGACCCCGACGACGTGGACCGCTTCGCGGCGGTGGTCGCCGGCCTGCAGGCACTGGCCCAGCCGGTCGCCGAACAGTTCCCCGCCTACGCGGGGCAACTGCGACTGGCGATGATCGAGGTGGACGGCGGCCACCTGTTCGTGGTCCGTGCGGGTGTGGAAACCTACCTCGGCGTCCTCGCCCGCGAGGGCCTGGACCAGGGCCTGCTCGGACACCAGATGAGGGACCTCGCCCGCAGGATGGGCGAGCTGCTCGGCACCACTGTGCGCCTGGAGGAGCACTCTGGATGAGTGCTCCCCGACGGCCGTCGGACCCGTCCGGTCTCGAGCGCTACTACGTCCTCACCGGAGGGCGCAGCGGACCGGGCGGTTCGGCGTCGAGTCTCGACGTGGCGACCCTCGTCGTCTCCCGCTCGGCCCCCTTGCCGGGGATGCAGCACGAGCACGAGGAGATCGTCCGGCGCTGCCGTGAACCGCTCTCCGTGGCCGAACTCGGCGCCCACCTCGGGCTGCCGTTCAACATTCTCGCCGTACTGCTGTCGGACCTGCTGGACGGAGGCCACGTCGAAGCCCGTGACCCCATTCCGGCCCACGACGCGGGCCGCGGGCCCGACCTCGCGCTCCTTGAGGAGGTACTCAGTGGACTTGAAAGGCTTTGACCAAGCCGGTCGGCAAACGGCCGGGGACACCCGCTCGGTGAAGGTGATGATCGCCGGCGGTTTCGGTACCGGCAAGACCACGATGGTCCGGTCGGTCAGCGACATCAAGCCGCTCACCACCGAGGAGACCCTCACCCAGGCCAGCGCCGGCGTCGACCGGCTCGTGGGCGTCGCAGACAAGACGGAGACCACCGTCAGCCTGGACTTCGGCAAGATCGGCATCAACGACAACCTGGTGCTGTACCTGTTCGGCACGCCCGGCCAGGAACGCTTCTGGTTCCTGTGGAACGGGCTGTTCAAGGGGGCGCTCGGCGCGGTCGTGCTGGTCGACACCCGACGGCTGGCCTCCAGTTTCCGGGCGATCGAGGAGATGGAACGGCAGGACGTGCCCTTCGTCATCGCCCTCAACGTCTTCCCCGACTCCAAGGACCATCCGGTGGACGAGATCCGGGATGCCCTGGACATTCCCGGGAACATCCCGGTCGTGGCCTTCGACGCACGCGACCGGTCGGCCAGCCGCGACGTGCTCGTCACCCTCATCCACCATCTGCGGGACCGCTCGGCCGTGGCCGCGGAGTCCCGGTGAGCGATCCGGCCGGGAACGACCCCGGCGCCACCCGAGGCTGTCCCGTCGCCCACCACGGCGCTGACCTCGCCCGGCTGTACGGGCCGGACCTGGCCGCCGACCCGGCCGGCCTCCACGAGCGGCTGCGCACGGAACACGGATCGGTCGCGCCGGTGCTCCTGGAGGGCGACGTGCCGGCCTGGCTGGTGCTCGGCTACCGGGACAACCGGCGGGTCCTCGACAACCCCCGCCAGTTCACCCGGGACGCCCGGATCTGGCGCGACCGGCGTGAGGGGCGCGTCGCGGACACCTCGCCGCTCGTCCCGATGCTCGGCTGGCGTCCCGACTGCGTCTCCCAGGACGGAGAGCCGCACCGCAGGCTGCGCGGAGCCGTCACCGACGGGCTCCAGGCCGCCGCCGGCCGCGGTGTCCGCCGGCACGCCACGCACTTCGCGAACAAGGAGATCGATGCCTTCGCGGACACCGGACGCGCCGACCTGGTGAGCGACTACGCCGAGTATCTGCCGATGCTGGTCATCACCCGCGTCCTGGGGCTGCCCGAGGCCGAGGGACGCGATCTGGTCGAATCCTGCGCCCAGGTCCTCAAGGGCGGGGAGGACGCCCTCACGCACGACGCACGCATCCAGGAGATCCTCGGCGCGCTCGTCGTCCGCAAGCGGTCCGAACCCGGCAGCGACCTCACCACCGCCCTGCTGGCCCACCACGCCGGGCTCGACGAGGACGAGGTGGTCAGTCATCTGCGCCTGGTGCTGATCACCGGGCACACCACCACCAGCAACCTGCTCGCCCGGGTGCTCCAGCTGGTCCTCACCGACACCGCGCGGTTGTCCGGGCTGATCAGCGGCCGGCTCAACATCTCGGCGGTGGTCGAGGAGGTCATGTGGAACAGCCCGCCGCTCGCGGTGCTGCCGGGCCGGTTCGCCACCAGCGACCTGGAGATCGGCGGGCACCGGGTGCGGGAGGGCGATCTGCTGCTCCTGGGTCTCGCGGCAGGCAACCAGGACCCCGAGATCCGTCCGGACACCGGGGTGTCCGTCCAGGGCAACCAGTCGCACCTGGCGTTCAGCGGGGGCCCGCACGAATGCCCCGGCCAGAACATCGGCCAGGCCATCATCGAGATCGCCGTGGACGTGCTGCTGCACCGGCTGCGGGACCTGCGCCTTGCGGTGCCGCCGGACGAGCTGTCCTCCACCGCCTCCACCTGGGAGACCCGGTTGGACCGGCTGCCGGTCGAGTTCGGCGCCGCCTGACACCGGGCGGCGCCGCGGCGGTTGTGTCCGGCCGCCGCCACCGGCGTGCCGCCCGGCCCCGAGGCGGGGCCGGGCGGCACGGCCCTCTCACACGGTCAGCAGGTCGTCGACCGAGCCGCGGCCCGCCTGCTCGGCCGTGGCCACCGCGCCCTCCTTCGACGCCGCGTACCGGCCGCTGGTCAGAGCCCACTCGTAGTTGCCCTCGATCCAGTGCTGGATGGCCTGCACACCCTTGTCCACCCGCTCGCGCTCGTCCGCGTCGAGCCCGAGCTCGTCGCACATACGGGGCACCCGTGCCTC
This sequence comes from Streptomyces sp. NEAU-W12, assembly GCF_026242095.1. NCBI lineage: Bacteria > Bacillati > Actinomycetota > Actinomycetes > Kitasatosporales > Streptomycetaceae > Streptomyces > Streptomyces sp. NEAU-W12. The sequence goes on from NZ_JAPJDM010000031.1 coordinate 44,017, forward strand.
CAGTTCCAGGTACTCCTCCAGGCAGGCGGTCGTCACGCGGTACGCCTCGGCCGCGGCCTCCTCCCACGAGCAGCCGCGCTCCCGGTGCAGTACCGCGATCAGGTTGTGGCCGTCCCCGCGCCGCCGCTCCCGCTCGAAGGAGTGGATGTCGTTCATGAAGCCGATGGTGTCAGCGGCCAGATCGCGCATCCGCTCCACCAGGGGGTGGGCCATCACCCGCGCGGGCACCTCGAATCCGCGGCTGCGCTCCCCGGCGTCGATGCTGTGGTGGATGCCGACGGTACGGCGCCGGAACGCGGCGTACTCCTCGAGGCCGAGTGTCCCGGTGAGCCCGCGGGCCGCCAGGTCGACCTCCTCGCAGTGGGCCACCAGGAACCGGCCCCAGGACGCGGCGAACCGGGTCCGCCAGGTCAGGGACATGCCATCCGAGAGGCGCTCCCAGACCTGCGCCCAGGCCACCGTGATCGGGCAGACCACCCGGGGCGTGCTCCCCGCCGGACGCAGTGGGGTGACGATGAGCTCCCGCGCCACGTCGGCTATCACGTCCGCCCGGTCCGGCCGCCCGGCGTCGAACTGGTCGTCGAACAGGAACGCCAGTGAGAACCAGTTCATCAGGACGACCATGTCCTCGGCCGAGGCGTACGGATAGGTGCGGGCGGCGGCCTGCGGCAGGTCCCAGGAGCGGTACTCGTCGAAACCGGCCCGGCTGCGCACCAGCCCCATGTCCCACACCCAGCGCAGATGACGCGCCCGCGCGTACTCCAGATGCTCGCTGACCGGGGTGTCGAAGGGGAGGTCGAACCGGACGTCCTGAAACATGTGCTTCCTTTCGGGAGACGGAACGCAGAGTCCCCCCGCCCTGCGGGCGGGCCGTCGCGGAGACGGCCCGCACCCTCGAACTCGGCTACCCGGTACGAAGGTTGAACCGGCAAGCGGAACGAGGATGCCCAGATCCTAGATGATCTATACCGAGTGATTGCCGCGATATCCGTTGTGCAACAAGCCACTTGAGGCACATGCCACATCAAACACCGCGGAAGTCAGTGGACTTGCCACTGATTGAATCCCTGGAACGGGGAAAGGCGCCCAGTACAGGCCGGGGAGCCGCCCCGACCCGTGGACGGACCCCGGACCCTGTGGAGGAGACATGTCGACCGTGCCTGCGGGAGTGGTGGTGCTCGACTGCGCCGAGCCAGAGAAACTCGCCGAGTTCTACCGTGAGTTGCTGGCTGCGGAGGTGGTGAACGCCAACGCCAACCGGGTCGAGATCCGGGCCGCCGACGGTTTCCGGCTGGCACTGCGCCGGGACACCAACGCCACCGCGCCGAGCTGGCCGCGCCCCGAGAACTCGCTTCAGGCGCACCTGGAGTTCGAGGTCGAAGACCTGGACGCCGCGGAACGCCGGATCGTCGGCCTCGGCGGACGTCCGGTGGAGACCAAGGACGCCACGGGCCCCTTGGAGGAACGCGGCTACGCCGATCCGTCCGGGCACTCCTTCACCCTGCGCTGCAATGTGCCGGTGGCGCCGAAACTGGGCTGATCCCCGCCGTACGGGGCCCCGACACCCAGGGGTGTCGGGGCCCCGTACGGCGGGACGGGCCGGGGGTCAGGCGATCCCCTTGTCGTCGGCGGGCCAGGAGCCCGTCGAGCGTTCGATGGCCTTGGCGCCCGCCCGGTTCACCGCGCTGCGCACCACCGAGAAGATGGCGCCCTGAATCGCGGCGGCCAGCAGGATCTCGCCCCAGCGGCGGTCCCGGTCCAGTGCGTCGGGGGCGTCGTCCTCGTGCCGGATCAGCTTCCACGTCTTCTGGAACGCCATCCCCGCCACGGCGCCACTCGTCCAGCCCAGCGCGAACCCGATGGGCTTGTAGGCCAGGGGCAGCTTCTTCTTGCTCTTCGTCTTCGCCACGTGGATCTCCCAGTCGGTGTCGGCGTTCGGAAAGTACCTGCGACCCACGTTCCCCGTTTTCCGCCCTCGGCACGGCCCGACAGGGCCCGACCGGGGCGTCCCCCACGGTGAGGGCGGCAGGGGTGGGCCCCGCCGCGACGGGGGAACGCGGCGGGGCCCGAACCGCGAGTGCCCGCCGTCCGGCGCCTCATGCACACCGAACCGGGGAAAGTGCCGACCGGGTGGCTCCCCACGGCCCCCGGACGAGAGGACCTAGCCGCGCGCCTCCAGCACGAAGACCGGGATCACCCGGTCCGTCTTCTCCTGATAATCGGCGTACGGGGGAAAGGCGGCGACGGCCCGCTCCCACCACTGCGCCCTCTCCTCCCCGGTCGCCTCACGGGCCGTCATGTCCCGCAGGACCTGCTCGTCACGCAGTTCCACCTGCGGATCGGCCTTGAGGTTGTAATACCAGACCGGGTGCCGGGGTGCCCCGCCCAGCGAGGCCACCACCGCGTAGCGGCCCTCGTGTTCGACGCGCATCACCGGGGTCTTCCGCAGTTTGCCGCTCCTGGCCCCCCGCGTGGTCAGCAGTACCACCGGCCTGCCCTGCAGGGTCGTCCCCTCGGTGCCGCCGGAGCTCTCGTACAGCTCCACCTGGTCGCGCACCCACTGCGTGGGGCTGGGCTCGTACTCGCCGTGAAGGGGCATGCCATCCGTCCCGTCGTCGAGGCCCACGGCCGGTCCGCTCTCCTGGACGGCCGTCGGGCCATGCGGACCAACTCGTTTCCGTACCAGTGTCGGCCGGACCGTGCACGGCCTCCGGCGTCACGGCGTCATCGGCGTGTCCGCGGCACGGCCATGACCGTGCCCCGGCCCGGACCGCCCCGCCCGCCGGCCCCCGCGCCACCGTGGAGAAACCGCTGCGCCGGATCGGCCGCGGCGACCCGGGCCGCGTCACCGGGCTGTACGCCGCCCCCTGCGACCGTCGGCTGGACCGGCGGAGGGCGAGCACGGCAGCACCGCGGCCCCGTGGACACCCGCGCCGACGCCACCGCCCCCACCGGGAACCGGCCGCCCACCAGGTGCCCGACGCCGCCGCCACAGAGATCGAGCGCATCCTGGTCGAGGGCGACGACGCGGGGGTGTTCGGCGGGTTCCGGCGGACCGTCCGGCCCGCCGGGCGCCCGTACCGCGCCCGTTTCGCCCCTCCGCCCGCCGTCCGGGTCATAGGCCTTCCGGGTGACCGAACAAACCCGGAAGCCCTTTCTCCACGTCGTCGTCTGTGCTGCCGGTGTCGCCGCGGACGTCGGTGAACTGATCACCGCCGCGCAGGAACAGGGCTGGGAGGTCGGCGTCATTGCGACACCCGTCGCCCTGAACGGGTTCTTCGACGCCGTCGCGGTCCGCGCACAGACCGGCAGGCCGATCAGGTCCGCCTGGCGCACCCCCGGCGAACCGTGCCCCTTCCCGGCGCCCGACGCGGTGGTGGTCGCGCCCGCCACCTTCAACACCGTCAACAAATGGGCGGCCGGAATCGCCGACACGCTCGCGCTGGGCACCCTGTGCGAGGCCACGGGGCTCGGTGTGCCGGTCGCCGTCCTGCCGTGCGTCGGCGACGCGCTGGCCGCCCACCCCGCCTACCGGGACAGCGTTGAGCGGCTCACCGCCATGGGCGTCCGCTTCGGCGAGCCGTACACCGGGGAGACGGTGCCGGACGGCGGACGGCCCGAGTTCCACTGGGAGCGGGCCCTGGACCTCGTACGTCCTCGATGAGCGCGGCCGGAGCCGAGTGGTGCCGCGTGCACCCGCGGGCCCCGGGTGCCGGGACCCGCACGCGCACATGCGGCAACGGAGAGGGCTGCGCGGCGTGTGTCCGCATTGCCTTTTCGGACACCGGCTGTCGAATCGGATGATTGGGCGCGTGGCCCGAGCGGCTCGAAAGCCGATGACGTACAGTCAAACCGCTGTGCCCGTACGAGGAATGCGGGAAGCCTCGGAATCTCTTGTTCCTGGTCGTTGGCCTGTGCAAAAGTGGGTCCTGCCGTCGCGCGGGCAATGCCTTTTGTCCTGGGTGCGCGACGCCGCCCCAGCGTGCCACTCAGGCTTCAAAAGGGCCGTTCCGGGCGGGTGTTCGAGATTTCGAATCCAGTACGGAGGGGCTCCCGTCGTATCGTCGGCGAGGCCCCGCGTCCGCTGGTACGCACTTTATGTCGCGCGTCCCCGAGAGGATTGCATCCGTGAAGGACACCGGCCTGTCGAATTCCCAGGCCCCGGCCCATGCGTTCGACGTGACGGACGAACAACTGGGCGACGAGTTGCGGAAGTGGACGGGGGCCGCTCCGGCACTGCACCCCGTCGGTGAACTCCTCGACCGGCACTGGGAATCGGTCTTCGGCTACGCCCGGCTGTGCACCGACGGCCCGCGCTCCGCCGGTATGCTCACCACCGCCGCGTTCACCCGGCTCTTCGGCGAGACCCTGCGGGACAACGGCCCGAGTTCCGCATGGCGACCCCAACTCCTCGTCACCGTACGCCGGATCGCCGCCGAGTGGGACGTGGACCACCGGCGCGACATGCTCCACCCCGATCTCACCGCCGCCCCCGCCGACGGCGACCGGCGGCCGGCCGCACGACTTCTGCCGCCGCCCGAACGGCGCCTGCTGTCAGGGGCCTTCCGACGACTGCCGCAGTCCGCGCGCTGTCTGCTGTGGCACACCGAGGTCGAATCCGAACCGCTCCACGTCCCCGCCGGGCTGCTCGCCCTCGACGAGGAGGGCGCCCGCACCGAACTGCGCCGCGCCCGGCAGCGGTTGAGGGACGAAGTCCTCCAACTCCACGGCGAACTCACCTCCGACCAGGAATGCCGGCGCTATCTGCGCCTGCTGGAGGTGAGCTACCGGCGCGCGGGCACCGAACTCGACCCGGACCTGCGCACCCACCTGGAGAACTGCCTCCACTGCCGGCACGCGGCGGACCAACTCGCCTGTTTCATCAACGGACTCGGTACGGCCCTGGCCGAGGGGGTCCTGGGCTGGAGCGCACGGGAATACGCGCAGAGCAGAGCGCAGGCGGCCGACGTCACCGACGAGTCGGCCGCCGGGGAGCGGCCGTCACCCGAGGGGGTCATCGGCGCGGCGTTCCCCGGCCCCGCCGACGGACGGCCGGGCACGGAGGCCGACCGGTTCGCCGTGTCTGCGGGCGAGCCTCCGGCGGTGGAGGGCGAGTCGTTCACGGACACGGGGAGACCGGTCCCGCCCCTCCCCACCGAGGCACCCCGCACCACGCCCACCATCCCCGCGGCCCTCACGGCGCCCCCGGTACCGAGCACCCCCCCGACCGCCGCGGCCCCGGTCGGCACCGCGGGGGCGGCCTCCCGGTCCGGTGTCCGTTCCCGGCGGCGCGCGGCCGACCGTACCGGTCCTCGCGGCGCCGTGCTCCGCGCCGGTTCCCGTGTCGCCCGGAAGGCCGCCCGCCGGGCCGCGCGCCGGCGCCACCTCGCCGCGGGCCTCCTCACGGTCAGCGGGCTGGTCGTCCTCCCGCTGGTGCTGTGGACCACGGGCGGTGCCGAGGATGCCGCCGCACGGGGCGAGGACCGCCCCTCCGAATCCCCCGGCGCCGCCACGGACAGCCCGCCCGACGACCCGTCGTGGTTCCGCTCCGAAGAAGCCGCCGAGGGCGCCCTGCGCGGCCGGCTGCACAACACCGCCTCCGGCCTGTGCGTGGGTGTCGTCGGTGGCCGGGCCGTCGCGGGCGCCGAGACCGAACTCACCGCCTGCTCGGCGGTCGGCGTCCAGCAGTGGACGTACGAGACCGACGGGCTGCTGCGCAGCGCCGCGGAACCGGACCTGTGCCTCGACTCCCGCCTCGGCCACTCGGTGCGTCTGGCCCGGTGCACGGGCGAGACCCGGAAGGACGCCGACAGCGCACGCTACGACTTCACCGTCCAGGGCACCCTGGTGCCCCGCTCCGGTCAGGGCCTGGGCCTCGCACCCGCGGCGACCGACGGCTCGGGCGCCCTCGTCCTCAAGGCCCGTGACGACACGGACGCCCAGCGCTGGACGATCGACACCCCGGATCCCGATCTCCAGATGAAGGCCGTCACCCGGGGCCGCGTCAAGGACGAGAGCTAGGGCCGAGGGGGGAGGAGGAGCGAGGGCCGGGAGGAGCGGGCCGGTCAGGCACTCACGGCTCCTCCGTCAGCCCCAGCTCGGCCCAGATGGTCTTGCCCTCGGCGGTGTGCCTGCTGCCCCACCGCTGGGTGAGCTGGGCGACCAGGAGCAGTCCCCGGCCGCCCTCGTCCCAGGTCTTGGCGCGCCGCAGATGCGGGGCGGTGTGGCTGGTGTCGGACACCTCGCAGATCAGCGTCGACGCGTCGCTGATCAGCCGGAGCCGGATCGGCGGCGCCCCGTAGCGGATCGCGTTGGTGACCAGCTCGCTCACCACCAGTTCGACGGTGAACGACGCCTCGGTCAGCGCCCACACGCCCAGCTGGTCGAGGACCTGCTTGCGCACCGGCGCGACGAGCGACGGGTCGGCCGGGATGTCCCAGGTGGCGACCTGGGAGGACGGCAGACCGCGGGTACGGGTCAGCAGCAGCGCCACGTCGTCCGTGGCGGGACCCGACTGGAGCATGGCGTGCAGGACCCGGTCGCAGGCCTCGTCGAGCGACCCGGGGGGCGCGTGGGACAGGGCGTCGCAGAACATGCGCGAGCCCGCGTCCGCGCCGCTGTCGTCCCCTCGGCCGTCGACCAGACCGTCCGTGTAGAACGCCAGCACACTGCCCTCGGGCAGCTCCACCTCCACGGACTCGAAGGGCAGCCCGCCCAGACCCAACGGCGGCCCGGACGGCATGTCCAGCACGCGCACCGGTCCCCTCGGCGGGACCAGGACCGGCGGCGGGTGCCCCGCCCTCGACAGGGTGCAGCGCCGTGACACCGGGTCGTACACCGCGTACAGGCAGGTCGCGCCGACCTCGCCGGGGCCGGCGTCACCGCCCGACTCGTGCGAGAGGTGCAGGACCAGGTCGTCGAGGTGGGTGAGCAGTTCCTCCGGAGCCAGATCGATGTCGGCGAGGGTACGCACGGCCGTACGCAGCCGGCCCATCGTCGCCGATGCCTGGATGCCGTGGCTGGCGACGTCCCCCACCACCATGGCCACCCGCATCCCGGACAGCGGGATCACGTCGAACCAGTCACCGCCCACACCGGTGCGCGCGGCCGGCAGATACCGGGAGGCGGCGTCCACCGCGGCCGTCCGGGGCAGACCGCGGGGGAGCAGGCTGCGCTGGAGTGTGAGGGTGGTCTCGCGTTCGCGGGAGTAGCGGCGGGCGTTGTCGATGCAGACGGCCGCACGCGCGGTGATCTCCTCGGCCAGCAGCACGTCGTCGTGGGTGAAGTGCTCGGGGTGCCGGAACCGGGTGAACGCCGCCACGCCGAGGGTGACACCGCGGGCCTGGAGCGGGACGGACAGCATCGAGTGGACGCCGAACTCCCGGACCTGCCGGGCGCGGACGTCATCGACCGCGAGCCACGGATCGAGGTCGCCGGAGGGCACCGAGGCGACGACGCTGTGCCCGGCGATCAGCGAGTCGGCCTGAGGCGCGGCGGCCGGGTAGACGACCACCTCGCCCGCGTCGGCGACCGACTCGGGGCTCCCCGCCGTGCGGGACCGGTGGGCGACCCGGCGCAGCGAGACCGGAAGGGTGAGCGGGCCGGTGGGGTCGGCACCGTGGTCGTGTTCGAGGAGGTCCACGCTGACGAAGTCGGCGAGCGCGGGGACACAGACCTCCGTCAGCTCCTGCGCCGTCCTGGTGACGTCGAGGGTGGTGCCGATGTGCATGCTGGCCTCGTTGACCAGCTGCAGCCGGGCCCGGGCCCGGCTCTGGTCGGTGAAGTCGTGGGCCGTCACGCAGACGCCGACGACCCGCCCGGCGTCGTCGGTGAGAGGTGCGATCCGGGCCAGCCAGGCCTCGTCGTGGTCCTTGCCGAACGCCTGCACGCGTGTCTGCACGTCGTGGCCCCGGCCCGTCCGCAGCACCTGGGTCATGTGGCGCTCCAGCTCCGCGTGCCGTGGCCGACCGCCGATGTCGCTGGGCGTCAGACCGCGCAGGTGGGAGGCCGGCAGCCCGAGGAGACCGGCCATCGCGTCGTTGGCGCCGTGCAGGCGCAGCTCCGTGTCGAAGACGACGGTGGCGCACGGGGACTGGACCATCGCAGCCCAGAGCACCGGATCCCCGGTGGGATCGGTGCGCCCGGACGGCAGCGGGGTGACGGCAAGCCAGTCCTCGGTGTCACTGTCCTCGGGTCGGCCGCGGTGGGCGAGCATCCACACGGTGACGGCGCCGCCGTCCCGGTGCCGCAGCGCGAGCGTGCCGCTCCAGCGCGGGCCGGCCGGCGGCGGGGGCGGTTGTGCGCCGTCGGCGAGCAGAAGGGCCGCAGGGCGGCCGACCACGTCCTCGGCCCGGTGACCCAGGAGGTGCCGGGCGCCCTCGTTCCACCGGGTGACGGTGCCGTCGGCGGCGATGACGGCACGAGCCGCTGCCGGATCGTCGAACGGGTCGTCCGCTCTCATCGTCGCCACTCCATCGCGCACATTCACCGTGAACCGGTCGATCGCCGGAGTTCCACCCTAGTGCGTCGGAAGTGGGCGTGGGCCGGAACCCCGCCCTGGCAGGGGTCCCACGGGCGGGAGAGGAAGGACGGGAGGGGAAGGGCGGGAGCGACGCCCGGGGCGCCCGCCGCCCGGGTCCTGTCCAGGCCCCGTCCGGTGCCGTTCCGGCACGTGGCCGGTATTCACGCGTCGCCCGCCGGCGTTCGTCACCAGTCCCGTCCCGACCGTTGACGGAGTGTCACACCTGCCACAACGATGGCTCCCTACGGATGGGAGCGCTCCCACTCGTAGCCGCCGCCGTGTCCTCCCACCAGAGGAGCCCAGACGTGAACAGACGCAGAACCGCTCTGCTGTCCCTGACAGGCCTGCTGGCAACCGCGCTCACCGCGCTGCCCGCCGCCCCGGCCGGGGCGGACGAGGCCGAGCAGGTCCGCAACGGCACCTTCGACACCACCACCGAACCCTGGTGGGCCTCCGCCGGTGTCACCACGAGCCTGTCCGACGGCCGCCTGTGCGCCGACGTCCCCGGCGGAACCACCAACCGGTGGGACGCCGCCGTCGGCCAGAACGGCATCACCCTCGTGAAGGGGGAGTCGTACCGCTTCTCCTTCGCCGCGAACGGCACGCCCGCGGGCCACGTGGTCCGGGCGCTCGTCGGCTTGTCGGTGGCCCCGTACGACACCTACTACGAGGTCTCCCCGCAGCTCAGCGTCTCCGGCGACACGTACTCCTACACCTTCACCGCGCCCGTGGACACCGCGCAGGGCCAGGTCGGTCTCCAACTCGGCGGCAGCCCTGACCCCTGGCGCTTCTGCATGGACGACGTGTCCCTGCTGGGCGGCGTGGAGCCCGAGCCGTACGAGCCCGACACCGGCCCCCGGGTCCGCGTCAACCAGGTCGGCTACCTTCCCGCGGGCCCGAAGAACGCCACCCTGGTCACCGGGGCGACCGGGCGGCTGCCCTGGCAGCTGAAGGACGCCGGCGGCAGGGTCGTCCGGCAGGGCACGACCCTGCCGCGCGGCGTGGACGGGTCATCCGGGCAGAACGTCCACTCGGTGGACTTCGGCGCCCACCGCGTGCGGGGCACCGGTTACACCCTCACGGTGGACGGCGAGACCAGCCGGCCGTTCGACATCGGCGCCGGCGCCTACGAACGGCTGCGGCTGGACTCGGCGAAGTACTACTACACCCAGCGCAGCGGCATCGAGATCCGCGACGACCTGCGCCCCGGCTATGCCCGCCCGGCCGGTCACCTGGACGCGGCCCCCAACCAGGGCGACGGCGCCGTGCCCTGCCAGCCGGGCGTCTGCGACTACTCCCTCGACGTCACCGGCGGCTGGTACGACGCCGGCGACCACGGCAAGTACGTCGTCAACGGCGGCATCAGCACCTGGGAGGTGCTCAGCACCTACGAACGCGCCCGGCACGCCCGCACCGGCCAGGCGGACAAGCTCGGCGACGGCACCCTGGACATCCCGGAGAGCGGCAACGGTGTGCCCGACATCCTCGACGAGGCCCGCTGGGAACTGGAGTTCCTGCTGAAGATGCAGGTGCCCGAGGGCGAGCCGCTGGCCGGCATGGCCCACCACAAGATCCACGACGAGCAGTGGACCGGGCTGCCGCTGCTGCCCGGCGACGACCCGCAGAAGCGCGAACTGCACCCGCCGAGCACCGCCGCCACTCTGAACCTCGCGGCCACGGCCGCCCAGGCGGCCCGCCTGTACCGGCCCTACGACAGGGAGTTCGCGGCCGGGGCCCTGGCCGCGGCGCGCACCGCCTGGAGGGCCGCGCTCGCCCACCCCGAGGAGTACGCGAGCCCGGACGACGGCATCGGCGGCGGCGCCTACCCGGACGACGAGGTGGGCGACGAGTTCTACTGGGCGGCGGCCGAGTTGTACCTCACCACGGGGGAGGAGCAGTTCAAGGAGTACGTCCTGAACTCCCCGGTGCACACCGCCGACATCTTCGGCCCTCTCGGCTTCGACTGGTCGCGCACCGCGGCGGCGGGCCGGCTCGACCTCGCGACGGTGCCGAACAAGCTGCCCGGCCGGGCCGGGGTCCGCGGCTCCGTCATCAAGGGTGCCGACCGCTACCTGGCCACACTGAAGGCCCACCCGTACGGCATGCCGTACGCGCCGGCCGGCAATGTCTACGACTGGGGCTCCAGCCACCAGGTGCTCAACAACGCGGTCGTCCTCGCCACGGCCCACGACCTCACCGGTGCCGCCAAGTACCGGGACGGCGCGCTGCAGAGCATGGACTACATCCTCGGCCGCAACGCCCTGAACATCTCCTACGTCACCGGGTACGGCGAGGTCAGCGTGCAGAACCAGCACAGCCGCTGGTACGCCCGCCAGCTCGACCCGGCGCTGCCGAACCCGCCCGCCGGGACCCTCTCCGGTGGACCCAACTCGAGCATCCAGGACCCCTACGCCCAGTCGGTGCTCCAGGGCTGCGTCGGCCAGTTCTGTTTCATCGACGACATCCAGTCCTGGTCGACCAACGAGCACACCATCAACTGGAACGCGGCCCTGACCCGTATGGCCTCCTTCGTGGCCGATCAGGGGTAGCGGACCGGAGCGGACCGCGGTACCCGCGCCGGCGCCGGAGGTGTCGTCCCGTTCACGGGGACGGCACCTCCGGCGCACCCTTTCGGTACCGCCTCATAACCGCTCTGAGCTGGTGGTATTTACGATCGAGTACCCGAGCGGTACCGTGATGCCATGCCTGCTCTGAATGTGGAGTTCAGTGACCGCGAGCTCGAGGACCTGCGGCAGATCGCCAAGGAGCGCGGTACGTCGATGAAGGCGTTGGTGCGGGAGGCGGCCGCGGCCGACATCGCCCGCCACCGGGCGCTCCAGGAGGGCGCGGAGGCCTTCCGCCGGTTCTTCGCCTCGCACGCCGACGAGTTCGCCGCCGCCTTCCCGGACGACGAACCGCGGGCCGAGGGCGCGGGACGGGCCGCCTGACCGATGACATCCGTTCTGCACATCGACGTGCCCTGGCTGCTCCAGCGGCACGAGGAGGTCCTTCCGGACCAGCCCACCATCAACGACTTCTCGGCGCTGGTCGCGGCCGTCGCCCGGCACCGCGTCGATCCGCCCCGCCTCGGTGTGGACTCGGACGCGGCCTGGCGGGCCGCCGCCCTGCTGCACACCCTCGCCCTGCTCCGCCCCCTGCCGTCGGCCAACGCCCGCTTCGCGTGTGCCACGGCGGTGGCGTACATGTTCGTCAGCGGTGTCGGCATCGACCCGCCCTACGGCGCCATCGTCGACCTCGCCCGCGACCTGATGTCCGGCACGACGGACGTCTACGGGGCCGCCGACCGGCTCCGCTCCTGGCAGATCTGACACCACCGCCGGAATACGAGAACCGGGTGAACCGCGGGAAAACGCAGGTGGAAAGCCGATACCGGCGACTCCGGCCACGTTTTTCCTTTTGACTTCCTGTCAACGAGCGGAGGTTTCCCCGGCGCCTTGTTGGCCGTGTGCCGGTTGTGCGAGAGTGAGCCACCCGTGAGGGGGTAAAATCCGGAGTCGCACGCGCGTTGATGAACCGGGTCCGCTTTCACCATCGGTGAATTGGCCCCCTCCCGCGCAACGCCGCCAAAGAGGTACGGACCACCTGGGACCTCCCTTCTCGGCGTCAGAACTTCTGTGTCACCTGCGTGTGGGAAGGAACCACCTCAGTGCCCACCCCTTGTTCCCCTCGGTCTTCGTATCCCTCTCCCGGAGGGGATCCGGGGGAGTCCGACGAGTCCCTCGCCGCACGGTTGCGAGGCCGTCCGGAGAGTGAGGGCGCACACTCCGTCGCGATGCTGACCACACGTCACTGGCCGGCGATGCACGACTACGCGACCGTCTGCCTCGCCTCGTCGGGGCCGGCCGCCGCCATGGTCACCGCGGCGGCGCAGCACCGTGTCCTGAACCGGGTGGCCCTCGGTGAACCGGCCGTGGCCCTGCGGCCGGTCCTGCTGGTGGCCGTGCGGGACACGGTCCGGGAATGGGCCTCGGACGACCGGAGCACCGGTGCCCTGCCGGAACTGCTCAAGCCGGCCGGTGGGCGCGGCATGCGCGCGGCCAGGACGATGACGCCGGAGAACCGCACACTGGCCCATCGTTCGTTCCGGTCCCTGCCCGGCCTCGCCCGCTGTGTGCTCTGGCACGTCGAGGTCGAGGCGGAACCCGTGTCCGTCCCGGCCGGCCTTCTCGGCATCGGCGCCGACATCGCCTCGAGCACGCTCCAGCAGGCGCGTGAGACCTTCCGTCAGGGCTGTGTCCAGGCCCATCAGGAACTCGCGCCGACGAAGGACTGCCGGTTCTACAACCGACTCCTCGACGTCCCCATCCGCCGTGGCGGCACACTGCTCCCCGATGTCCGGCAGCACCTGGCGGAGTGCCGCTACTGCCGGAACGCGGCCGAGCAACTCAGCCATTTCGAAGGGGACCTCGGCACGCTCATCGCCGAGGCCGTTCTCGGCTGGGGCGCCCGTCGCTACCTCGACTCGCGTCCCGGCCGGGCGACACCGGGCCCGCGCGGCGGCCGCGCGGCCCGCCGCGGACACCGCCACGGCGGCGGACGGTCCGGTGGCAGCCGGCACCGCCTGCTGTCCCGGATCCCTGTCCCCCCACGCCTCACCGGTCTCGGGCGCCCGGACACGGTGCGTTCCACCAGGACCCTGCTCACCGGCCTCGGGGCCGTCTCGGCCGGCGTGCTGGTGAGCGTGCTCATCGCCGGGGGCTCCCCCTCCGACGGCAGCGGCACCGACCCGACCGGTGCCACCAGCGCGGCTGACGGCCGGGGGATCGTACCGACCGAGTCCCCGCCGGGCGTGGCCGGACTGCCCACAGGGCCGGAACCGACCCTCCTGCGCAACATCGCCTCCGGGCTGTGCCTCGACACCCGGGGCGAGCCCCAGGACGGCACCGGCACCCGGCTCGCGGGATGCTCCTCGAGGCTGAGCCAGCAGTGGACCTACGAGGAGGACGGACTGCTGCGCAGCGTGGCCGACCCGGGCCTGTGCCTGGACGCGCACAAGGACGCCGGGGTCGTCGTCCTCGCCACCTGCGCCGACGCCGGCGAGAGCCGGGCCGACGACGTGCGCTACGACCTCACCGAGCAGGGCGAGTTGCTGCCCCGCTGGGACGAACAGCTGGCGCTCGTGCCGGCCGCCCCCGGTGCGAACGCCGACATCGTCATCAGGGTGCGGGACCGCAGCGAGAACCAGCGCTGGCTGACCGAGCCGGTGTCCTCGGCCCAGGACGTCCTGTCGATCAGCCGGCCCCGTACCCGGGCGGCAGGGTCCGTGGAACCGGCCGGGCCGGTGACGTGAAGCGCGCGGCCGGGGCGGGGGAGTGGGCACGGGAGCCCGCGCCCCGGCCCGGTACCCGCCGTCCCGGCCGGGTCAACCGGTGCCCTCCACGAGGTCACCGGGCCCGACCGTGACCGGGGTGGCATGCCCGGACAGGGCGAGGGTGAGGTCCAGCTCCGCGAGCAGACAGCGGATCACGTGCTCGACCCCTGCCTGCCCGTCGAGGCCGAGCCCGTAGACGTAGGGCCGTCCCAGGAGCACCGCCCGCGCGCCGAGGGCAAGGGCCTTGAAGACGTCGTCACCGGTGCGGACACCGCTGTCGAACAGCACGGTCAGCCGGTCGCCGACAGCGGCCACCACACCGGGCAGCGCGTCCGCCGCCGCGACGGCCCCGGCCACCTGACGGCCTCCGTGGTTGGACACCACCACCCCGTCCATCCCGGCATCGGCCGCGAGCCGGGCGTCGTCCGGATGCAGCACACCCTTGAGGACGATCGGCCCGTCCCAGTTCTCCCGCAGGAACGCGAGGTCCGGCCAGGTCTTGGCGGGGTCGGAGAACATGCCGACGAAATGCATCACCGCCGCGTCCGGGTCCTCGTGCACGGGCCTGGCCAGGCCGGCCCGGAAGGCGGGGTCCGAGAAGTAGTTGGCGGTGCCCACTCCGTGCAGGAACGGCAGGAAAGCCTGGTCCAGGTCGCGCGGACGCCAGGACAGCAGGGGAGTGTCCAGGGTGACCACCAAAGCCGTGAACCCGGCGGCCCTCGCCCGGCCGAGGAAACTCCGGGCGATCTCAGGGTCCTTCGGCCAGTACAGCTGGAACCAGCGCTCCGCGTCGCCCATCGCCTCCGCGACCTGCTCCATCGGCGTGCTGGAGGCGGAGGAGAGCACGAACGGCACACCCTGCGCGGCAGCCGCCCGCGCGGCGGCCGGCTCGGCGTCCGGGTGCATCAGCGACAGCACCCCGACCGGCGCCAGCGCCACCGGCGCCGGCAGCGCGCGGCCGAGCACCTCCACCGACAGGTCACGCTCGTGCACGTCCCGCAGCATGCGCGGCACGATCCGGTGGCGGGCCAGAGCCGCCCGGTTGGCGCGCGCGGTACTGCCGTCGCCCGCGCTGCCCGCCACATAACCGACCGGCCCCGGCCCGAGCCGCCGCTCGGTCAGCTCCTCCAGCCGGGTCAGGTCCGTGGGCAGCCGGGGCACGGCACCCGTCATCCCGTTCAGGTAGATCTCGTACTGGAAGTCCGCCCGGTGTCCGGTCACACCACGTCCCCGCCTCTCCTCGTCGAGCCGACTGAATCATGAACAGAAGGCATCGCGGAACGGTCTGCCGGGAACGGAAGCGGAATGTTTCAGGCCTATTGCGAAACAGTGGGAATTCGGCCATCTGGCCACTTCCCGCAAACACCACCCGTGCGGTTACCGGGTTCACGCCCGCGCGTTCCGTGACTTCACGCCACTGATTCAATACGCAATGTTACCGAAAGCGGTCCGGTCGATGTGTGTTTCCGCGGCGGACTCGGCAGACTCCCGCTCGCCGGTCCGGCACCACCGAGCACGGGCCGGCGACTCGTCGAAACGAGCGGAAGGAAGCACACAATGCGGAACACCGCGCGCTGGGCCACCACCATCGGCCTGACCGCCGCAGCCGTCTGCGCACCTCTGTCCGGGGCCGCGTCGGCCGCGCCGGGCGGCGCACCGTCCGCGCTCTACGCCCCGTCGGCCCTGGTGCTCACCATGGGCCACGGGGAGAGCGCCATGGCCGTCACACCGGAGCGCGCGGTCACCCTGACCTGCGCCCCCGGCCCTTCCGGCACCCACCCGGCCGCGGCCGACGCGTGCGGGGAACTGGCCGAGGTGAACGGCGATCTGCAGGCCCTCGCGCCGAGAGAGGGCGTGTTCTGCACCCATCAGTACGACCCGGTCGTCGTCACCGTCGACGGGGTGTGGCAGGGGCAGCGGCTCTCGTACGAGCGGACCTTCGCCAACGAGTGCGTGATGAACGCCCACGGTTCGGGCGTCCTCGCGTTCTGAGACCGGGACCGCACGGTTCCCGTGACCGCGTGGCGGTCGGGTACTGGGGAGTGCCGACCTCCTCGCGGAACGTGCGGCCCCGCAAAGGGAGGCCGGCGGGCGGAGTGGGGCCGCCCGCCGGCCTCCGGCGTGGCCGGGGGCGGGTCTCCGGATGATCTGCCCGACGTCGGGGGCGAGTGTGGTGACCCGGCCCGCGTCGAGGATGTGGACGACCGTGGCGCCCCGCTCGGTACGGACCTCGAGGGCCGGGGAATCGGCGGGCAGCCGCTCACCCTGCTTCGCGAGGACCGCGGTGACCCGGCCGGCGACCGGGCTCTGCAGTACGTAACGGCTCTGCCCGTGTGTCAGGGCGGCGGACGCGGTCACCGTGGAGGTCACCGATCCGGTCGCCGCCCCCACCCAGGCGGCGTCCGTGGCCACCACGGTCACGGCGAGCACCGGCCAGCCCTGAGGGCGGGCGAAGCGCACCGGGAGGTCGAGCTCCTCGGGCGACTGGAGCTTGGCGAGGGCCTGTTGGCGGAACTGCACGGTTCTTCCCGCACCCGCGTGAACTCTGCGAAGGACGAGACGGACCGAGGCGGCCTCGAACGGACCGGCCCGGACCCAGTCGGACTGCGAAGCACCGCCCAGGACGGAAGGGCTTCACGAAAGCAACGCCGAGCCCCGGAGCCGGGGGGCGGCTCCAGGGCTCGGCGGCACAGGGGCGCGATCAGGGACCGGCGACCAGGTTCGTGACCAAAGCGGTGTTCAGACCGGTCACACCCTCGACGGTGCCCGCGGCCGTGCGGACCGGGCCGGAGACCGGGGCGATGCCGTCCACCGCGCCCGTGGGGGTGTTCACGGCGTTCACGGACGGGCCGCCGGAGACGTGGTCGAGCTCGGCGTCGGAGATCTCGACGGTCTCGACCTGGGGGGAGTCCATGAGGGAAGGTCCCTTCGTGGGGATGTGTCACAAGGGGAGCGGCCCTCCAGGAACAGAGTGAAGGCCGCGGCCGTGGGCCCCGGACCCCCGTCGCCGGATGTCCGAAGCGGCCCCGCGGCGCGATGGATCAAAGCACGCCCCGGACCCGGCCCTCCACTCGAGCAAGCCTCTCACCAGGCAACTTGCGGTCGTGTCGCGCACAGGCGTGCAGAGAAGGCGACGGCCCGGTGGCGGCTTCTTCACAGAGGTCACCGCATCGCCCCCTCCTCCGTTTGCACCCCTCGGGAGGAATCCGGCACGCCGGCCCCAAGAGGTATCGGAAGGCAGCCGGCCCGTGGGCGGCTTCCCGCTGCGGTGACCGGGTCGAGCACGCGTTGTGCAGATTCGCCGCAGCCGGGATTCCGGGCCGGGAGGGCGACGGAACGTACGCGGCCGCTTGCGGTGGGTCTCTCCGTCCCGAGGGTTGGCGGGGTGCCGTGCCGCGCGTGCCTGCCGGCCGATTCCGTGGCGCAAACCGACTGACCGCAAAGGGATTTGAACGCTCCGCCGGACCCGTGCGTACCAACAGCCGTCCAGGCGCCCCGACAGCCGCCGCACGGCGGCACGACTCCGGTCCCCCCAGGAGGTCGAGAAGTTTGAGTCACAAGCGAATTCCGAAGCGCAAGGCCGCGATCGCGGTGTGCGGTGCGGTGGCGCTCGGCGCCGCAGCGATCCTGCTCCCCAGCGCCAACGCGTCGCAGGACGGAGCGTCGAACGACGCGGCGGCCGCGCCGAGGACCCTCAAGGCGACGGATGCCTCGGACCTCGCCTCACAGCTCGCCGGGCTCCTCGGCGACGCGTTCGCCGGCTCCTACTACGACGGCGACAGGCAGCGGCTCGTCGTCAACGTCGTACCCGGCGACGACGACAGCGTGATCGTGCAGGCGAAGAAGGCGGGCGCGACCGTCCGCGAGGTCGACAACAGCATGGCCGAACTGGCCGCGGGCGAGCGGACGCTGAAGACCGAGGCCACCATCCCCGGCACCTCGTGGGCCGTCGACCCGCGCACCAACAAGATCCTGGTCACCGCCGACTCCACGGTGACCGGCGAGAACTGGGACAGACTGGAGTCCACCGTGCAGGGCCTCGGCTCCGGCATGGCGACCATCAAGAAGTCCGCGGGCACCTTCAGGACCTTCGCCTCGGGCGGCGACGCGATCTTCTCCGGCGGCGCACGCTGTTCGCTCGGCTTCAACGTCACCGCGGACGACGGCGCGCCCGCCTTCCTGACCGCCGGTCACTGCGCGGTCGCGGCCGACGAGTGGTCCGACGCGCAGAACGGACAGCCGATCGCCACCGTCGACCAGGCGGTCTTCCCCGGTGAGGGCGACTTCGCACTCGTCCGGTACGACGACCCGGCCACCGACGCACCGAGCGACGTCGACGTGGGCGGCCAGACGCTTCAGATCACCGAGGCCGCCGAGGCCGCCGTCGGCCAGGAGGTGTTCCGGACGGGCAGCACCACCGGGCTCGCCGACGGCCAGGTCCTCGGACTCGACGCCACGGTGAACTACCCCGAGGGCACGGTCACCGGTCTCATCCAGACCGACGTCTGTGCCGAGCCCGGCGACAGCGGCGGCTCGATGTTCACCCAGGACGGCCTCGCGATCGGCCTCACCTCGGGCGGCAGCGGCGACTGCACGGTCGGCGGCGAGACCTTCTTCCAGCCGGTCACCACCGCCCTGGCGGCGGTCGGCGCGACGCTCGGCGACGGCGGCACCGGAGGCGGCGACCAGGCAGGCGGCGACCAGGCCGGCGAGGTCGACGGCGAGGTCGACGGCGAGCAGGCGGGCCAGGACGAGGGAGCCGGTTACGGCGCCGGCCAGGGCGCCGAGGACGGCCTGGCCGAGACCCACTGACCGTCACCCGCCGAGCCATCACCGAGCCCCCGGCTCGCCACGACGCACCGTGGCGGACCGGGGGCGGCGGCACGCCGACACACCGGCAGCGGGGGTCCGCACGCGTCCCGCCCGCACGTGGGCTGCCCGCTCGCGGGCCGGGGCCTGCCCGGCCCGCGAGCCGCGCCCCGGCTGCGTGCTGTCCGCCCTTGTCCCCGCACCCCCGGAGGGGCGGAGAATGACGCAGGGGCTGCGTAGATGTCGTATAAGCGCTGTAATGGCCAACGTGGTCGGTGAGGGCGCTGCGGGACGCAGCACGAGAACGCTGCGTGCGGAAGGTGCCCTCGCGACGATCGCTGCCGAGCCGGAGTCGCCGGACCGGGTGCGCCGGGTCCTGGAGCAGGCCCTGGTCTTCGCCGGCGCCGCCTTCGTCGCCGTGTACGCGCCCAGCGGAGACGGCGAGCAACTGCGCCTGGTGGAGTCGGCCGGGATTCCGCGGACCCTGTGCGGGGTGCGGGACAGCTATCCCGCCGCCGGGCACTCCCCGGCCGCCGACGCGGTACGCGGGGGGCGGCCGGTGTGGCTCGGCCCCGAGGAACTCGCCGCCCAGGCCCAGGCCCAGGCACGGCGCGTCCCGGCCCGTGACTTCTCCCTCGCCGCGCTGCCCGTGCGCCACGACTCCGGTGGCTGCCTGCTCGCCGTCAGCGAGCACCCCGGCGGCTTCGACACCGACGACCGCGTCTGCCTCGGACTCGTCACCGACGCGGTCGCCCTTCCCGGGCGGCAGCCGGCGCCCGACGGCGGCGGAAACCCCGCACCGGATGCCTTCGTCCTCGCCATGGACACCGGACGGGTCCGGGTGGGCGACGACATCCTGGACCTCTTCGGCCTCGGTCCGGACGACTTCGACGGACGCGTCGAGACCCTCGTGGGCCGGGCCGTGCCGGAGGACCTGCCCTCCGTGATGTCGGTCGTCGAGTCCGACCACATGACCGTCGGCGAGCGCGAACTGGAGTTCCGGGTCGTGCAGCCCGCCGGCCCGCCGAAGTGGCTCAGACTGCGCGGCCGGCTGCTGCCGGGCGGGGAGGGCCGTCCGGCCCGCCTGGTGGGCTCCGTCGCCGACGCCTCCACCCTGCGTGCCGACGTCACCGACGTGGCCCGGGTACAGCGCCTGGCCACCGCGCTCACCACCGCGGTCACGGTCCGCGATGTCGGCAAGGCCGTGGTCGCGGCCCTGCGTGGGCCACTGGGGGCCGACCGGATCGCGGTCGCCGAACTGGAGAGCGACCGGCTCGTCGTCACCGTCCTCGACCCGCCGGAACCGGACGCCTGGCCGGACCTGTGGCGCGCCGAGTGGCGTACCGAATGGCCCGAGGCGCCTGTGCGCACCATGCCCACGCTCGCTGCCGTCCTGCGCGAGGGCCGGGCCCGGATATGGCCCGCGGGCAGCGCTCTGGAGACCTCCCTCGCCGAGGTCGGACCGGGTGGTCTCGCCATGCTGCCGCTGTCCGCCGGCAACCGGACGGCCGGTGCCTGCCTCATCGGCTGGGACGCCCCGCACGACTTCGGCGCGGATGAGCGCGCCCTGCTCACCGCCGCCGCCGGTCTCGCCGGACAGGCCCTCATACGGGCCCGCGCCTTCGACGCCGAGCACGAACTGGTCGGCATGCTCCAGCGCCAGCTGCTGCCGCGCAGCCTGCCCCGGCTGCCCGGCGCGATCGCCGTCGCCCGCTACCTGCCCAGCACCGCCGGCCTCGAGCTCGGCGGCGACTGGTACGACGTGATCCCGCTGCCCGACAACCACGTCGCCCTGGTCATCGGCGACGTCCAGGGCCACAGCGCCGGCGCCGCCACCCTCATGGGACAGATGCGCACCGCACTGCGCGCCTACGCCGTCGAGGGGCACACGCCCGACGTGGTGGTCTCACACACCAACCGGCTGCTCGTGGACATGGAGAGCGACCTCTTCGCGACCTGCTGCTACGTCGACGTCGACCTGGAGCAGGGCTCCGCCTGGTGTGTACGCGCCGGGCATCTGCCGCCGGTGCTGCGTCACCCGGACGGCAGCACCGAGATCGCGGAGGTGGAGGGCGGTCCGCCGCTCGGCGTCATGGCCCAGGCCGACTTCCCGATGAGCCCGCTGAGGCTGGGGCCCGGCACGGTGGTCGCCCTCACCACGGACGGCCTGGTCGAGACCGTCGAGGCCGACATCGACGAGGGAATGGACCACCTCGCGCGCCGGCTGGCGGCCGCCGACCCGGCCGACCTGGGAATGGTCGCCGACGGCCTGCTGGGCAAGGCCCCGCGCAGCGACGACGTCGCCCTGCTCCTGATGCGCTACGAGGGCATGACCCTGCGGCCGCTGCGGGAGACCTGGACGGTGTGGCGGGTGCCGCAGGCCGTCGGTCACGCCCGCCGCTTCACCCGGCGCACCCTGCGTTCCTGGGACCTCACCGAGGACCTCGACGCCGCCCTGCTCGTCGTCTCCGAGCTGGTCACCAACGCGCTCGTGCACACCGAGGGGCAGGTCCGTCTCGACCTCACCCTCGTCGGCGACCGGCTGCGCCTCACGGTCGCCGACGCCTCGCCCCGCAGTCCCGCCAAGCCGAGCAGCATCGGCTGGGAGGCCACCGGAGGCCGGGGCATCCTGCTCGTCGAGGCCCTGTCGGCGGCCTGGGGGACCCTGCCGGTCAGCGGCGGCAAACAGGTGTGGGCGGAACTCGGCGCGCACCGGTGAGCAGGCGTCGTCCCGGGCGTCGACAACGCTCCCGGCACCGGTGTCATCCCTTCGGGTGACAGGCCGCCGGGCCGCGATCCCGTCCCGCGCCTGCCGTCACCGGCCCGGTGCACCTCCGCTCCCGACCTGCCCGAACCGCACCGCGGGAACCCCCCGCCCGGGTAAGGGCATTGACGCACCGGGCCGGGACGGGCCGACACGCCCGACAGGGGATCGGGCGTCCCCGTTCCGCGCGAATCAGCGGTCATGGGCCGGAAAGACGGCGACTGGACGGGTCCTGTCCGGGATTTCGTCATGAAGCGTTAAAACAAGTGATGTTCCGTGCGCCGTGCACCACTATGGTGAGGCAGATGAAGGCTCTCGTGCTGTCCGGCGGCGCCGGCACCCGGCTGAGGCCGATCACCCACACCTCGGCGAAGCAGTTGGTCCCCGTGGCCAACAAGCCCGTGCTCTTCTACGGGCTGGAATCGATCGCGGACGCCGGCATCACCGACGTCGGAATGATCGTCGGCGACACGGCCGAGGAGATCGAGGACGCGGTGGGCGACGGATCGAAGTTCGGCCTGCGCATCACCTACATCCCCCAGGAACATCCTCTGGGGCTGGCCCACGCGGTGCTGATCGCCCGCGACTGGCTCGGCGACGACGACTTCGTGATGTACCTCGGCGACAACTTCATCGTCGGCGGCATCAGCGGACTCGTCGACGAGTTCCGCCGGCACCGGCCCGACGCCCAGATCCTGCTCACCCAGGTCGCCGACCCCCGCTCCTTCGGCGTCGCCGAACTCGACGCGGACGGACAGGTGATCGGCCTCGAGGAGAAACCCGAGCGTCCCAAGAGCGACCTCGCCCTCGTCGGCGTCTACCTCTTCACCCCCGCCATCCACGACGCGGTGCGCGCGGTCAAGCCCTCCTGGCGCGGCGAACTCGAGATCACCCACGCCATCCAGCGCCTGATCGACTCCCACGCCGACGTGCGCTGCACGGTCATCCACGGCTACTGGAAGGACACGGGAAACGTCGTCGACATGCTGGAGGTCAACCGGTCCGTCCTCGAAGGCGTCGAGCGCCGGATCGACGGCGAAGTGGACGACGCCTCCGAGACCATCGGCCGGGTGGTCGTGGAGGAAGGGGCCCGGATCACCAACTCGCGTGTCGTCGGCCCCGCCGTCATCGCCTCCGGCACGGTCGTCAGCGACTCCTATGTCGGACCCTTCACCTCCGTCGCGGAGAACTGCCGGATCACCGACAGCGAACTCGAATTCTCCATCGTGCTGCGGGACTCCTCGATCGACGGCGTCCGCCGCATCGAGTCCTCACTGATCGGCCGCCATGTCGAGGTGACCCCGGCCCCCAGCGTTCCCAGCGCCCACCGATTCGTCCTCGGAGACCACAGCAAGGTGCAGATCCACTCATGAACCTTCTCGTCACCGGAGCCGCCGGCTTCATCGGCTCCCGTTACGTCCGCAGGCTGCTCGCCGCCGACGCGCCCGACGCCGCCGATGCGCCGAGGATCACCGTGCTGGACGCGCTCACCTACGCCGGCACCCTCGACAACCTCCCGCTCGAGCACCCCCGACTCGAGTTCGTCCACGGAGACATCCGCGACGCCGACCTCGTCGGCAAACTCACCGCCGAGGCGGACCAGGTGGTCCACTTCGCCGCCGAGTCGCACGTCGACCGCTCCCTCCTCACCGCCTCCGACTTCGTCCTCACCAATGTGCTCGGCACCCAGATCCTCCTCGACGCCGCCCTGCGCCACGACGTGAACACCTTCGTGCACGTCTCCACCGACGAGGTGTACGGGTCGATCGCGTCGGGCTCGGCGACCGAGGCGTACCCGCTCGAACCCAGCTCCCCGTACTCCGCCTCCAAGGCCTCCTCCGACCTGCTCGCCCTCGCCTGCCACCGCACCCACGGCCTGGACGTCCGCGTCACCCGCTGCTCCAACAACTACGGCCCGCACCAGTTCCCCGAGAAGGTCATTCCGCTCTTCGTCACCAACCTCCTCGACGGCGCGAGGGTCCCGCTCTACGGCGACGGCCTCAACGTCCGTGACTGGCTCTACGTCGACGACCACTGCGCGGGCATCGACCTCGTGCGGACCAGGGGCCGGGCCGGCGAGGTCTACAACATCGGCGGCGGCACCGAACTCACCAACAAGGACCTCACCGGCCTCCTCCTCGAAGCCTGCGGCGCCGGCTGGGACCGGGTCGAGCACGTCGAGGACCGCAAGGGCCACGACCTGCGCTACTCCGTCGACTGGACCAAGGCCCGCGACGAACTCGGCTACCGCCCCCGCCACGACTTCACCGCCGGCCTCGCCGAGACCGTCGCGTGGTACCGGGACCACCGCGCCTGGTGGGAGCCGCTCAAGCAGCGCGTCACCGGGGGAAATCCATGAAATGGCTGGTCACCGGCGCGGGCGGGATGCTCGGCCGGGACACCGTCGACGAACTGGCCCGGCGCGGTGAACAGGTGACCGGCCTCGACCGGGCCGCCCTCGACATCACCCGGGCCGAGGCGATCGAGCACGTCCTGTCCGAGCACCGTCCCGGCATCGTGGTCAACTGCGCCGCGTACACCGCCGTCGACGACGCCGAGACCGACGAGGAACAAGCCACCCGGGTCAACGGCGACGGGCCCCGCCTGCTCGCCCGCGCCTGCGCGGTGCACGGCGTCCGGCTGATCCACGTCTCCACCGACTACGTCTTCCCCGGCGAGGCCCGCACCACCCCCTACCCCGAGGACCACCCGACCGCCCCGCGCACCGCCTACGGCCGCTCCAAGCTGGCCGGAGAACGGGCCGTGCTGGAGGAGCTGCCCGGCGCGAGCGCCGTCGTGCGCACCGCTTGGCTCTACGGGGTCCACGGCGCCAGCTTCGTGCGGACGATGATCGGTCTCGAGGCCCGCCGCCCCACCGTCGACGTCGTCGACGACCAGCGCGGGCAGCCCACCTGGAGCGCGGACGTCGCCGCACGCATGGCCGACCTCGGCCCCCGCCTCGGCGACGACGTGCACGGCGTCCTGCACGCCACCAACTCCGGCGAGGCCACCTGGTACGGCCTGGCCCGGGAGGTGTTCCAGCTGGTCGGGGCCGACCCCGACCGGGTACGGCCCACCACCTCGGCGGCCTTCCCCCGGCCCGCACCGCGCCCCGCGTACAGCGTCCTCGCGCACGACCGCTGGCAGGACATCGGCCTGCCGGCACCGCGTGACTGGCGCGTCGCCCTGCACGAAGCACTGCCCCGGATCCGTAAGGAGAGTCCCCTTCGTGAAACGCCATGAGTTCCTGCGCGCACTGCACAAGGCCAGCGCCAACCGCAACTACCTGGAGATCGGCGTCAACGACGGCCGCAGCCTGCGCCTGTCACGCGTCCCCAGCATCGCGGTCGACCCCGCCTTCAAGGTCGTCTCGGAACTGAAGTGCGACGTCCACCTGGTCAAGGCCACCAGCGACGACTTCTTCGCCCGTGACAACCCGCTGGCCCACCTCAAGGGCGGCCGGCACCCGCTGCGCAACCTCCGCCGGGGCCGCAGCCCCGTCGGGCACTGGCGGCGCACCACACTCGACCTGTCCTTCATCGACGGCATGCACCTGTTCGAGTACGCCCTGCGCGACCTCATGAACGTCGAGAAGCACTCCGACTGGTCCAGCGTGATCGTCCTCGACGACATGCTGCCGCGCAACGTCGACGAGGCGGCCCGGGACCGCCACACCACGGCCTGGACCGGCGACGTCTACAAGATCACCGAGGTGCTGGCGCGCCACCGCCCCGACCTGGTGACGATTCTCGTCGACACCCAGCCCACCGGCCAGCTCGTGATCTTCGGCGCCGACCCGGACAACACCGTGCTGCACGACAAGTACGACGAGATCATGGCCGAGTACAAGGTGCCCGACCCGCAGAAGGTGCCCGAGACG
Organism: Streptomyces sp. NEAU-W12; assembly: GCF_026242095.1. Lineage (NCBI taxonomy): Bacteria > Bacillati > Actinomycetota > Actinomycetes > Kitasatosporales > Streptomycetaceae > Streptomyces > Streptomyces sp. NEAU-W12. Next base: position 69,323 of record NZ_JAPJDM010000031.1, read on the forward strand.
ATCCTGGAGCGGGCCGGCGCGGTGCCGCCCGAGGCACTGATCGAGGCCGGCTTCTGGCGCCCGCTCACCCAGGCCCGCAACCGCGGCCTGCCGCGGCGCCTGGGCTGGGAGCCCTTGCGCCGCGCGCTCGACCAGGTCGGCGTCAGCCGCTGAGCCCCCTGCCGCGGAGCTCCTTCGAGCGTGCGCGGCAGGCCTCGTACGACGGCAGCAGGCCGAGGCGCTCCGCCTCGGCCAGCGTCGGCGCCTGCTCGTCCTTCGGCGACAGCACCGGGTCGACGCCCTGCGGCCACTCGATGCCCAGGGCCGGGTCGAGCGGGTGCACCCCGTGCTCGCGGCCCGGCGCGTAACCCGTCGAGCACAGGTACACCACCGTCGCGTCGTCGGTGAGCGCCATGAAGGCGTGCCCCAGCCCTTCGGCGAGGAACACCGCGTGCCGGCTGTCGTCGTCCAGCCGGACGGCCTCCCAGCTCCCGTACGCCGGTGACCCCAGCCGCAGGTCCACCACCACGTCGAGCACCGCGCCGCGCACACAGGTCACATACTTGGCCTGGCCGGGCGGCACGTCCGCGAAGTGCACCCCGCGCAGCACCCCACGGCGCGACACCGAGCAGTTGGCCTGCGCGATCGACAGGTCGTAGCCCGTGGCCCCACGGAACTCCTCACCGCGGAACCACTCGTGGAAACTGCCCCGGTCGTCCGGGAACACCTTGGGCTCCAGTACCCAGGCGCCCTCCAGATCCAGTGCGCGCACCGGTCACCGCCTCCCCTTGACCAGCGGCGCCACCCTCGCACGGGCGGCACCGAGCACCCGCCGCGCCCTGCGCAGCAGTTTCCGTCCGGTACGGGGGCGCGGAACCTGCACCACCAGCACTCCGCCCCGGCCGACACGGACCGCGAACGGCAGCCCGGAGAAACGCGGTTCGGTGGCCTCCCGGTCCAGGTCGAGCGCCACCCGCCAGACACCGCGGGGGAGTCCCGAGGGCAGCGTCGCCTCCAGCCGCGACCCCGGCCGCTGCGGCTCGGCGGTGAGCGAGCCCGGCGCGTACAGGGTCCGGCCCGCGGAGGAGAACCGGAGCCGCACCGGCGTGCCGTCCGCCGCGTGCAGCGGGATCCTGGCGCGCAGCCGCGCGCCGGAGACCGTGACATCCGGCCGCCGCACCTGGCCGAGGCCGAGCCGCCTGCCCTTCACCGCGACATCCAGGGAGAGATTGCCGTGCGGCTCCGTCCAGTACGGCAGGACCGCCCGGCCGGCGACGACGCCCGCGTACGGTTCCGGCCGGGTGGCACGAGGGGCCGGACCGAGACGGCACTCCTTGGTCCAGCCGCCGAGCCTGACCCGTACGACGGCGTCCCAGGCCCCGTCACCCGGCAGCACGCCGGGGTCGACCGAGGCCGTCGCCCGCAGCACCAGCCGCACCCGCTCCCCGCCGTCCACCGGTACCTTCTCCCGGACCAACTCCACGGGCTGGAAGTACTGGGCGGAGCTGGAGCGTTCACGCAGCAGCAGATCGGCGGTCGCCTCGGTGAAGCGGGCCGCGGTCTGGGCGCCGACCCACGCCACCGCCTCCTCCACGCTCTTCGGCGTATCGGCCAGCGGAGCGCGGACGGCGTCGGCGGGGAACGTCATCGGCGCGCCCGCGGAGGCGTATTCGGCGGTGAAACCGAGACGCAGCGAACCGCCCTCCCACTCCACGCCGGTCGGCGACGCCGTCGCCGCGACGCCGGCCTCCCACTCGGCGAAGGCCACCACGTCGTCGTACCGGTCCGCCGCCGTCAGCGAGGCGACGACCTGCTGCGTCGGCTGCAGCCCGGCCGCGACAGCAGGTCCGAACCGTTCGACGACCACCTTGTGGATCTCGCCGAACAGCTCCCGGCGGTAGTCGTCCGGCAGCCCCAGCAGCCGCCGGGCACGCAGCCGTTCCACCATCTCCACCCGCAGCCACCGGCGGAACAGCCGGTCACGCACCGGGCCGGGTCCGGTGTACCGCTCGACCACGTCGAGCGCCTCGCGGAGGTTGGTGAAGTAACCCACCGGATCGAAGCGCTGGAAACCGGCATTGGAGGCGTCGTCACGCCGGATGTGGTAGTAGCAGACGTAGTCGCTGAGCACGGAGACGTTGGCCGCCCGCAGATATGCCTCGGTGACGAAGACGTGGTCCTCCAGCCGACGCCGCCCCTCCGGGAAACGCAGCCCGATCTCGTCGAGGAACGCCCGGCGGAACATCTTGTGCGGGGTGAGGCTGTCGATCAGCGGCGCGTTCTCCACCGTGGCCCGCGGGTGGTTGCGGCGGAACAACTCCACCGGCACACCGCGGTTCCTGCCGGCCATCTTGCCGACGACGACATCCGCGCCGTTGGCCACGCCGTACGTGTACATCCGCTCCAGGGCCTCGTCGCCCAGGTAGTCGTCGTTGTCGACGAACATCACGAACTCGCCGCGGGCGGCGGCGATCCCGACGTTGCGCGGTGTGCCGGACCAGCCGGAGTTCTCCTGGTGGATCACCCGCATCCGCGGGTCCTCGGCGGCCAGCCGGTCGAGCCGTGCGGGAGTACCGTCGGTGGAACCGTCGTCGACGAAGACCGCCTCGTACTCCTCGGGAGGCAGGGACTGCCGTCGCAGCGAGGAGATGCAGTCCTCGATGTAGGCCCCCGGGTTGTACACGGGGACGATGACGCTGACCTTGACCGGCATCTGGATTTGTGGCCCTTCGGGTCGCTTGCCGTCGAACGGGCGGCTTGGTGCGCGTTGCCCGATCGTAACCCCGTGGCCACCTGGGTCCCGTCTTCCGAACGCCGCCGAGACCGTGCCGTGATCAACCCTCACACGTAGGAGTGATCCGCTTGCTGCGAGGGGCGCTTGATGGGGGGTCAGGTACGGGAAGGGCCGGTGCGCCGGCACGCGGAGGTCCGGACCGCTTCGTGTCGGTGGAAGCGGTCCGGACGCTGCGAACAGATTCGATCTTCACGGACCTCCTTCCGCGATCGGAGGTGTCATGAGGCCCACTACCCGAACCGGCACGGTTCACACGCGCCTTTTCCGCCCATTTGTCGGCCCCGGTGTCAGGTCCGCCGCCGCCTGCACACTCGCGCCACCAGCAGGACCACCACCGCCGCGCCCGCGAGCACCGCGACGGCCCGCTCGGCGACCGGCAGACCGGCGGTGCGCAGCAGGTCGAGGGGCTCGTCCGGCGGGGCCCCGGTGCGCCGGAGGGACTGCGCCGCACCGGTCGTGACAGCCTCGGCGGCACCCGAGGCACCAGCCGTCCCCGAGGTACCGGCCGTCCCCGAGACACCGGCCGTATCGGCCGCGGCCGCCTCTTCGGCCGCGCCGGCCGGCTGCGTCAGCTGTTCGGACAGGCAGGCGGCGAACCGGCCGATGATCTGCTCGCCGACGTCCGCCAGCACCCCGCGGCCGAACTGGGCCGGCCGCCCGGTCACGGTGAGATCGGTACGCACGGACACCGCCGTGCCGCCGTCCCGCGCACCGAGCGTCGCCGTGACGGTCGCCCGCGCGGTGCCCTGGCCCCGGGTCTCCCGGCCACTGGCCACCAGCACCATCCGGTGTGCCGTTCCGTCCCGCTCCTCGAAGACGGCCGTGCCCCGGTAGGTCACGGTGACCGGGCCCACCTTGACCTTCACCGAGCCGGTCACCGCCTCGCCGTCGTACTCCTCGACGGTCGCCCCCGGCAGACACGGCGCGACCCGTTCGATGTCGAGGAGCGCCGGCCAGGCGTCGTCGACCGGGACGGGAACGGTGAACTCGTGATGCAGCTCCATGGCTTCCACCTCGCGGCTCGGTTCTCGGGGCAGGGGGCGTTCAGGGCGCGGGTACGGGCGGATGGACCGCGCCCTCGGTCGCGGACAGCGGTGCGCCCGTGCCGCCCCAGCGCAGTGCGACGATCTCGGCGGCCACCGACACCGCCACCTCCTCGGGGGTACGGGCCCCGAGGTCGAGCCCGACCGGTGAGCGCAGCCGGGACATCTCGGCCCCGGTGAGCCCTCTCTCCACCAGCCGGTCCCGCCGCTCCGCGTGGGTGCGGCGGCTGCCCATCGCGCCGATGTAGGCGGCCGGCCGGCGCAGCGCCTCCTGGAGCAGCGGCACATCGAACTTCGGATCGTGGGTGAGGACACAGATCACCGTGCGCTCGTCGGTCTCCGTGCCCTGCAGATAACGGTGCGGCCAGTCCACGACCACCTCGACGCCCTCAGGGAAACGACGGGGCGTGGTGAACACCGGTCGGGCGTCGCAGACGGTGACGCGGTAGCCGAGGAAGCCGCCGATCCGTGCCACGGCCGCCGCGTAGTCGATCGCGCCGAAGACCAGCATGCGCGGTGGCGGCGCGAAGGACTGAAGGAACACCTCCACCGCGTCCTCCCGGCGCTGCCCCCGGGGCCCGTAGTGACGCAGCCCCGTGGCACCGAGGGCGAGTCCACCGCGTGCGTCGGCGGCGACCGCCGCGTCCAGGCCGGTCGTCCCCAGGGAGCCCGCGAGCCGGCCGGGCCACACGGCGAGCGTGGCCCCGCGCGGCGCGGGACCGTCGGTCACCGTCGCCACGGTCACCGGTTCGCCCGCGGCGACCGACTCCGCGACGGCGCCGAACGCCGGATCCCGCTCCGGCGTCACCGGGCGCACGAGCAGGGTGATCTCGCCGCCGCAGGTCAGGCCGACCGCGAAGGCGTCGTCGTCGCTGTAGCCGAAGGTCTCCAGGCGGGCCTCGCCGTCGGCGACGACCTCCCGCGCCAGCTCGAACACCGCCCCCTCGACACACCCCCCGGACACACTGCCCACCACCTCGTCGTCCGGTCCCACGGCCATCGCCGCCCCCGGGCCGCGCGGTGTGCTGCGGCTGGTACCGACCACGCCGGCGAGGCCGAACGGCCGGCCTGCGGCGTACCAGCGGGTGAGCGCCGGAAGGATGTCACGCACGGTGGGCTCCTTCCCGGGGTGCGGCGGACGGGCCGGGTACGGCCCCCCGGCCGGGGACGGTCCGTCCGGGGGAGGCGGCATCGAGGGGCGAGGCACCCCGCACCACCGTCGCCAGGTTCTCCAGGGCGGCCAGGCTGTGGCCCTCGACGAACACGTCCACGCTCGGCAGCGCCGCCGCCATCCCCGCGGCCAGTGGCGCGTAACCGGGGCGCGCCTTGAGTGGATTGGCCCAGATCACCCGGTGGGCCAGCCGGTGCAGGCGGCGCATCTGAGCCGCGAGGAGTTCGGGGTCGCCGCGCTCCCAGCCGTCCGACAGCAGCACCACCACGGCGCCACGGGCCATGCCCTGCTGCCCCCAGCGGTCGAGGAACTCCCGCAGCAGCTCACCGAGCCGGGTCCCGCCGCGCCAGTCGGGCACCGCGGCCCACGCCGTGCTCAGAGCCGGACCGGGATCCCGGCGGGACAGCTCCCGGGTCACCCGGGTCAGCCGGGTGCCGATCGTGAACACCTCCGCCCTCCGGCCGCGTACGGCGGCGTGCGCGAAGCGCAGCAGCGCGTCCGCGTACGGTGCCATCGACCCGCTGACATCGACGAGCAGCACCAGCCGCCGCGGCCGTTCGGCCCGGACCCGGCGCAGCAGCCGGGCCGGTTCGCCGCCGCGCCGCAGCAGCTCCCGCACGGTCCGGTGCGGATCGACGTCCCCGCGCCGGGCAGGCCGGCGCCGTGCCGTGCGCCGGACCTCGCCGCGCGGGGCCAGCGCCGCCAGCAACCGCCGCACCTGCTCCCGCTCGCCGTCGGCCAGGCCCGCGAGATCGCGGTGGCGAAGCGTCTCGGTGGAACTGGCCCGGGTGGCCAGGGGAGGCCCCGGATGCTCCTCCTTTGTACCGGCCGCCCGGCGGCCGGCGGCGTCGCGCACCACGAGCCGCCGCCGCGGCCGGGGCGTGGCCGGTGCCGGCGGTCCGCCGGGCTCTCCGGTGCCGAAATACGCGGCGAAGACCCGGTCGTAGCGCTCCAGATCGTCCCGGCCGGAGCACAGTGTCAGCCGTCCCGCCCAGTACACGTCCGTCCGTGCCCCGGGCCGCAGGGCGTCCACCGCGCGAAGGAAGGCGTGCACCCGCTCCGCGCTCGCGTCGACGCCCGCCGCGCGCAGGGCACGGGCGAACCCGAGGAGCACGGCGACCGCTTCGCGCGCCCCGTCCGCCGTGCCGGTCACGTCCGTCACCTCCCTCGTGCGGCGAGCACCGCCGCCAGGTCGAGTCCGCGGGCCCGCTCGGTGTCCTCCCGGTACTTCAGGGCGGACCCGAGCGTGGCCACGGCGAGGTCCGCGTCGACCTCGTCGGCCCCGAGCGCGTCCAGGGCCTGCGCCCAGTCGATCGTCTCGGCCACCCCCGGCGGCTTGAGCAGGTCCTGCGCGCGCAGCGCCTGCACCAGTGCGGTCACCTGCTCGGCCAGCCGCGCCGACACCCCGGGCAGCCGGCGCCGGACGACGGCCAGCTCGCGGGCGAAGTCCGGATGGTCGAACCAGTGGTACAGGCAACGCCGCTTGAGCGCGTCGTGCACCTCCCGGGTGCGGTTCGAGGTCAGCACGACCACCGGCGGCACCTCTGCCCGTACGGTGCCCAGCTCCGGGATCGTCACCGAGAACTCCGACAGCAGCTCCAGCAGGAAGGCCTCGAACTCGTCGTCGGCACGGTCGATCTCATCGACGAGCAGCACGCACGGCTGTGTCTCAAGGGCCCGCAGCAGGGGCCGGGTGATCAGGAAACGGCGGTCGTACAGATCGCCCTCGAGGCGGTCGGCGTCCGTGATCCCGGCCGCCTCGGCGGCCCGCAGATGCAGCAGCTGACGGGGGAAGTCCCAGTCGTAGAGAGCCTGGGAGGCATCGATGCCCTCGTGGCACTGGAGCCGGATGAGCGGGGCGTCCAGTGCCTGGGCGAGGGCGGTCGCCAGCGCGGTCTTGCCGACGCCCGGATCACCCTCGCAGAAGACCGGCCGGTGCAGCTTCAGGGCGAGGAAGCAGGCGATGGCCAGCCCGTCGTCGACGAGATACCCCGTCGCCTCCAGCCGGGCCCGCACCTCGTCCGGCCCGAAAGCCTCCTGGTCCGGCCTGTCCGATGCCGGGCCCGGTCCGGACGCCGCGGCACGCGGTCCGGCCGTCCCCGGGCCCAAAACCGGTCCGGCACCGACCTTGCCCGGCCCGCCGGGCCGCCTCACGCGGGGTTCCGTCCGGCCCGGTTCCGTCCGGCCCGGCTCCGGTTCGTCCTGGTCCGCTCCGGCCTGGCCCGGCCCGTGGTTTCCCGCTCCGCCGCTGATCGGCCTCACCCCATCCCGGCCGCGGTCAGCACCGCCCGCCGGGTGAGCACCTGGGCCAGGTGCGCCCGGTACTCGGGCGAGCCCGAGGTGTCCTTGGGCGGCTGGGTGCCGTCCGGCGCCGACTGCGCGGCCCGCGCCACGGCCGACGCGTCGTCGCAGCCGGCCAGGGCCCGCTCGGCCGCCGTGGCCCGCAGCGGGGTCGCGCCCATGTTGCTCAGCCCGACCCGCGCCTCTGCGATCCGTCCGTTGTCGCGACGCACCAGCGCCGCCACACCGACGATCGCGTAGGACTGCGCCACCGTGTGGAACTTCTCGTAGTGGAAGCCCCAGCCGTCCGTCTTCGGCACCCGCACCTCGACCAGCAGTTCGTCGGGCGCGAGCACCGTCTCCAGGTAGTTGACGAAGAACTCGTGGGCCGGGACCGTACGCCGGCCGGCCGGACCGGCGACGACCAGCTCGCCGTCCATGGCCAGCACCGCCGCGGGCAGATCCGCGGCCGGGTCCGCGTGCGCCAGCGAGCCGCCGAGGGTGCCCCGGTGCCGTACGGCCGGGTCGGCGACCGTGCGGGTGGCGGCGGCCAGCAGTCCGGCGTGCCGGCGCACCAGCGGGTCCCGGACGACCTCGTGGTGCGTGGTCATCGCGCCGATGACGAGCGTGCCGCCGTCCTCGCGCACTCCGCGCAGCCCCGGTACACGGCCGATGTCCACGACCAGTTCGGGGAAGGCCAGCCGCAGCCTGAGCAGGGGCAGCAGGCTCTGCCCGCCGGCCAGCACCTTCGCGTCCTCACCGCCGTCGGCGAGCACCCGCAGCGCCTCGTCGAGGCCGGTGGGCCGGGCGTAGTCGAATGACGGGGGGATCATGCGGAGGCCTCCTTCACCGAGCGCACTGCCCGCCACACCCGCTCGGGCGTGCACGGCATCGTCACGTCGTTCACCCCGAGCGGCCGCAGAGCGTCCACGACCGCGCCGACCACGGCGGGCGTCGAGGCGATCGTCCCCGCCTCGCCGACGCCCTTGACGCCCAGCGGGTTGGAGGTCGCCGGCGTCTCGGTCCGCTCCGTGACGAACTCCGGGAGGTCACCGGCCACCGGGACCGGATAGTCGGCCATGGTGCCCGTGACCAGGTTGCCCTCGTCGTCGTACACCGCCTCCTCGTACAGCGCCTGCGCGATGCCCTGGGCGAGACCACCGTGCACCTGGCCCTCCACGATCACCGGGTTGATCACCCGGCCCACGTCGTCGACGCAGACGTAGGAGCGGATCCGGGTCCTGCCCGTCTCGGTGTCGACCTCGACGGCACACAGGTGGGTGCCGTGCGGGTACGAGAAGTTCTCCGGATCGACCACCTGGTCGGCGTTGATGGTGGGTTCCATGCCGTCGGGCACGTCGTGCGAGGTGAACGCCTCGAACGCGATCTCCTGGATCGTCCTGCGCGCCTCGGGCGAGCCCTTGACGCTGAACACGCCGTCGGTGAAGTCGAGGTCGTTCTCGTTCGCCTCCAGCAGGTGCGCAGCGACCTTGCGGGCCTTCTCGACCACCTTCCCGGCCGCGTGGTGCACCGCCGACCCGCCGACCACCAGCGACCGCGAACCGTACGTGTCCATGCCCTGCGGGGCCGCCCTGGTGTCTCCGTGCACCACCTCGATGTCCTCGAACGGCACGCCCAGCACGTCCGCGGCGATCTGGCTCCAGCTCGTCACGTGCCCCTGCCCGTGCGGGCTGGTGCCGGTGACCACCTCGACCTTGCCGGTGGGCAGCATGCGGATGCTCGCCGCCTCCCAGCCGCCGGCCGCGTACCGCAGGTCCCGCAGCACCCGGCTCGGGGCGAGCCCGCACATCTCGGTGTACGTCGACACACCGATGCCGAGCCGTACGGTGTCGCCGCGCTCGTTGCGCTTCTGCTGCTCGGCCCGCAGCTCGTCGTACCCGAACAGCGCGAGCGCCTTCTCGGTGGCCGCCTCGTAGTTGCCGCTGTCGTACGTCAGGCCCGCGATCGAGTCGTACGGGAACTCCTCGTGCCGGATCCAGTTCCGGCGCCGCACCTCGACGGGGTCGATGCCGAGCTCGGCCGCCAGCTCGTCCATGATCCGCTCGATGGCGAACGTGGCCTCCGGGCGCCCGGCGCCGCGGTACGCGTCCGTCGGTGTCTTCGTCGTGAACACACCGGTGCAGGTGAAGTCGTAGGAGTCCATCTTGTAGATCGCCGGGTACATGAAGGCGCCGAGGATCGGGATGCCGGGCGTGACCAGCATCAGATAGGCGCCCATGTCGGCGAGCAGGTCGACCTTCAGACCGAGCAGCCTGCCCTCGCCGGTCGCGGCGACCTCGACGTCCTGGATCATGCCGCGGCCGTGGTGAGTGGCCAGATAGCCCTCGGAACGGGACTCGGTCCACTTCACCGGCCGCCCCAGCCGCCGGGCGACCTCCAGCGCGACGGCCTCCTCCCCGTACACCTGGAGTTTGGAACCGAACCCGCCGCCCACGTCGGGGGCGACCACCCGCAGCTTCTGCTCCGGAATCCCCGTGACCGTCGCCAGCATCACCCGCAGGATGTGCGGGACCTGGGTGGCCGAATAGACCGTGTACTCGCCGGAGGCGGCGAGCGGCGTGACGACGACCGCGCGCGGCTCCATCGCGTTCGCGATCAGCCGCTGCTGGTGGAAGCGGCGGGTGACGACCACGTCGGCACGCCGCTTGACCGTCTCGTAGTCCTCGCCCGCCTTCAGCGGCCACACGTAGCTGCGGTTGGTGCCCTTGTCCGCGTGGACCAGCGGGGCGTCCTCGGCGAGTGCCGCCTCCAGGTCGAGTACCGGCTCCAGCGGCTCGTAGTCGACCTCGACCGCCTCCAGCGCGTCGGCCGCCGCGTACCGGTCGCGGGCCACCACGACCGCCACCGGATCGCCCGCGTGCCGCACCTCGTCGACCGCGACCGGCGGATGGTCCGGCAGCACGATGTCCTCGGTGACGGGCCAGGCACAGGGCAGCGAACCGAGCCCCTCGGCCAGGTCACGTCCGCTGAACGCGGCGACCACACCGGGGCGTTCGAGGGCGGGGGAGACGTCGACCCGCTCGATTCGGGCGTGCGCCATGGGGCTGCGCAGGATCGCGATGTGCAGCAGACCGGTGACGGAGATGTTGTCGGTCCAGTTGGTCTGCCCGGTGACCAGCCGGGCGTCCTCCTTGCGGAGCCGGCCCCGGCCCACCTCGCGCTCGACGTTCCGGTCGGTGCTCTGGTCGGTCATGCCGTGACCTCCTCCGACGTGGCGGCGGCGGCGAGGACCGCGCGGACGATGTTCTGGTAACCGGTACAGCGGCACATGTTGCCCTCGAGCGCGTCACGCACCTCGTCCGCGTCGGGGTCCGGGTTCTCGCGCAGCAGATCACGCGCCGCCATGATCATCCCGGGGGTGCAGTAGCCGCACTGCAACGCGTGCTGCTCGTGGAAGGCGCGCTGCAGCGGTGTCCACTCGCCGTCCCGGGCCAGCCCCTGGACGGTGGTCACCTCACCCCCGTCGGCCTGGACTGCCAGCACCGAGCAGCTCTTCACGCTCGTGCCGTCCAGTTCGATCGTGCAGGCTCCGCAGCTCGAGGTGTCGCAGCCGACCGGGGTACCGGTCAGGCCGAGCCGGTCGCGCAGGTAGTGGACCAGCAGCAGGCGGGGCTCCACCTCGTCCTCGTACGTCGTGCCGTCCACTTTCACCGAGATACGGGTCATGTGCTCTCCAGAGACCGTGCGGGCGGATACGGAGTGTCGGCGGACCATGGGGGTGACGCAGGTCACTCTATGGCCGGTCCCGCAGGACGGCGAGTGGTGCGCACGGACCTCTCGGGCGTCGATCCACCGCTGAGGTCCGGCGCGTTCACGGCAGACGCCCGCGGTGCCGGGCCCCGTGTCCTGTACTTTCTGGCGCCCTGCGCCGCGCCCGGCCGGAGCGGACCGATCACTCGTCCCAGGCCTGGATCATCGTCTGGTCGGTGATCCTGCCGTCGTGCAGCGAGACCATCGACTCCGCGTACACCCGCACCCCGTCCGGGTAGACACAGGTCTCGCTGAAGGCGGCCCGGTCGTCCTGGATGACGCACCGCTCCAGCTGGTGCGTCATGTCACGGCTGTAGACGTCGTCGAGCATGGTGGCGATCTCGTCCCGGCCGCGCAGGACCATGGGGTGGCTGGGCTGGGTGTTGCGGTCCACGATGCGCAGCTCGGCGTCGTCCGCGTAGAGCGCCATCAGGGGCGCGGCCGTCGGGGCCTCGAGACCCCGGCGCAGTGTGTCGGTATCGAAGCGGGGTTCTGCCGAGGTTGTCATGATGACCTCCTTCGAGGGCCTCGGCCCGGTCCGGAGCGGGCCGCACCGGGCCTCACCTACGAGCCTCCCCCTGCCCGGTGAGTACGGCAAGCCCGCCCCGCGCACTCCCCGGACCGCCCGCTCTTTCCGGCCCGCCCGCACCCTCCCGCACCCGGGCGGAGCCGTCCGCCCGGGTGCGGGGCGGACGGCTGAGAGGGATCACCCGCTCGTCGCGAGGAACTGCGTCGCCGCCAGCTCCGCGTACAGCGGGTCGGCGGTCACCAGTTCCCGGTGCGTGCCGACCGCGCGGACCCGGCCCGCGTCCATCACCACGATCCGGTCGGCCATCGTCACCGTCGACAGCCGGTGCGCGACCACCAGCACCGTCGTCGTCCGGGCCACATCGGCGACGGTGTCGCGCAGCGCCGCCTCGTTCACCGCGTCGAGCTGCGAGGTGGCCTCGTCGAGCAGCAGCAGCCGGGGGCTGCGCAGCAGCGCACGGGCTATGGCCACCCGCTGGCGCTCTCCGCCGGACAGCTTGGTGCCGCGATGCCCCACCAGGGTGTCGAGCCCGTCCGGGAGCCTGGCGACGAGCCCGTCGAGCCGGGTCGTCTTCACCACCCGCGCCACCGCGTCGTCGTCCGCCTCCCGGTTCCCGAGCAGGAGGTTGTCGCGCAGGGAACCCGACAGGACGGGCGCATCCTGCTCCACGTAGCCGATCGAGGACCGCAGCCGCGACAGCTCCCAGTCGGCCAGATCCCGCCCGTCGAGGGTGATCACCCCGGAGTCCGGGTCGTAGAAGCGCTCGATGAGCGAGAAGACGGTGGTCTTGCCCGCGCCGGACGGGCCGACGAACGCGGTCATGCCCTGCGCGGGCACGGTGAACGAGACACCGTGGTGCACGTACGGCAGATCGTCCGCGTAGCGGAAGCGCACGTCGTCGAAGGCGAGTGCGGCGGGCGCGGCGGGCGCGGTACCCGGCGCGGGCAGGAGCGCGGGCCCCGCGGCCGGCTCCGCGGGCAGCCGCAGCGCCTCCTGGATACGGGCCAGGGCGGCGCTGCCCGTCTGGTACTGCGTGATCGCGCCGACGACACTCTGGATCGGCATCATGAGGTAGAAGACGAACAGCAGGAACGCCACCAGCGTGCCGATGTCGATGGCGCCCGTCGCCACCCGCGCCCCGCCCACCGCGAGCACCGTGACGAAGGCGACCTGCATCGCGAGCCCCGCCGTGTTGCCCGCCGCAGCCGACCACTTGGCGGCGCGCACGCTCTGCCGCCACGACTCCTCGGCCGCCTCGTGCAGCGCGCGCTCCTCGCGTGGCTCGGCACCGGAGGCCTTCACCGTGCGCAGCGCGCCCAGCACCCGTTCCAGGGAGGCCCCCATCACGCCGACCGCGTCCTGAGCCTGCCGGCTGGCCCGGCTGATGTGCGGCACGACGAGCGCGAGGACCGTCCCCGCACCCACGATCACGGCCAGGGTGACCCCCAGCAGCACCGGGTCGACGAAGCCCATCAGCGCGATGGTCGCGACCAGCGTCAGACCGCCCGTACCGAGGCCCACCAGCGAGTCCGTGGTGACCTCCCGCAGCAGCGTGGTGTCGGAGGTGATGCGGGCCATCAGGTCGCCGGGCTCACTGCGGTCCACGGCTGTGATCCGCAGGCGCAGCAGATACGACGACAGCGAGCGCCGCGCCCCCAGCACCACCGACTCGGCGGTACGCCGCAGCACGTACGAACCCAGCGCGCCCAGCGCGGCGTTGGCGACGACGAGGGCGGACATCAGCACCAGGGCGCCGGTGATGGCCCGGTCGTCCGACAGGTCGTCGATCAGGCCCCGGGCGACCAGCGGCAGCATCAGACCGGTCGCGCCCGTCAGCAGGGACAACGAGGCACCGCCCAGCAGGGCCCACCGGTGCGGTCGCACGTAACCGAGGAGTGCCCGCCAGGCGGGCGGAGCGGACTTCCGTACTGCCTTCGGCGCTGTGCTGGTCACGTCGCTCCCTGGGCGTCGGGCGGAGAGTTCAGGCTACGTCGCCGCGGTGGTCCCGGGACGCGCCGGGGCGCCCCCGGTCCACCCGGCACGGCACACGGGTGTGGAACACCGGTACGAACGCCACGACCTGCTGTGGAGCCGATCGGCCGGGTCACGGGCAGGTCGCGTAGGGTCGACAGGACGTACCACCGGGAGACGAAGGAGCCAGCACCATGGCGCAGGAAGTACGCGGCGTGATCGCACCGGGCAAGGACGAGCCGGTGCGCATCGAGACGATCGTCGTACCCGACCCGGGGCCGGGCGAGGCGGTCGTCCGCATCCAGGCCTGCGGGGTGTGCCACACCGACCTGCACTACAAGCAGGGTGGCATCAACGACGACTTCCCCTTCCTGCTCGGCCACGAGGCCGCGGGTGTCGTGGAGGCGGTGGGCGGCGACGTGACCGACGTCGCCCCCGGCGACTTCGTCGTCCTCAACTGGCGCGCGGTGTGCGGCAAGTGCCGTGCCTGTCTGCGCGGACGCCCCTGGTACTGCTTCGACACGCACAACGCGAAGCAGAAGATGACCCTCACCGACGGCACCGGACTCTCCCCGGCGCTCGGCATCGGAGCCTTCGCCGAGAAGACGCTCGTCGCCGCCGGACAGTGCACCAAGGTCGACCCCGCGGTCTCCCCGCAGGTCGCCGGGCTGCTCGGCTGCGGTGTGATGGCCGGCATCGGCGCCGCGATCAACACCGGCAACGTCGGCCGGGGCGACTCCGTCGCCGTCATCGGCTGCGGCGGCGTCGGCGACGCCGCCATCGCCGGTGCCCAGCTCGCCGGAGCGGCGCGGATCATCGCCGTCGACATCGACGACCGCAAGCTGGAGACCGCCCGCTCCATGGGCGCCACCCACACCGTCAACTCCCGTACGGCCGACCCGGTCGAGGCGATCCGCGAACTCACCGGCGGCTTCGGCGCCGACGTCGTCATCGAGGCCGTGGGCCGCCCCGAGACGTACGAACAGGCCTTCTACGCCCGCGACCTGGCCGGCACCGTCGTCCTCGTCGGCGTGCCCACCCCGGAGATGAAGCTCGAACTGCCGCTCGCCGACGTGTTCGGCCGCGGCGGTTCCCTGAAGTCGTCCTGGTACGGCGACTGCCTGCCCTCGCGCGACTTCCCCATGCTGATCGACCTGCACCAGCAAGGCCGCCTGGACCTCGGGGCGTTCGTCACCGAGACGATCCGGCTCGACGAGATCGAGAAGGCCTTCGAGCGGATGCATCACGGTGACGTGCTGCGCTCGGTGGTGGTGCTCTGATGGCCACCCGCATCGAACACCTCGTCACCTCCGGGCAGTTCAGCCTCGACGGCGGAACCTGGGACGTCGACAACAACGTGTGGATCGTCGGCGACGACCACGAGGTGGTCGTCATCGACGCCGCCCACGACGCCGCCGCCATCGCCGAGGCCGTGGGCGACCGCCGCCTGAAGGCGATCGTGTGCACCCACGCCCACAACGACCACATCGACGCCGCACCCGCCCTGGCCGAGCGCACCGGGGCCACCATCTGGCTGCACCACGACGACCTGCCGCTGTGGAGGCAGACCCACCCGGACCGCGACCCCGACGCCTGGCTGGTCGACGGCCAGGTGATCGAGGCGGCCGGCGCCGACCTCACCGTGCTGCACACGCCGGGGCACGCGCCCGGTGCGGTCTGCCTGTACGATCCCGGGCTCGCCACCGTATTCACCGGTGACACCCTGTTCCAGGGCGGTCCCGGCGCCACCGGCCGTTCGTTCTCCCACTTCCCGACGATCATCGACTCGATCCGGGAGCGGCTGCTCACGCTCCCGCCTCGGACCGCGGTCCGCACCGGCCACGGCGACCCGACCACCATCGGCGCGGAGGCCCCGCACCTCGAGGAGTGGATCGCCCGCGGCCACTGAGGCCGCTCCGGTGACTTCAGGGAAAAGGTGACAGAGGATGTCCGGCTTACCCGTCACGCTCGTAACGACAGCAGATCGCTGTCGCACGTGAGGGGAGGCCGGATCATGCCGGAGTCGACCACCGGGTCGTCGAGCAGCGACGGCTCGTCGCAGTACAAGGTCGCACTGGTCGCGGGAGCGACCCGGGGAGCCGGACGGGGCATCGCCGTCGAACTGGGCGCGGTGGGCGCCACCGTCTACGTCACCGGACGCAGCACCCGCGCCGAGCGCTCCGAGTACGATCGCCCGGAGGCCATCGAGGACACCGCCGACCTGGTCACCGAGGCCGGCGGCCGGGGCATCGCCGTGCCCACCGACCACCTGGACCCCGCCCAGGTCAAGGCCCTCGTCGACCGCATCGCCGACGAGCAGGGCCGCCTCGACGTCCTCGTCAACGACATCTGGGGCGGCGAGAAGCTCTTCGAATGGGACGCCCCCGTCTGGGAGCACGACCTCGACAAGGGGCTGCGCCTGCTCCGGCTCGCGGTGGACACCCACGCCGTCACCAGCCACCACGCCCTGCCCCTGCTGCTGCGCCACCCCGGCGGCCTGGTCGTCGAGGTCACCGACGGCACCGCGGACTACAACCGCGACACCTACCGCGTCTCCTTCTTCTACGACCTCGCCAAGGCGTCCGTCCTGCGCATGGCCTTCGCCCTCGGCCACGAACTCGGCCCGCGCGGCGCCACGGCCCTCGCGCTCACCCCCGGCTGGCTCCGCTCGGAGATCATGCTCGACGAGTTCGGGGTGGGGGAGGACAACTGGCGGGACGCCCTGACCCGCGTGCCCCACTTCGCCATCTCCGAGACCCCGCGCTACGTGGGCCGGGCCGTCGCCGCGCTCGCCGCCGACCCACGGGTGTCCCGCTTCAACGGCACTTCCCTCTCCAGCGGCGGCCTCGCCCGCGAGTACGGCTTCACCGACCTCGACGGCAGCCGTCCGGACGCCTGGCGCTACCTCGTCGAGGTCCAGGACCCGGGCAAGCCGGCGGACGTCACGGGCTACCGCTGACGGCTCACCTCCCCCCGTTGCCGCGGTCACGCCTGCGACGCCTCCCCGAAGCCCGGGATTTTCAGCCGGGTACCGCCCTGCAGCGCCGACGGGCGGTCACCGAGGGCAGGGGGCACGGGTGCTCCCGGCGGTCACGAAGACGTCCACGAGGTAGGGGGCCGCCCTCGTGACCGTTGGTTGGGCTGCAGCGGCTCGCCGACGTGGATGTCACCGACGCCGGGGCGCGCCTGGAACAGGACGGCGAACCGGCCGGCGCCGACGACACCGGGCGAGGACGTCAGGAACGCGTGCCCTTCACCAGGGAGGGAAAAGGCTGCGGACGGGAGCTCGGGGATGTGAACTCGCCCACGTTCCATGGCAGATGGACGTGATCAGTGACACTGTCCGCTATGTCCGATTAGTTCGTTAATACTCACGCGGCTTTCACGTCGGTGGTCCTATGCTTCACAGCATGTCCACCACTCTCGAACCGTCATCCGAGCGATCGGCTGCCGAGGTCAACGAGGAGATCCGGGCCCTGTGGCTCCGGTCGGGCGGGACACTGAGCGGCGAGCAGCGCGCGGAGTACCAGCGCCTCGTCCAGGAGTGGGCCGCGGCCCTTCCCGAGCGGGCCGAGGCGGCCTGAGGCGCCGCACGGGCTGTGCCGTTGGTCCTCCCTCCGCCTGTCCCTTCACCCGTCCCGGCCTCGGCCGGGACGCATCCGCCTTCCTCGTGGCCGGAGCCGCCCGGGGCACGGGTGAGCCTCCTGGCCGATGCCCGGGCCGGCGTCCGGCTCAGCCCCATGTCGCCGAGTAGTGCCGCTGGTACGCCTTGCGGTCCTGCTCCGACCGGATCCAGCGGGTCGCCACCAGAGTCATCAGGCTGCCCCCGATGACCAGCATCCCGGGTCCCACGTTCCGCGGGTCGGTCAGGCGGGACAGCAGCGGCGACGCGCTGGTGCCCGCCGCCGACGAACCCGGTGACGCGGTGTCCGGAGCCGCTGCCGCGTCCTCCGCCGACGGAGCGGGGGCGGCCGTGTCCGCGTCGCCCCCGGCCGCCGGGGCCACGAGGAGGTCCACCTTCAGTTGCGTCAGTGCCTTCGTGACCGGCTGGAAGAACGTCGTACCGTTCGCCTGCCGGCAGTCGCCGCTGCCGCCCGACGTCACACCGAGCGCGATGCCCTCGGAGAACATCGGGCCGCCGCTGTCACCGGGCTCTGCGCACACAGTGGTCTCGATGAGGCCGCTGACCGTGCCCTCCGGGTAGTTCACCGTCGCGTTGAGCGCCGTCACCTCCCCGTCGCGCAGCCCGCTGGTGCTGCCGCTGCGGAACACCCGCTGGCCGACGGTGGGGTCGCCGACACCCGTGATCCGTACGCCCTGGCCGTTGCCGACCGAGACGACACCGGCGCCCTCGCCGGCCCGGCCGCCGTCGTACTCGATCAGGGAGTAGTCGTCGCCGGGGAAGCTGCCGCCGACCGTGGTGCCGACCTTCCTCCTGCCTCCGTCGTCGGCGAACCAGACCGACCCGTCCGGCCCGCAGTGCCCGGCCGTGAGAATGAACTCACGCTTGCCGTCGGTCACGTTGAAGCCCGCGGAACAGCGTCCGGCGGTCGACAGGATGGGCTCCGCCCCGTTGACCCGCGTGGTGAAGGTGCCCTCGGTGCGTTCCATGCGGACGAAACCACCGGCTCCTTCCGCCACTCGGGTCAGATCGGACCAGTCGTCCGCGGACACCGTGCTGTCGCCGCGTACCACCACCTCGTTCGACCGGTAGTCCACGGCCCAGGCCGTCCCCGGTACGCGCGGCGCCGACCCCAGCGTCCGAGTGGCCGACTTCAGGTCGCGCATGCTGTGGCGCACCATCGTCGGGTCCGCGCCGGCCTCCCGCACCTCGGCCGCGGCCTTCTCGTCGGTGACCGCGACGACCGTGCGCCCGTCCTCGCCGAGCCAGCTGCCCGCCGTGCGGGACGAACCGAGCCGCGACACGAGCGAGGAGCCGGGACCGGTGTCCTCCTCGGACGCGGCGTACGGAACCGGGGCCGGCGCCGGGGGTTCGCCCGCGACGGCGCGGGTCACCATCGTCGCTCCGAGGAGGAGTCCGCCGACGGCAGCCAGCCGTGTCACTCGCCGGACGACCCGTCGTCGTGCGTGCCTCATGCATGACTCCCGAACCAGAGCAGCGCGGTGCGAACACCGCGGGGCCTCCCCTGAGTCGAGTGCCCTCGGTCCATACGGACGCGGGCCCCGCCGTGTTCACCGCCGGAGCGATCCGACGCCGGGAGGCGTCGGCCGGCCCGCGCACCGACCGCAGGAGGCGCCGGCCGGACCTAGACTGCCGGATATGGACAACGCGTTGCTCGAGCGGCTCGGAGCGGGA
>NZ_JAPJDM010000032.1:0-85620 GCF_026242095.1 Streptomyces sp. NEAU-W12
CTCACCCGTTCGCCACTAATCCCCACCGAAGTGGTTCATCGTTCGACTTGCATGTGTTAAGCACGCCGCCAGCGTTCGTCCTGAGCCAGGATCAAACTCTCCGTGAATGTTTTCCCGTGATCGGGAATGACACGCACGAGAGCGGAACGGTCGGGCGGAATGAGCCCGGCCGTTCACAGCGTCCTCGCTGTGTTTGTTTCAAAGGAACCTCGTCCCGGCCGAACGGCCGGAGACGGGGTATCAACATATCTGGCGTTGATTTTTGGCACGCTGTTGAGTTCTCAAGGAACGGACGCTTCCTTTGTACTCACCCTCTCGGGCTTTCCTCCGGGCGCTTCCCTTCGGTCTTGCGTTTCCGACTCTATCAGATCTTTCCGATCCGATGTCCTCGGGGTTTCGCCTTCCGGGTTTCCGCTTTCGCGTTTCCCTTTCCGGCGGCTCCGACTCTATCAGATCTTTTTCCTTCGATCTGACCCCCGGTCAGCGGGGTTTGTCTTTCCGGCTGTTGGGCCGTTCCGACGAGGTGAGACTCTAGCGGATTCCCGGCTCCCGAGCTAATCGGGGGCCTGCACCCTTTCGAGTGCGGATTCCTCATTTCGCGAATACACATGGCAATGAGACGACGGCAGACAGAGGACTGTCGTCGATCAGGTGCGGTACTTGCGGAATGGCTGTCCGGGGCCGACCGGAGTCGGTGCTCACGTCGGACAACTCGGGGAACAGTACGGATCACGGCAGGGCGTGTCAACTCGCCCCCTCGATCGCCACCCGGCCCCCGTCTCCAGGGCGTAACCTGGCCCGCATGACGACGACGCTTGCGTACAGCCAGTCCTGGTGGGCCGCCTGACAGCGGCCGTCGTACGTATGCGCTCAACGGCCGCCGCCTCGGTGGCCGTTTTCGTTTCTCCCTCCAGGGCTTCGGCCCTCAGGACTCCGGGGGCGGCCGGCCGGGGCGGCGGTCCCGACCAGGAGACGGAGACAGGAAGCGATGACACGGGTTTTCAGTGGGATCAAACCGACCGGGCATCTGACGCTGGGGAACTACCTGGGGGCCATGCGGCGGTGGGCTGCGGTCGACCAGCACCGGGCGGACGCGTTGTTCTGCGTCGTCGACCTGCACGCGCTGACCGTGGACCACGATCCGGCACGGGTGTGCAGACTGAGCCGGCAGGCGGCGACGCTGCTGCTGGCCACCGGGGTGGATCCGGAGCTGTGCACCGTGTTCGTGCAGAGCCATGTCGACGAGCACGCCCGTCTGTCGTACCTACTGGAGTGCGTGGCGACCGACGGCGAGATGCGGCGGATGATCCAGTACAAGGAGAAGGCCGCGCTGGAACGGCGGCGGGGCGGCAGTGTGCGGCTGTCGCTGCTGACGTATCCCGTGCTGATGGCGGCGGACATCCTGGCGTACGGGACGGACGAGGTGCCGGTGGGGGACGACCAGGCTCCGCACGTGGAACTCACGCGGGATCTGGCCGTGCGGTTCAACCAGCGGTACGGGCACACCTTCACCGTGCCCCGGGCCACGCATCCTGCGGTGGCCGCGCGGGTGATGAATCTGCAGGACCCCCTGTCGAAGATGGGGAAGAGCGACGATGTCGGGCCGGGGATCGTCTATCTGCTGGACGAGCCGGACGTGGTGCGCAGGAAGGTCATGCGGGCCGTGACCGACAGCGGTACCGACGTCGTGTACGACCGCGAGGCGCGGCCCGGGGTGGCGAATCTGCTGGAGATCCTCGCGGCGTGCTCGGGCGGCGACCCGGAGACGCTCGGCGGTGCGTACGAGTCGTACGGGACGCTGAAGAGGGACACCGCGGAGGCCGTGGTCGAGGTGCTGAGGCCGTTGCGGGAGAAGCACAGGGAGTTGTGCGCGGACCCCGGTTATGTGGAAGGGGTGCTGCGGAACGGCGCGGAAAGGGCTCGCGACAGGGCACGGCCGGTCGTGGATGCCGCTTATCGGGCCATCGGTCTGCTCCCGGCGGCTGGGGGGAGCGCGGGCCGCCTCACTCGGCGGTGAGTCGTCGGTGAATGGCGTCCGCACCTCTGGGAAGCGGGGTGCGGAAGGCGACACGGTCGAGTCATGGACGTTGCGGAGAACGCGGCCCTGGTGGTCGTCGACGTGCAGCAGGGTTCGAGGACCTCGAGTTCCGGGGGCGGCGCGACCGTCCCCGGGAGGATCCGGGTCCCGGGTCCCGGATCCTCAGTCCTTGGTGCCGGAAGCCAGTTCGCGGCTGCGGTCGCGGGCGGCTTCGAGGGCGGCGATGAGGGCGGCCCGTACGCCGTGGTTCTCGAGTGCGCGGATGGCGTTGATGGTGGTGCCGGCGGGGGACGTGACGTTCTCGCGGAGCCGTACGGGGTGCTCGCCGCTGTCGCGGAGCATGGTCGCGGCGCCGATCGCGGACTGGACGATCAGGTCGTGGGCCTTGTCGCGGGGCAGGCCGAGCAGGATGCCGGCGTCCGTCATGGCCTCGACCAGGTAGTAGAAGTACGCCGGGCCGGAGCCGGACAGGGCGGTGCAGGCGTCCTGCTGCGACTCCGGGACACGGAGCGTCTTGCCGACGGAGCCGAAGATCTCCTCGGCGTGGGCGAGGTGTTCCGGGGTGGCGTGGCTGCCGGCGGAGATGACCGACATGGCCTCGTCGACCAGGGCGGGGGTGTTCGTCATGACGCGGACGACCGGGGTGCCGGCGGCGAGGCGGTCCTCGTAGAAGGAGGTGGGGATACCGGCGGCGCCGCTGATGACCAGGCGGTCGGCGGGGATGTGCGGGGCCAGCTCGTCGAGGAGGGTTCCCATGTCCTGCGGTTTGACCGTGAGGATCAGGGTGTCGGCGGTCTTGGCGGCTTCGGGGTTGGAGACCGGGGTGACTCCGTGGCGGGCGCGGAGTTCGTCGGCCCGCTCCTGGCGGCGGGTGGTGACCAGGAGGTCGGCGGGGGCCCAGCCGGCGCGGATCATTCCGCTGAGCAGGGCTTCACCGATCTTGCCGGTGCCGAGGACTGCGACTTTCTGAACCATGGCGGGGGATGACCTCCGGGGTGCGCGTCGTCCTGGTGCGTCGTCCCGGTCATCCTCGCACTCGGAGGGCGCGGGCGCGGGGCGGTGTCCGCTGGGCGGACGGTGCGCGGACGTGGGTGCCCGGGACGCGTCAGACCGTCCTGCGGCGGAGGGTCGCCGCGCCGAGGCCGAGCACCAGCAGGGCACAGCCGGCGACGATCAGGATGTCGCGTACGAAGGCGGCGGTCATGTCCGTGTGCCGGAGGACCTCGTTCATGCCGTCGACGGCGTAGGACATGGGCAGGACGTCGGAGACGGCCTCCAGGACGGGGTGCATGTTCTCGCGTGCGGTGAACAGTCCGCACAGCAGGAGCTGGGGGAAGATCACTGCAGGCATGAACTGCACCGCCTGGAATTCCGAGGCCGCGAAGGCCGAGACGAAGAGACCGAGGGCTGTGCCGAGGAGGGCGTCGAGCAGGGCCACCAGGAGCAGCAGCCACGGGCTGCCGAGGACGTCGAGTCCCAGGAACCAGACCGCCAGCGCGGTGGCCAGGGCGGACTGGACGATCGCGATCGCGCCGAAGGCGAGGGCGTAGCCGGCGATCAGGTCGCCCTTGCCGAGTGGCATGGAGAGGAGGCGTTCGAGGGTGCCGGAGGTGCGCTCGCGCAGGGTGGCGATCGAGGTGACCAGGAACATCGTGATCAGCGGGAAGATCCCGAGGAGCGAGGCGCCGATGGTGTCGAAGGTGCGCGGGCTGGCGTCGAAGACGTAGCGGAGCAGGAACAGCATCAGGCAGGGGACGAGCAGCATCAGCGCGATCGTGCGCGGGTCGTGGCGGAGCTGGCGCAGGACCCGGGCGGCGGTGGAGAGGGTGCGCGAGGCGTTCAGGGCGCTCGTCGCGGCAGGGGGCGCGGTGGGGGGAAGCGTCGTCGTACGGGGGGTGCTCATCACGAGGTCTCCTTCGTGCTGCTTGCCGCGACGGCCGCGTCCACCAGGTGCAGGAAGGCCGCTTCGACGGTGTCGGATCCGGTGCCGGTGCGCAGGGCGTCGGGGGTGTCGTCGGCGAGGATCTCGCCCGCGCGCATGAGCAGGAGACGGTCGCAGCGCTCGGCCTCGTCCATGACGTGGGAGGAGATCAGCAGGCCGGCGCCCCGTTCGGCGGCGAGGGCGTGGAAGAGCTGCCAGAGGTCCCGGCGCAGGACGGGGTCGAGACCGACCGTGGGTTCGTCGAGGACCAGGAGCTCGGGGGTGCCGAGGAGGGCGACGGCGAGGGAGACGCGGCTGCGCTGGCCGCCGGAGAGGGTGCCGGCGAGGGCGTCGGCGTGGGTGGTGAGGTCCACGTCGGCGATGACCCGGGTGACGTTGTCCCGGCGGCGGTCTGCGGCGTTGGAGGTCCGCCCGCGCGAGCGAATTCGGGCGTGGGGGAGGCCGGGGTCGAGGATCGAGGCGAAGTAATCGAGGTTCTGCCGGACCGTCAGGTCGTCGTAGACCGAGGGGGCCTGGGTGACGTAGCCGACGCGGGTGCGCAGGGTGGGGTGGCCCGCGGGGAGGCCGAGCACGTCCAGTGTGCCGGTGACCTTGGCCTGGGTGCCGACGATGGCCCGCATCAGGGTCGACTTGCCGCAGCCGGAGGGGCCGAGGAGGCCGGTGACCTGCCCGCGGGGGACGGTGAAGGCGAGGCCGCGCAGGACGGTGCGGGGGCCTCGGACGACGGTGAGGTCCCGGGCCCGGACGGCGGGGCCGTGTGCGTCGGCGCCCTTGCCTGTGTCCGGGTACGGGGGGCCGGAGGAGTAATTCATCATGTGATGAATAATGCTCTCGGAGGCAGGACACGTCAAGCAGGCCGGCGGGCATGCCGAAGGGACCCGCGGCCGCGGGGGCGGCGGGCGCGTGGCGGTAACGCGTGGTGACGAGGAGGTGGTGGAGGCAGGCGGCGGGGAGCGCACCGGGAGCGGCGACATGTGCGGCTCGGTGCGGCCGGGCGGGCCGGCGGCGGCCCGCCCGGCGACGCGCGGTTACGGGCGGCGGCGCTTCCGGGGGTTGCCGGAGCGGCGGGACGTCCGGTTCTCGTACTGGGTGCGGGCCGTTTCGTACTCCTCGCGGTGGAGCCTCTCGCCGGGGGCCTCGACGAGGGAACGGAAGAAGTAGGCGAGGAGGGAGCCGATGAAGCCGATGGTGAGCAGGCCACGGAGGGACCGCAGGCGGTCCGGGTCGGGGCGCCGCTTGAACGCCTCCCAGGTGTGCCCGAACGCGAGGGCACTGCAGACCGTGAACATCACGACCATGAGGAGGGTGACGAAACCGCCGACCTCGGCGATCCGGAGACCCTGGTAGGCGATGCGCAGAACGAGGCAGGCGGCGGCCGCGGCGGCGAGCGAACCGACGGAGACGCCGATGCGGCGTGCCGGGTAGCCGCTGTCGTGGTCGACCCAGGTCGTCCCGAAGAAGCGGATGGGCTCGGGGCGGGGGCCGACGGGGGTTCCCGAGGAGCCCGCGGGGTGGTCCGGGGTGCCGTTCTCTGCGCTCACGCTTCGATTATGGCTCCGGCACCCGCACGGGCTCCGGGCGGGATCAGGCGGGATCAGCCGCAGCGCGGGGCCACGTAGCCGTCGCTGCCGGTCTTCACGTAGGCGTCCGAGACGTACTGGCCGCTGCCGATGTTGCACCAGATGTTCGACGTGCCGTAAGGGCCGGTGACGGTCGTGCCCGGACTCTGGCAGAAGATCGGCACCTGCGCGCCCACGGGCAGGGTGCGGACGATGGCGTAGTTCGTGCCCGGGCCGCTGCGGACGTTGAGCCGGTAGCCCGGCGCGACCGGGTAGTACTGCACGGCCGCCGCCGCGGCCGACTTCGCCGCTTTGGCCTTCTCTCCTTCTCCGACATGGCCGACATGGTCGACATGGTCGACTGTCATGGAAATCCTCCCCCGTTGTGCGCCCCATGCCTGCCATGGGGCCCCGTTGATACCCCGAATGCTCGTCACGCACACATGTACGTTTCTTGAACTCCCGCGTCGGCCTGCCGCCTCGGTCCCGTACGTCCCATCGACTAGGGTCTGTGCGGCGCACACGCGGACGAAGAGCACGGGGGTGGTCCCATGGCGCCACAGCGGAACGTCGGAGCGGGCGCGGAAGCGGAACTTCCCGAGTACGCCGGTCACTACCGTCTCGAGTCATGCCTCGGCTCCGGCGGAATGGGCGTGGTGCATCTGGCCCGGAGTACGTCCGGGCTGAAGCTCGCGGTGAAGGTCGTGCACGCCGAGTTCGCACGGGACCGCGAGTTCAGGGGGCGTTTCCGGCAGGAGGTCGCGGCGGCCCGGCGGGTGAGCGGCGCCTTCACCGCGCCGGTCGTCGACGCCGACCCGGAGGCCGAACGGCCCTGGATGGCGACGCTCTTCATCCCCGGCCCGACGCTCGCCCAGCATGTGAAGCGGAACGGGCCGATGCCCCCACCGCAGTTGCGCAGGCTGATGGCCGGACTCGCGGAGGGACTGCGGGACATCCACCGGGTCGGGGTCGTGCACCGCGATCTGAAACCCAGCAACGTACTGCTCGCCGAGGACGGGCCGAAGGTCATAGATTTCGGCATCTCCCGGCCGAAGGACAGTGAACTGAGGACCGAGACCGGGAAACTGATCGGCACTCCGCCCTTCATGGCGCCCGAGCAGTTCCGGCGTCCCCGTGAAGTGGGTCCCTCCGCCGACATCTTCGCGCTCGGCTCGCTCCTGGTGCACGCCGCCACCGGGCGCGGCCCCTTCGACTCCGACAGCCCGTACGTCGTCGCCTACCAGGTGGTGCACGACGATCCCGATCTGACCGGCGTGCCGGACGGGCTCGCCCCTCTGGTGCTGCGCTGCCTGGCCAAGGAACCCGAGGACCGGCCCACCCCCGACGCGTTGATGCGGGAGTTGCGGTCCGTCGCGGCCTCGTACGACACCCAGGCCTTCATGACCGCCCAGGCCTTCATACCGGCGCAGCGGACGGACCCGGAAGCGGACCCGGCGGGCGCCGTGGCCGACCGCCGTGAGGTGCCCGACGGGGAGGACGGGAACGGGACCGGGGCCGACCCCGCCGCCGCACCCGACCCCGGTCCCGACGCCACACCCGACCCCGACGCCGCACCCGACCCCGGCGCCGGCGCCGGTCCCGGCCGCCGCGGCGGCCCCTCGGCGGCCCCGCGGGGCGCGCCGCCGCCCCGCCCGCAGCGGGGGCGGGTCGGGGGCGGGGCGCTCGCCCTCGCCGTGTTCGGCACGCTCTTCTCCGTCCAGTTGCTCGGCGACGAGTCCCCGGCCCGGCAGAGAACCGCCGGCGCACGGACCACACCGGACGCGTTCCGGGCGTGGGAGGCGGCGCCGTCGGGCAGGCCGGGCAGCCCGCAGTGCTCGTACGGGGCCGAACGGTTGGTGTGTGCCCAGGCGGGGTCGGTGTTCGCCCTCGACCCCGACGACGGCCGCCTGCTGTGGCGGCACACCGCCGCGCGGACGTCGGTGAGCGGACCGCCGGTCGTCTCGGGCGGGCTCGTGCAGCCCGCCCTGGAGCCGGGCAGCGGCCCGGAGGCACTCGACCCGGCCTCGGGGAAGCCCCGGTGGCGGCAGGACACCACCGAGTACAACGGCCTGACCGGCGCCGGGGACATGCTGCTGCTCACCGGCGCCGACGGCACGGTCACCGGCATGGACAGCGCCTCGGGCGACGCGCTGTGGACCGGGCGGGTGCCGGGGCACGGCGCCCCGTACTTCCGCACGTTCGCGGGGGATCCGCTGGCCTACGTGGCGAGCACGTCGGACGACGGTTCCAGCACGCGGGTCACGGCGGTCGATCCGCGGTCCGGAGCGGTGCGCTGGGACGCCCGGCTGGAGGGGATGCTGACGCCGGTCGGCATCACGGGTGAGGCGGTCGTCCTCGCCTCCGACGACCCGGTCCTCGGCGACACCCGGGCCCTGGTCCGCTACACACCGGGCAGCGGGCAGACGCGCCGGGTGACACTGCCCGTACCGCTGGCCCAGGGGCACGGCACGGTGCACGGGGGCGTCGCCTATCTGACGGGGACCGGCGGCAGGCTGGTGGCCGTCGACATGGCCGCGCTGCGGCAGCGGTGGAGCCTGGAGACGGGTGTCGCCCGCGGGTCCGCGCCGGTCGCGGACGGGCGGCACGTCTACTTCACGGCGCCGGACGGCCGGCTGCTCGCCGTGGACGCGCGCGAGGGGCGGCTGGCCGGGCAGACGGCGCCCCGGATGGGTGACCGCCCCGACCGCGTGGCCGCCACCCTCCCGGAACCGGTGATCGCCGACGGCCACGTCCACGCCACCGCCCCCGACGGCACGGTCTTCGCTGTGGACGCCGGCGACCCGGTGGACTGGTAGGGACTGGTAGGGACTGGTAGGACCCGCGGAACACGGCAGGACCCACGGAACACCATGGCTCCGTGGGCCCCGTAGACGCCGTGGGCCCTGCGGGAGCCGGGCGGTTCAGCCCAGCTTCGACACGTCCCGCACCGCGCCCTTGTCGGCGCTGGTGGCCATCGCCGCGTACGCCTTCAGCGCCGCCGAGACCTTGCGCTCACGGTTCTTCGGGGCGTAGGCACCGTCCAGGGCCTGCTCGCGGCGGGCCAGCTCGGCGTCGTCGACCAGCAGTTCGATCGAGCGGTTCGGGATGTCGATGCGGACGCGGTCCCCGTCCTCGACCAGGGCGATGGTGCCGCCCGAGGCCGCCTCCGGGGAGGCGTGGCCGATGGAGAGGCCGGACGTACCGCCGGAGAACCGGCCGTCGGTGATCAGGGCGCAGGCCTTTCCGAGACCGCGGCTCTTCAGGTACGACGTCGGGTAGAGCATCTCCTGCATACCGGGGCCGCCCTTGGGGCCCTCATAGCGGATGACGACGACGTCGCCCTCCTTGACCTGCTTGGTGAGGATCTTCTCGACGGCCTCGTCCTGGGACTCGCAGACGACCGCCGGGCCCTCGAAGGTCCAGATCGACTCGTCGACGCCGGCCGTCTTGACCACGCAGCCGTCCACGGCGAGGTTGCCGCGCAGCACGGCCAGCCCGCCGTCCTTGGAGTACGCGTGCTCGGCGGAGCGGATGCAGCCGCCCTCGGCGTCCTCGTCGAGGGTGTCCCAGCGCTCGGACTGGGAGAACGCCTCGGCGGAGCGCACGCAGCCGGGGGCGGCGTGCCACATCTCCACGGCCTGGGGGGACGGGGAGCCGCCGCGGATGTCCCAGGTCTTCAGCCAGTCGGCCAGGGTGGGGCTGTGGACGGAGTGCACGTCCTCGTGCAGCAGGCCCGCGCGGTGCAGTTCGCCGAGCAGGGCGGGGATGCCGCCCGCGCGGTGCACGTCCTCCATGTAGTACGTACGGCTCTTGGCGACGTTCGGCGCGACCTTCGCGAGGCAGGGGACGCGGCGCGAGAGGGCGTCGATCTCGGTCAGGCCGAAGGGCACCTCCGCCTCCTGGGCGGCGGCCAGCAGGTGCAGGATGGTGTTGGTGGAACCGCCCATGGCGATGTCCAGCGCCATCGCGTTCTCGAACGCGGCGACGGTGGCGACGCTGCGGGGCAGGACCGTGTCGTC
Source organism: Streptomyces sp. NEAU-W12 (assembly GCF_026242095.1). NCBI lineage: Bacteria > Bacillati > Actinomycetota > Actinomycetes > Kitasatosporales > Streptomycetaceae > Streptomyces > Streptomyces sp. NEAU-W12. The sequence continues at coordinate 9,559 of NZ_JAPJDM010000032.1, forward strand.
GTCCTGCTCGTAGTAGCGGCGGGTGATGTCCATGACCGTGCGGGCGGCGTTCTCGTAGAGCGCCCTGCGGGCCGTGTGGGTGGCGAGGACCGAGCCGTTGCCCGGGAGGGACAGGCCGATGGCCTCGGTGAGGCAGTTCATCGAGTTGGCGGTGAACATGCCGGAGCAGGAGCCGCAGGTCGGACAGGCGTTCTCCTCGATGCGCAGGACGTCGGCGTCGGAGATCTTGTCGTTGGCGGCGTCCACCATCGCGTCGATCAGGTCCAGCGTGCGGACCGTGCCGTCGACCAGCGTCGCCCGGCCGGCCTCCATCGGGCCGCCGGAGACGAAGACCGTCGGGATGTTCAGCCGCAGGGCGGCGTTGAGCATGCCCGGGGTGATCTTGTCGCAGTTGGAGATGCAGATCAGGGCGTCCGCGCAGTGGGCCTCGACCATGTACTCCACGCTGTCCGCGATCAGGTCGCGGGAGGGCAGTGAGTACAGCATGCCGCCGTGGCCCATCGCGATGCCGTCGTCGACGGCGATCGTGTTGAACTCGCGCGGGATGCCGCCGGCCGCGACGACCGCCTCGCTGACGATCCGGCCGACCGGCGCGAGGTGGGTGTGGCCGGGGACGAACTCCGTGAAGCTGTTGGCGACGGCGATGATCGGCTTCCGGCCGATGTCCGCACCCGGTACACCGGAGGCGCGCATCAGGGCGCGCGCGCCCGCCATGTTGCGGCCGTGGGTGACTGTGCGGGACCTCAGCTCGGGCATCGTCGCTCGCTCCTTCAGACCTTCTCGGGGTGCCGTGTCAGGGACTTCTGGCTGTCGTCGAGCGTACGCCCGTCATCCAGTGGGCGGGACGGGGTGTCCGCCATGCGGGATACGCATCTCAGTGCGAGGGTGACACGAGGACCGCGGGACGGGAACTGCGGTACGGGGATGGGGCGCGGTGCGTCAGCGGCCGGTGAGGTGGCCCTGGACCACCGGCGCCACCCGTCCGATGATCTGCTCGGGGTCGGCCGAGGCCAGCGGTTCCACCTTCATCACGTACCGGATCATCGCGATCCCGACCAGCTGGGCGGCGGCGAGTTCGGCCCTCAGCTCCGCGTCCGGCAGGTCCAGCTGCCCCGCGATACGGCGCAGCAGCTGACCGGCGACCAGGCGGCGGAAGACACCGGCGGCGGTCTCGTTGTTCACGGCGGACCGGATGATCGCGAGCAGCGGGGCCCGGGTCACCGGGTTCTCCCACAACCCGAGGATCATCCGGGTCATCCGCTCCCCGACCTCCTCCAACGGAGCGTCGAGGACCGCCTGGCGGCCCTCGAGCGCCGGGGCGAAGGCGACCTCGACGGCCGCCTCGAACACCTGCTCCTTGGTGCCGAAGTAGTGGTGCACGAGCGCGGAGTCGACCCCGGCCGACTTGGCGATACCCCGTACGGATGTCTTGTCGTACCCCCGTTCGGAGAACTCCTCGCGGGCCGCGTCCAGGATGCGGTCACGGGTGCCGGCCGACTCCGTGCGCGGGGGCCGGCCGCGGCGCCGGGGGGCGGTGACCTTGCCGCCAGGGGACGGGACAGGGCCTGGCGCGTCCGGGCCGCCGGGAGACACCTCCTGGCCGCCGGGCACGCCGACGCCGGTCATCGGCGCGGCGTCCGCAGCGCCGAGGCCGCCGACGCCAGGTGCAGACGGGTGAACGCCAGCGCCTCCGCCAGGTCGGCCTCGCGCTCGGCGCCGGACATGGCGCGGCGGGTGTTGACCTCGACGACGACATGTCCGTCGAAACCGCCAAGGGCGAGGCGCTCCAGCACCTCGGCGCAGGGCTGGTCACCGCGGCCGGGCACGAGGTGCTCGTCCTTGGCCGAGCCCCGGCCGTCGGCGAGGTGGAGGTGACCGAGGCGGTCGCCCATGCGGTCGAGCATCCCGAGGGTGTCGGTGCGGGATGTCGAGGCGTGGCTGAGATCCATCGTGAAGTGGCGGTAGTCGTCCTTGGTGACGTCCCAGTCGGGGGCGTAGGCGAGCATCTCGCGGTCGCGGTAGCGCCACGGGTACATGTTCTCGACGGCGAACCGCACGTCCGTCTCGTCCGCCATCCGCCAGATTCCGTCGACGAAGTCACGGGCGTACTGGCGCTGCCAGCGGAACGGCGGATGGACGACGACCGTGGCGGCGCCGAGCCTCTCGGCGGCGGAACGGGCCCGCTGGAGCTTGGTCCAGGGGTCGGTGGACCACACGCGCTGCGTGATGAGCAGGCAGGGGGCGTGCACGGCGAGGACGGGAATGCGGTGGTAGTCGCTGAGCCGGCGCAGCGCCTCGATGTCCTGGCTGACCGGATCGGTCCACACCATGACCTCGACACCGTCGTACCCGAGGCGTGCGGCGATCTCGAAGGCCGTCGCCGTCGACTCCGGATAGACGGAGGCCGTCGACAGAGCGACCTTCGCATCCGGGATGCGCACCGCTGGATCTGCCACGAGGGACAGCGTACGGGGTGTGTTCGACGGGCGGGACGTGGACGGCGGGCTTCGGCCGGGGTCCGTCCGGCGTGGCCGCGGCCACGTGTCCGCAGGGCACGGGGCGCTTCGGCCGTCCGACGGACCCCTGGCCCGGACGGCCGCCGTGTGATCGAGCCCACCGCACACCGCCGCACGGCCCGGCCCACCGCACGGCCCGACCCACCGGCCACCGCCACACGGCCCGACCCACCGCACGGCCCGACCCACCGGCCACCGCCACACGGCCCGACCCACCGCACACCGGCGAAGGCTCCGGCCCGCCGGCCCCGCGCGGTGGGTGTCCACCTCGCGCCGGTACGCCGCCCCCTCGCACGGAATGCCCCTACGCGGGCCCCATGTGGTCCAGGCGGCGCAGGATGACGCCCTCGCGCAGCGCCCAGGGGCAGACCTCCACGGACTCCACCCTGAACAGGTCCATCGCGGCCTCCGCGACCAGCGCCCCGGCGACCAGCTGGCCCGCGCGCGCCTCGGAGACACCCGGCAGCTCGGCGCGCTCGGCGGTGGTCATCGCGGACAGCCTCGACACCCACCCCTCCAGTGACTGGCGCTTCAGCTCGCGCGGGACGTACGGGCCCTCGGCGGAGCGGGCGGCTCCCGCGATGCGGGCGAGCTGCTTGAAGGTCTTGGAGGTGGCCACCACGTGGTCCGGCGGGCCGAGGCGGCTGAACTCGCCGACCGTACGGGCGATCTCCGTGCGGACGTGCCGGCGCAGCGCCCGGACGTCGTCCGGCGCCGGCGGGTCGCCGGGCAGCCGGGTGCCCGTGAGGCGGCCGGCGCCCAGCGGCAGCGACACCGCGGCGTCGGGTTCCTCGTCCATACCGAAGGCGATCTCCAGTGAGCCACCGCCGATGTCGATGACCAGCAGCTTTCCCGCCGACCAGCCGAACCAGCGGCGGGCGGCGAGGAAGGTCAGCCGGGCCTCCTCCGGGCCGGTGAGGACCTGGAGTTCGACTCCGGTCTCCCTCCGCACGCGTTCCAGGACCTCACCGGCGTTGCGGGCGTCGCGCACCGCCGAGGTCGCGAACGGCAGCAGTTCCTCGACGCCCTTGTCCTCGGCGGCCCGGAGCGCGTCGCGGATGACCCGGACCACCCGGTCCAGACCGCCGGGGCCGATCGCGCCGTCGGCGTCCAGCAGCTGGGCCAGGCGCAGCTCCGCCTTGTGGGAGTACGCGGGCAGTGGACACGCGCCGGGGTGCGCGTCCACCACCAGCAGATGCACCGTGTTCGAACCCACGTCGAGGACACCGAGTCTCATGTGCGGAACGCTACTGCCCGTCGCACGGCCGGAACCCTGCTCCGGAGCACTTGGTCCGGTACGGGACGGTGATCCGGGCGACTTACCCTGGACGGGTGCCAAAGACGAAAAAGGCGAAGGCCGAGAAGACGGACAAGAAGACCGAACAGGCCAAGACCGCCCAATCGGTCGGCGGCCCGCCAGGGGTGCCGCCGAACGACGAGAAGGGTCTCGACTTCGCCCGGGCGTGGGTGGAGTTCCCCGATCCGGCGGACGAGGAGCAGGTGTTCCGCTGCGATCTGACGTGGCTGACCTCTCGCTGGAACTGTGTCTTCGGCAGCGGTTGCCAGGGCATCCAGGCGGGCCGTGCGGACGACGGATGCTGCACCCTGGGGGCGCATTTCTCGGACGAGGACGACGAGAAGCGGGTCGCGGCGCATGTGGCGAGGCTCACGCCGGACATCTGGCAGCACCACGACGAGGGCACCCGGGGCGGCTGGGTCTTCGAGGACGAGGACGGCGACCGCCAGACGCGCCCCTTCGAGGGCTCGTGCATCTTCCAGAACCGGCCGGGCTTCGCCGGCGGCATGGGCTGTTCGCTGCACATCCTCGCCGTACGGGAGGGCCGCGAGCCGCTGGAGACCAAGCCGGACGTGTGCTGGCAGCTGCCCGTCCGGCGGACCTACGACTGGATCGACCGGCCCGACGACACGCGCGTACTGCAGGTGTCGATCGGCGAGTACGACCGCCGGGGCTGGGGCCCGGGCGGTCACGACCTGCACTGGTGGTGCACGTCGGCGACCTCGGCGCACGGCGCGGGCGACCCCGTGTACGTGTCCTACCGGGCGGAGCTGACCGAGCTGATGGGCAAGGCCGGTTACGACCGGCTGGCCGAGCTGTGCGAGGAGCGGCTGGCCTCGCAGCTCCCGCTGCTGGCACCGCATCCGGCGGATCCCGCCTGATCCACCCGCCGACGCGCGGGACACGGGCCACCGGTCACGGGCGCGAAAGCCACGCCGGTCACGACGCGGACGGACTCGGAGCGTCGCCGCCGCCCCTGTCACCACCGGCGTCGTCCCTCTCGTCCCCGGTGGGCGGGGGCCTCGTGTCCGCCGGGCGGGCGGGGACTGCCGGGCCTCCGGGCGCCGGTTCCGTCGGCGCCGGGCCGGGTGACGGGGGCGGGTCGCTCGGGGCGGGCTCCGAGGGGGGCGGTGCCGCGGGCGTCGGTGCCGGGGACGACGGCGCAGGGCCGCCCGGGTCTCCGGGGCTCGGGCTCGGGCTCGGATTGCCCGGGGGACCGGGGTGCACCGTTCCCGGACTGCCGGGGCCGCCGGGACTGCCGGCGCCTTCGGAGTGACCGGGGAGCGGGGGGTCCGGGAAGGACGGGCCGGAGGCGTCGCCGTGGCCGTCGATGGTCACCACGGCGCCGGTGGGCGAGAACGCCACCCGCGCGCTCCAGCGGCCGGACGGCTCGCGCAACTGGTCGACGTGCACCCTGACCGTCAGTGACTGTCCCGCCCGGAGCGTTCCCGACGACTGGCTCAGGTAGAGCCAGGGCGCCCCCGCCGACGCGGACCAGTGGACCGGCGCGGCGCCCGCGGTGAGCGTGATCAGTGTGGTGTCGCCGCCGTGACCGGCGGTGACGACCAGCACGGAGGCACCCTGGTGGCCGACGCCGGCGACCCCGACGACCTCCACGGACACGTCCGCCCTGCCGTTCCCGCGGTTCTCGCCGCTCCTGCCGCTCTTGCCGTCCCTGCCGAAGGGGCCCCGGGGCCGCGTGCCCGCGTTGCCGGTGTTCTCGTAGCCGCCCGGGCCGTCGAGGCGGACGGGCGAGTCGTCCTCCCGCGCGGAGGCCGACCGGCCGTCCCGGGCCTCGCCGACAGGGGTGCTCCGGTGGGCGGCGTACAGCGCGAGCACGGGCGCGGCGACGACGGTGGCGACGACGGTCGTGGTGACCGCACGCGCGCGCAGCCGGTCCCGGCGGGCGACGCGGTCCTTGGGGTCCATCGGGAAGCCGCGCCGGTCGAAGCGCGGCACGCCGCGCCGCGCGCGCGGATGGTGCGCGAGGGCGGTGCGCAGGGCCGCTCCGGGGGCCGGAAGGACGGGCAGGGCGTCGGGGGTGACGCAGTTGCCGGGCCAGCGGCCGGGGATGGCGCGGCCTGCGGTGCGGCGGCAGTGCGGGCAGTCGTCGACGTGCCGGACGAGTTCGCGGCGCAGTGCGCTGCTGAGGACGAGCCGGCTGTCGCCGGTGAGATGCGCCACTCCCCGGCAGGCGCCGGTCTCGACGACGGCGAGCGCCGCGCGGGTGCGCTCGACCTCGCAGGCGGCGGAGGCGAGGAGCTCGCGGGCTGCGCCCGGTTGCATGCCGAGCACGGCGGCGACCTCGTGGGCCCCGAGGTGGTGCCGGACGGCGAGTTCGAGCGCCTCGCGCTGCTGCGGCGTGGTGCCCGCGGCCTCCGGCCAGGCGAGCAGGGACAGGTCACGGCGGCGCTGCTCCCGCACCTCCTCGGAGACGACAGGGGCGGCGGCGGTCCGCGCCGCCCGCTGCCGGCCGGTCCGGCCCACCACGTGGGTGACCTGGTGTTTCTGCCGGGCCTCGGCCAGCTTGCGCAGGCAGGCCCAGCGGGCCAGCGCGTACAGCCACGCCCTGCGGTCCCCGGGCGCCTCCGGGACGTGCCGGCCGCGGCGCTCCGCGAGCGTGAGGGCGTCGGCCAGGGCGGCGGTCGCCGCGTCGTGGTCGCACAGCACCGACAGGCAGTAGGTGAACAGGCCGTCCAGATACGGTTCGTGGCAGGTGGACGGCCGGTGTGCCAGCGCGCGCGCGGCCCCGCGGTCGCGCACCTCCCGGTGCGCCCGGTGTGCGCCGGTCGTGCGGGTCGGGATCTCCGGGCCACTGCTCGTCATTCGGCGACCGTAGGCGGCCGGGGGCGGCACCTTCCGGAGCCCTGCGCACTTTTAATCCGTACGGGTGAAACGATCCCTCAATCGAGGACGGAAACCCTTCGCTCCACGGACGGGGCGGGGCGATCGACCCGGCCCCGGGCGCGGCGACCGGGCCGGTCACCGGACTCCGGGCGCCGGACTGTCAGTGCCGGGCGCTACGGTTCCCACCATGGCTGCCCGTTCCAAGACCACCAAGGACCGACCGTCCTACCGCTGCACCGAGTGCGGCTGGCAGACGGCGAAGTGGCTCGGCCGCTGCCCCGAGTGCCAGGCCTGGGGGACGGTCGAGGAGTACGGCGTGCCCGCGGTCCGTACGACGGCGCCGGGGCGGGTCACCACCTCCGCCGTGCCCATCGGCCAGGTCGACGGCCGGCAGGCCACGGCCCGTTCCACCGGCGTCCCCGAGCTGGACCGGGTGCTCGGCGGCGGGCTGGTCCCCGGCGCGGTGGTGCTCGTCGCGGGCGAGCCGGGTGTCGGCAAGTCCACACTCCTGCTGGACGTCGCCGCCAAGTCGGCGAGCGACGAGCACCGCACGCTCTATGTCACGGGCGAGGAGTCGGCGAGCCAGGTCCGGCTGCGCGCCGACCGGATCCACGCCATCGACGACCACCTGTATCTCGCCGCCGAGACGGATCTGTCCGCCGTCCTCGGCCATCTGGACGCGGTGAAGCCGTCCCTGCTGATCCTCGACTCGGTGCAGACGGTCGCCTCCCCGGAGCTCGACGGCGCACCGGGCGGCATGGCCCAGGTGCGGGAGGTGGCGGGCGCGCTGATCCGCGCCTCGAAGGAGCGCGGGATGTCCACGCTGCTGGTGGGCCATGTCACCAAGGACGGCGCGATCGCGGGCCCGCGCCTGCTGGAGCATCTGGTGGACGTCGTCCTGCACTTCGAGGGCGACCGGCACGCGCGCCTGCGTCTGGTCCGAGGCGTCAAGAACCGCTACGGCACCACCGACGAGGTGGGCTGCTTCGAACTGCACGACGAGGGCATCACGGGCCTGGCCGACCCCAGCGGGCTGTTCCTGACCCGCCGCGCGGAGCCGGTGCCGGGCACCTGTCTGACGGTGACGCTGGAGGGCCGCCGCCCCTTGGTCGCGGAAGTGCAGGCGCTCACCGTCGACTCGCAGATCCCCTCCCCCCGCCGCACCACGTCCGGGCTGGAGACCTCGCGCGTCTCGATGATGCTCGCCGTGCTGGAACAGCGCGGCCGCATCAGCGCCTTGGGCAAGCGGGACATCTACTCCGCGACGGTCGGCGGGGTACGGCTCTCCGAGCCGGCGGCGGATCTGGCGATCGCGCTGGCCCTGGCGTCGGCGGCGAGTGACACCCCGTTGCCCAAGAACCTGGTCGCGATCGGCGAGGTCGGCCTCGCGGGCGAGGTCAGACGGGTGACGGGGGTGCAGCGCAGGCTCTCCGAAGCACACCGTCTGGGCTTCACGCACGCGCTCGTGCCGGGCGATCCGGGCAAGATCCCGTCAGGCATGAAGGTTCTGGAAGTCGCGGACATAGGGGATGCTCTGCGCGTCCTTCCGCGTTCGCCTCGCCGGGACGCCCCACGGGACGAGGAGGACCGCCGGTAGACTTTGCCCTGGTCTCGCCCGTCCGTACGAACCGAGTGCGTGGGGATCTCCCGTTCGGACCAGGCCGGACAGGGAGCGGGGCATGATCCAAGCGGGAGACCCCGGACAGGGGCGCCCCAGACACCGCGACCGGAGGAGTGCAGTGGCAGCCAACGACCGGGCAGCAACTCCCGGAAAGTCCGGCGGGAGTACCGGCTCCGATCGCCTGATGCGCGCCTCGCTGAGCGCCGTGGCGCCCGGTACCGCCCTGCGTGACGGCCTGGAGCGGGTCCTCAGGGGCAACACCGGCGGCCTCATCGTGCTCGGTTCCGACAAGATCGTCGAGACACTGTGCAGCGGCGGTTTCGTCCTGGACGTCGAGTTCACCGCGACCCGGCTGCGCGAGCTGTGCAAGCTCGACGGCGGCATAGTCCTGTCGTCCGACCTGTCGAAGATCCTGCGGGCGGGCGTCCAGCTGGTGCCGGACCCGACGATCCCGACCGAGGAGACGGGCACGCGGCACCGCACCGCCGACCGGGTCTCCAGGCAGGTCGGCTTTCCGGTCGTCTCGGTCTCCCAGTCGATGCGCCTGATCGCGCTCTACGTCGACGGCCACCGCCGCGTCCTGGAGGACTCGGCGGCGATCCTGTCCCGCGCCAACCAGGCACTCGCGACGCTGGAGCGCTACAAGCTCCGTCTCGACGAGGTCGCCGGCACGCTGTCGGCACTGGAGATCGAGGACCTGGTGACCGTGCGGGACGTCTCGGCGGTCGCACAGCGGCTGGAGATGGTGCGCCGCATCGCCACCGAAATCGCCGAATACGTGGTGGAACTGGGCACCGACGGCCGCCTCCTCTCCCTTCAGCTGGACGAGTTGATCGCGGGGGTGGAGCCGGAGCGCGAGCTGGTCGTGCGGGACTACGTGCCCGAGCCCACCGCCAAGCGCTCCCGCACGGTCGACCAGGCCCTGCACGACCTGAACGGTCTTCCCCAGGCGGAACTGCTGGACCTGCCCACGGTCGCCCGGGCCCTGGGCTACACCGGCTCCCCCGAGACCCTGGACTCGGCCGTGTCCCCGCGCGGCTTCCGGCTCCTCGCCAAGGTGCCGAGGCTGCCCGGCGCGATCATCGACCGTCTGGTGGAGCACTTCGGCGGCCTGCAGAAGCTGCTGGCCGCCAGCGTGGACGACCTCCAGGCGGTGGACGGCGTCGGCGAGGCCCGCGCCCGCAGCGTCCGGGAGGGCCTGTCGCGGCTGGCGGAGAGCTCGATCCTGGAACGGTACGTCTAGGGCGTGGGAGCGGAAGCGTCGTCGCCCGAGAGGCGGCCGCGCGGCGTCATGGACCCCGCTCGGGCGAAGCCGAGAGCTCGGGGGAGCGTGCTCGGGGCGTGCCGCCCGGAAGCCCTCGTACCGGGCGGGCGTGCCCGGGCTCTCGTCCGGTACGGCGGGAGCGCGTACCGGGCGCCGCGCGGCAGGCACCCCTTTCGCCACAGGCCCCGGGACCTGTGGCACGGCCTCCGGCCTGCCGGCGGGCCGTGCCGGCCCCGCGACTTCGGCTCGGACGGGTGTCAGGCGCTCTTCAGCACGAAGGAGGTCTGCACCTTCGTGAATCCCGGTGTCTTCGCCTCGACCAGGTACGTACCCGCCCCGGCCGCCCCGGCCGGCGGCGTCGCGCACTGCGGGGCGCTCGGCTTGCGGTCCCACTTCACGGTGTACGTGATGCTGTCGTCCGCGGGCACCCGGAACACCAGGCGCCCCGCGCCCTTGGGGCAGTCGTCCGACGCCCAGTACGTGTCGTCGGCGGTCGCCTGAGTGATCGTCAGCACCGTGCTCTTCGGACCGAGGTCGACCTTGCAGTCGCTGCCGGAGATGTTCCGCGCGGTCAGTCGGAAAGTGGGCGTCCCGTCGGGCTCGTAGGAGTTGCGGACGCTGCTCAGGCTGAACTTGACGGCGGTCGCCGTGCAGTTGGGGAGCCCGGAGCCGGCCGGCAGCGCATCGCTCGCACCGACCCCCGCCGTACCGCCCCCGGAACCGCCCCCGGCCTCGCCGCCCCCGTCCCCGTCCGGACCATCCCCGTCCGAACCATCCCCGTCCGAACCACCGGAGTCCGAACCACCGGAGTCACCGGGGTCGCCGTTCGCCCCGTCGTCCCCCTCCCCCGTGCCCCTGCCGGACGAGGAGCCTCCCGAGTCCTCGTCACCGGACTCGTCACGGCCGCCCGGCGCCTGGCTGATCGCCGGCCCCGAACTCGACGGACCCGGGGTGATGGTGGAGGGCGTGGGATTCTTGCCGTTGGCCCCGTTGTCGTGCCCGCCGTCGTCCCCGCCGCCGGAGACGACGACCCAGGTGACCAGCAACGCCAACACGCCGAGCAAGGACAGCAGTACGGCCCTCCTACGCCAGTAGATGGAGGAGGGAAGCGGCCCGACCGGATTGCGCAGAGATCCCACGGCGCAAACTGTACGAGAAATCCGGGCCTTCGCTGGTCCCACCCGCCGCTGAGAGCCCAACTTTTCCGGATCATCATCCCGGAAACCGCCGCCCGTTCCCGCTCTTCGTCAGGCACGACACGCGAGAGTCGCGGAGTGTGATCACGGGGACGCCCATCTCACGGTCCGTGACCGAGGGGTTCAGGGCAGCCCGGCCGCCGCGGGCTCCGCGCTCCGGCACCTCCGTGTTCGCGATCGCGTCCCTTGCAGCTCTGGCCATGGATCGGACCGTCAGGCGGCACGACGGGGTGGCGGTGACGCCGTTCGCGGCGGTGGTCATGGCAGGATCGAGAGGCCATGACTGCTCTCACGAAGCCCCAGCCCGACGACACCGCCGACCCCTCGTCCGAGCGTGCCCCCGGAGCGGCGCTCCACTCCCCCGTCATCGACTGGTTCGACGAGCACGCCCGGGATCTGCCGTGGCGGCGCCCGGAGGCCGGCGCATGGGGGGTGATGGTCAGCGAGTTCATGCTCCAGCAGACCCCGGTGAACCGGGTCCTGCCCGTCTACGAGCAGTGGCTGGCCCGCTGGCCGCGCCCCGCCGACCTCGCCGCCGAGGCGCCCGGTGAGGCCGTCCGCGCCTGGGGCCGGCTCGGCTACCCGCGTCGTGCGCTGCGGCTGCACGGCGCCGCGGCCGCCATAACGGAACGGCACGGTGGCGACGTACCCGCCGACCACGCGCAGCTCTTGGCGCTGCCCGGCATCGGCGAGTACACGGCCGCCGCCGTGGCGTCGTTCGCGTACGGGCAGCGGCACGCCGTGCTGGACACCAACGTGCGCCGGGTGTTCGCCCGTGCGGTGACCGGTGTCCAGTACCCGCCGAACGCCACCACGGCTGCCGAGCGCCGGCTCGCCCGAGCACTGCTGCCCGAGGACGAGTCGACCGCCGCGCGGTGGGCCGCCGCCTCCATGGAGCTGGGGGCCCTGGTGTGCACGGCGAAGAACGAGTCGTGCCATCGCTGCCCCATCGCCGCGCAGTGCGCCTGGCGGCTCGCGGACAAGCCGGCGCACGACGGCCCGCCGCGCCGGGGGCAGACGTACGCCGGCACGGACCGTCAGGTCCGCGGGCGGTTGCTGGCCGTGCTCCGGGAGGCGCACGGTCCCGTACCGCAGGCGGCCCTGGACCGGGTGTGGCAGGAGCCGGTGCAGCGCGCCCGCGCACTGGACGGCCTGGTCGCCGACGGTCTGGTCGAACCGCTGCCCGGCGGGCTCTACCGGCTGCCGCTGACCTGACCGCCACCGGCCCGGCTCCGGCCTGGCTCCGGCCTGGCTCCGGCTCCGGCTCCGGCTCCGGCTCGACTGTTCCGCGTTCCCGCCCGGACGACACGCATCTCCCCGTAAGCCGCCCAAACCCCCCACCGCTTTACCTCGTTCCTACTTCCGTTACACAACCGTCGGAGAGCCGAGGGCAGGCCGCAGGCTGCTCCGCACAGTGCCGTGACAACGCCTCCGTACCTTCGTTCCCGTGCCCCGCACGCGAGAACAGGACGCAGCGCACAGCGCACCGGGGCGCGACCACCACGGATCACGGCAGTGGACCGGGCCGCACGGGCGGGCCGGTACGGGGAGCGGAAGGCGGTTCACCATGGCGCAGGGCGAGGTGCTCGGGTTCGAGGAGTACGTCCGCACCCGGCAGGACGCGCTGCTGCGCAGCGCCCGCCGTCTGGTGCCGGACCCCGTCGACGCGCAGGACCTGCTGCAGACCGCACTGGCCCGGACGTACGGGCGCTGGGACGGGATCGCCGACAAGCGGCTGGCCGACGCCTACCTGCGCCGCGTCATGATCAACACCCGGACCGAGTGGTGGCGCGCCCGCAAGCTGGAGGAGGTGCCCACCGAGCAGCTCCCGGACGCCTGCGTGGACGACGCCACCGAGCAGCACGCCGACCGCGCCCTCCTGATGGATGTCCTGAAGGTGCTCGCCCCCAAGCAGCGCAGCGTGGTGGTGCTGCGACACTGGGAGCAGATGTCCACGGAGGAGACGGCCGCCGCACTCGGCATGTCGGCCGGAACGGTCAAGAGCACGCTGCACCGGGCGCTCGCCCGGCTCCGCGAGGAGCTGGAAGCCCGCGAGCTGGACGCACGCGCGCTGGAGCGTGAGGAGCGGGAGCGTTGCGCGGCCTGACCGGCGCGGGACCCACGCGGGTCCGGAGAACCGCCCAGGCGGCGACCACGGCGACGTCCGTGCTCGTCGCCCTCGCCCTTTTCGTCACCGCCTGCGGTACGGGCGGCACCGGCGCCCGTGACGAGGGCCCCGCGCACGCGGACTCGGTGGTCAGCCCGCTGCCCACCTCCTCGTCCTCCTCCCTGCCCGCGCCTTCGCGGGCGGAGGCCTCGACCGGGGCCGGGGGCCGGGTGGACGCGGTGCGGCTGATCAAGGAGGACCCGGCCGTCTCGGCGGCGGTCAAGCGGGAGCTGGAGCCGTGTGTGGGTGACGAGTACCCCGTCGACGTGAGCTACGGCAACCTCACCGGGGGCACCTCGAACGACGTCGTCGTCAACGTGCTGACCTGCGGAGACGCGGTGGGCGTCGGTTCGTACGTGTACCGCGACCGAGGCGGTGCGTACGTGAACGTGTTCCAGACCGAGGAGCCCCCCGTGTACGCGGAGATCGACCGCGGGGACCTGGTGGTGACGATGCAGGTGTACGACCGGGGCGACCCGGTGTCGAGCCCGTCCGGCGAGAACGTGATCACCTACCGCTGGACCGCGGGCCGGTTCGCCGAGGAGTTCCGCACCCACAACGACTACGGCAAGGTGTCCGGCACGGAGCCGACCCCGGTGCCGGACAGCTGATATCCGGCACCGGCACGCGGGTTCCGAACCACAGGTGAGGGCGCGCGGCGTGAACCGGCTGGCCGCGTGATCCGATGAAGGGGATGAACCCTCCGCGCGGCCCCCGCGTCCGTCCGGTGGGCGGGGCGGAACCCTTCCACCGGTCCGACACCGCACAGAGACCGCACAGACGCCGAGCACTGATCACCGAGTACCGAGCACCGAGTACCGAGCACCGAGCACGAGAACTGAGAGCTGAGATCACCGGGATGGCAGACCAGACCCACGTCCTGTTCGTCGAGGACGACGACGTCATCCGTGAGGCCACCCAACTCGCCCTGGAGCGGGACGGCTTCGCGGTCACCGCGATGCCCGACGGGCTGTCGGGCCTGGAGGCGTTCCGCGCCGACCGGCCGGACATCGCGCTGCTCGACGTCATGGTGCCCGGCCTCGACGGCGTCAGCCTGTGCCGGAGCATCCGCGACGAGTCGATGGTGCCGGTGATCATGTTGTCGGCGCGGGCGGACGCCATCGACGTGGTCCTGGGACTGGAGGCGGGCGCCGACGACTACGTGACCAAACCGTTCGACGGTGCCGTCCTGGTCGCCCGGATCCGGGCGGTGCTGCGCCGGTTCGACCGGGTGAACGGCAGCCGGGAGGAAGCGGAGGCCGGGGCCCTTGCCGGCGCGCTGGCCTTCGGCGAACTGGAGATCGACACCGTGGGCATGGAGGTGCGGCGGGCCGGGAGCCCGGTGGCGCTGACCCCGACCGAGATGCGGCTGCTGCTGGAGTTCTCCTCGGCGCCGGGCACCGTCCTCTCCCGCGACCGACTGCTCGAACGTGTGTGGGAGTACGGGTGGGGCGGCGACACCCGTGTCGTCGACGTCCATGTGCAGCGGCTGCGCGGGAAGATCGGCCAGGACCGCATCGAGACGGTCCGCGGCTTCGGCTACAAGCTGAAGGCCTGAGCAGGGACATGCGGCGACACGTCGGACGACTGGTGGGCGCGGGGCTCGAGCGGGCGGGTGTCCTCACCGGGTTGAGATGGAAGCTCAGCGCCGCCATCGCCCTGGTCGGCGCGCTGGTGGCGGTCGCGCTGAGCCTGGTCGTGCACAACGCGGCCCGGGTGTCGATGCTGGACAACGCGCGCGATCTCGCCGACGAGCGCATCATGATCGCCCAGCGCAACTACGAACTGTCCGGGCGGCTGAACTTCCCCAACACCAAGGTCGACGACCCCGAACTGCCGGCGGAGCTGCGGGCGAAGGTGAGGGAGGGCCGGCGGGCCACCTACGTGGCCGACCGGCCGGGCGGGGCGCCGGACATCTGGGCGGCCGTACCACTGAAGAACGGCCACGTGATGTCCCTGCACTCAGGCTTCACGGACCGCAGCTCGGACATCCTCAAGGACCTCGACCAGGCCCTGGTGATCGGCTCCATCGCGGTCGTCCTGGGCGGCAGCGCGCTCGGGGTGCTGATCGGCGGGCACCTGTCCCGCCGGCTGCGCAAGGCGGCGAGCGCCGCCAACCGGGTCGCCAAGGGGGAGACGGAGGTCCGGGTGCGCGAGGCCATCGGCGGGGTCGTCCGGGACGAGACCGACGACCTGGCCAGCGCGGTGGACGCGATGGCGGACGCACTGCGTCAGCGGCTGGAGGCCGAACGCCGGGTCACCGCCGACATCGCGCACGAACTGCGCACCCCGGTCACCGGTCTGCTGACCGCCGCCGAACTGCTGCCGCCCGGCCGGCCCACCGAGCTGGTGCTGGACCGGGCGAAGGCCATGCGCACCCTGGTCGAGGACGTCCTGGAGGTGGCCCGGCTGGACGGCGCGTCCGAGCGGGCCGAGCTGCAGGACATCCTGCTGGGCGAGTTCGTCGCCCGGCGGGTCGCGGCGAAGGACCCGGACGTCGCGGTGCGCGTGGTGCACGAGTCGGAGGTCACCACCGACCCGCGGCGCCTGGAGCGGGTGCTGTTCAACCTGCTGGCCAACGCCTCCCGGCACGGCAGGCCGCCCGTCGAGGTCTCCGTCGAGGGGCGGGTCGTCCGGGTCCGCGACCACGGGCCCGGCTTCCCCGCGGACCTGCTCGCCGAGGGACCGAGCCGGTTCCGCACCGGCAGCACGGACCGGGCCGGACGCGGCCACGGTCTGGGACTGACCATCGCGGCCGGGCAGGCCCGGGTGCTGGGGGCGCGGCTGACCTTCCGCACCGTGCGGTCGGGGGGGGGGGGGGGGGGGCCCCCGCCCGGGGGGGGGGGGGGCGGGGGGGGGCTGCCGGAACACGCGCCGACGAACACCGGGAGTTATCCGGCACTTCCCTAGGATGTCCGGCCGGGGGGCCCGGAGCCGGGACCCGGTTGCCGGGCCGGAGTCCTCAGAACTGCACGCCCTTGCCGCGCAGGAACTTGACCGGGTCGATCGCGGAGCCGTAGTTCGGGCTGGTCCGGACCTCGAAGTGCAGGTGGGGACCGCTGGAGTTGCCGGTGTTGCCGGACGCGGCGATCTTCTGGCCGGTCTTGACGACCTGACCGGGCCGCACGTTCACCTCGGAGAGGTGGGCGTACTGGGAGTACGTCCCGTTGCCGTGGTTGATGACCACGGCGTTGCCGTAGGCCGGGCCGTCACCGGCGCCGTTGCCGCCCGCCTTGGCGACCGTGCCGCCGTGCACGGCCATGACCTTGGTGCCGTTCGGGACCGCGTAGTCCTGCCCGCTGTGGGCGGACTGCCACATGCCGCCGGCCTGGGCGTAGCTCGCGGAGATCTTGTACTTCTTCACCGGGTCGACCCAGGAAGCCTTCTTCTTGGCGGGCTGAGCCGGCTTCTCGGCCTTCGCGGCCTTCTTCGCCGCGGCGGACTTCTTCGCCGCGGCGGACTTCTTCGCCGCGGCGGACTTCTTCGCCGCGGCTGCCTTCTTTTTCTCGGCTGCCTCGGTCTTCGCGGCCTCGGCCTGGGCGTCCGCCTGAGCCTGCACGGCCTTGGCGGTGCCGCTGCCGACGGCCGTGGTGTCGGCGGCGGCCGCGATCCCGGCTCCCACGACGGCCGTGACTCCCATACCGGCGGCCATGACGGCCGCACGGGTGCGGAGGTGGGACGTGAGGAAGGAACGGGGCGTGACGCGCTGGGACATCTGAACCTCGCGAGGAAGGGAGCAAAGGAAAACCACCGGGCGAACAGGTCCGCTCCGAAGTGGCCATCCCTTGGTAACCCCTCCGCCCACAAAGGCACAAAAAGGGTTATCTACGACAGACCTTCGTACTTCCCCAGTGAGATGGATGTCTCTTGACACCCCGCCCGTACCGGACGAAAGCCCCATTCGAGGTCGACCGATCGAGGTTTCACATCAAATGTCCGTTTTGCGTTTCGACACTTCGCCACTATTCCGGCTAGTACCGGACGAAACGCCTGTGGAGCATGTCACCGGGGGCGGGGTTCGGACATTCCATAAATGTGGCGTGCGCCTCTCTAGCTGCCTACCGCGCGGTAACCCTACGGTTCACCCCGCGTCACCCTCCACCACGAACATGCACACGACACATCGCCCCGTTGGCAGCGTTACGAGCCCGAGAGGACCCCCCACCACATGAGAAGCCGACGCCCCTGGCTGCGCCGCGCATCGGTCACCGCCGTCTCCACCGCGGCCCTGGTGTCCCTGGCCGTCCCCGCCCAGGCAGCGACCGACACCGGCCCCTCCGCGACGGCCGCCGTGACGGCCACGGCAGCCTCCGCAGACGTCGACTACGACACCTGGCAGCGGGACTGCCAGGCGGTCATGGATCAGGCCCTGCCGCAGTTGCAGCAGCGGATCGCGAACCCGCGGCCGGGCGAGAAGCAGGCGATCGTCCTCGACATCGACAACACCGCCCTGGAGTCCGACTTCGGCTTCAGCTTCCCGGCACCGGCCAACGAGCCGGTCCTGGAGGTCGCGCAGTACGCCCAGGAGCGCGGGGTCGCGGTGTTCTTCGTGACCGCCCGGCCGGGCATCATCGAGGCCTTCACCGAGTACAACCTCGACCACGCCGGATACGAGTCCGCCGGGTTGTACGTCCGCAGCCTCACCGACCTGTTCCGGAACGTGGCCGCGTACAAGACGGCCAAGCGCGTCGACATCGAGTCGAAGGGCTACACGATCATCGCCAACATCGGCAACAACGACACCGACCTCTCGGGCGGCCACGCCGAGAGGACCTACAAGCTGCCGGACTACGACGGCCAGCTCTCGTAACCCGGGACACGACATGCGAAAGGGGCCGGTGCCCTCCCGGGCACCGGCCCCTTTCGGCTGCCGTGACGCTGACGCGTTACGCGCTGAGGCGCTTACGCCTCCTTGCTGAGGTTCGGACCGGCTCCGCCGGCCGCCTGCTCGATCGGCGGGACGTCGGGCAGGGCCGCCTTCTCCTCACCGCGGAAGGTGAAGGTCGCGCTCTCGCCCTCGCCCTCGGTGTCCACGACCACGATGTGGCCGGGACGCAGCTCACCGAAGAGGATCTTCTCCGACAGCGAGTCCTCGATCTCGCGCTGGATGGTCCGGCGCAGCGGCCGGGCGCCCAGCACGGGGTCGTAGCCCCTCGTGGACAGCAGCTCCTTGGCGGACTGGGAGAGCTCGATGCCCATGTCCCGGTCCTTCAGTCGCTCGTCCACCTTCTCGATCATCAGGTCGACGATCGCGAGGATGTCCTCCTGGGACAGCTGCGGGAACACGACCACGTCGTCGACACGGTTGAGGAACTCGGGACGGAAGTGCTGCTTCAGCTCGTCCGACACCTTGTTCTTCATGCGCTCGTAGTTGGACTTCTTGTCGCCGGCGGCGGCGAAGCCCAGGTTGAAGCCCTTGGAGATGTCCCGGGTGCCGAGGTTGGTCGTCATGATGATGACCGTGTTCTTGAAGTCCACGACCCGGCCCTGGGAGTCGGTCAGGCGACCGTCCTCCAGGATCTGCAGCAGCGAGTTGAAGATGTCCGGGTGGGCCTTCTCGACCTCGTCGAAGAGGACGACCGAGAACGGCTTGCGGCGCACCTTCTCCGTCAGCTGACCGCCCTCCTCGTAGCCCACGTAGCCGGGGGGCGAACCGAAGAGGCGCGAGACCGTGTGCTTCTCGCTGAACTCCGACATGTCGAGGGAGATCAGCGCGTCCTCGTCACCGAACAGGAACTCGGCGAGGGCCTTGGACAGCTCGGTCTTACCGACGCCGGACGGGCCGGCGAAGATGAACGAGCCACCGGGACGCTTCGGGTCCTTCAGACCGGCACGCGTACGGCGGATCGCCTTCGACAGCGCCTTGACGGCGTCCTTCTGGCCGATGACCCGCTTGTGGAGTTCGTCCTCCATGCGCAGCAGGCGCGAGGACTCCTCCTCGGTCAGCTTGAAGACCGGGATGCCGGTGGCCGTGGCGAGGACCTCGGCGATCAGGTCGCCGTCGACCTCGGCGACGACGTCCATGTCGCCGGCCTTCCACTCCTTCTCCCGCTTGGCCTTGGCGGCGAGGAGCTGCTTCTCCTTGTCGCGCAGGGAGGCGGCCTTCTCGAAGTCCTGCGAGTCGATCGCGGACTCCTTGTCCCGGCGGACACCGGCGATCTTCTCGTCGAACTCGCGCAGGTCCGGCGGCGCGGTCATCCGGCGGATGCGCATCCTCGAGCCGGCCTCGTCGATCAGGTCGATCGCCTTGTCCGGGAGGAAGCGGTCCGAGATGTACCGGTCGGCCAGGGTGGCGGCCTGCACCAGCGCCTCGTCGGTGATCGAGACACGGTGGTGCGCCTCGTACCGGTCGCGCAGACCCTTGAGGATCTCGATGGTGTGCGGCAGCGACGGCTCGGCGACCTGGATCGGCTGGAAGCGGCGCTCGAGGGCCGCGTCCTTCTCCAGGTGCTTGCGGTACTCGTCCAGCGTGGTCGCGCCGATGGTCTGGAGCTCACCACGCGCCAGCATCGGCTTCAGGATGGAGGCCGCGTCGATGGCGCCCTCGGCGGCTCCCGCACCGACCAGCGTGTGCAGCTCGTCGATGAACAGGATGATGTCGCCGCGGGTGCGGATCTCCTTGAGCACCTTCTTCAGGCGCTCCTCGAAGTCACCGCGGTAGCGGGAGCCCGCGACCAGGGCGCCGAGGTCCAGGGTGTAGAGGTGCTTGTCCTTGAGGGTCTCGGGCACCTCGCCCTTGACGATGGCCTGGGCGAGGCCCTCGACGACGGCGGTCTTGCCGACGCCGGGCTCACCGATCAGCACCGGGTTGTTCTTGGTGCGGCGGGACAGCACCTGCATGACCCGCTCGATCTCCTTCTCGCGCCCGATGACCGGGTCGAGCTTGGACTCACGGGCGGCCTGGGTGAGGTTCCGGCCGAACTGGTCGAGGACCAGGGACGTGGAGGGGGTGCCCTCGGCAGGACCGCCGGCGGTGGCGGTCTCCTTGCCCTGGTAACCGGAGAGCAGCTGGATGACCTGCTGCCGCACGCGGTTCAGATCTGCGCCCAGCTTGACCAGGACCTGGGCGGCGACGCCCTCGCCCTCACGGATCAGGCCGAGCAGGATGTGCTCCGTGCCGATGTAGTTGTGACCCAGCTGCAGCGCCTCGCGGAGCGACAGCTCGAGCACCTTCTTGGCACGGGGGGTGAAGGGGATGTGACCCGACGGGGCCTGCTGGCCCTGTCCGATGATCTCCTCCACCTGCTGGCGGACCGCCTCGAGCGAAATCCCGAGGCTCTCAAGGGCCTTGGCGGCGACACCCTCACCCTCGTGGATCAGGCCCAGGAGAATGTGCTCAGTGCCGATGTAGTTGTGGTTGAGCATCCGGGCTTCTTCCTGAGCCAGGACGACAACCCGCCGCGCGCGGTCGGTGAACCTCTCGAACATCGTTAATCGCTCCTCAGAGCGGTCAGGCAGTGGGGGGAACTTCCCCTCCCTGTCCTTCCGCAGCTTAGTCCCGCAAGCGGGGACCGCTCATTCCAACTGCCGACACCGTCGATGGCCTCCTGACCCCGAACGCCGACATATGCTCCAACCCGATGGTGCGAGACGATGTTCCCGCAGACCAGGCGGTTACCCCTATCGCCAGTACGCCGATGGCGAACGCGAGATGTGCCACCCCGTGTGTCGCCCCCCTCCCACTAGGGATGTCTTACCCGCTGCGACCGACAGTCCATGCCGAATACAGGAGTTCCCTCCGCTACGGGCGAACAACCTCGCGCCTCCCCCGGTCCGCGCACGCCTCCGTGTTCGAGACTCTTCGCATGCAAGTGAGAACTCAGCGTAACCCCAACGGTCTTACGGCGGTTGCGCCTGGCATGGCCGGCACCGCTCCCTCCACCCTCCCCGTCGCCTCGGATCCGTCCGCCCCCGCGCACCGTTCCGTCGCCCCGGCCGAGGAGGCCCCGGGCCGACCTCGGCCGACCGGAGCGCGGGATCCGGCCGGGGCGAACGAGACAGGCGGTCCGGGTGATCCGGGTGATCCGAGCAGTCCGGGCAGTCCGGGCAGTCCGGGCAGTCCGGGTGACCCCGTCCGGCGTTGGTACGAGGACGAACAAGGGTGGCCGACGCTGCCCGGTCCCCCGGTGCGCCTCCCGGTGGGAGTGCGCTTCGACGTCCTGGACGTCCCCGCCGAAGCCGGCCGTGCGGCACTGGAGCGTCTGGAGCTCCCGGGGCCGGTGGCCCTGCAGGGAGGCCGGATGCGGCTGCTGGTGGCCGCGGGCAGCGCGGAGGAACTGCCGGGGCTGCTCGCCTGGCTGGAGTGGGGCACGCTGGCCCTCGACCTGGCCGCGGTCGGCGCGGGCGGGTTCATCGACGCTCCGCCGCCCCCGGGGCCCGTCGGCCGCGGTGCCGTCCGGCCGCTCCCACCGGACCACCCCGGTGCACAGGGGGCCGCCGTGTGGCTGCGGCCCCCCGAGCCGGGGCGCGAGGTCGAGGCCTCGCTGCCGACACTGTCGGCGACGGGGGGCCGTGCGGGCGCCCCCGATCTCGTACGACTGGTGAACACGGCGGCCACACAGTGCCACCGGATCCGGCTCCTGCGCGCCCGCGCCCGGCCGCCGGCCGGGGTGCGCGAGGCGGGACGGGCCGACAGTCAGCCGTTGGCCTGCTCGTAGGCCTCGCGAATGGCCGCGGGGACCCGGCCGCGGTCGTTGACCTCGTGGCCGTTCTCCTTCGCCCAGGCGCGGATCGCCGCGGTGTCCTGGCCGCCGCCGGAAGCGGCACGCGCCTTTCCACGCCCGCCCGAAGCACGGCCTCCCGTACGACGGCCGCCCTTCACGTAAGGCTCGAGAAGGCCACGGAGCTTGTCCGCATTGGCGGTGGTGAGATCGATCTCGTATGTCTTGCCGTCCAACGCGAACGTCACGGTCTCGTCCGCTTCGCCGCCGTCGAGGTCGTCGACAAGAAGGACCTGAACCTTCTGTGCCACCGGATTTCCTTTCGTCGATAACGTCAGGGCCTGGGTGTACCGGCGTCCGCCGTATCGCCGTCCCCTGTTATATCCACTACTGCAGTACGTCGGAAAGCAAACCGCTTTTGCCGGAAAAACACAAACCCCGGGGAGTGACACGCTGCCCGCGCACGGTCCGGAAACGTGCGCGTTTCGGACATAGGGCACCGGGCAAGGCCCGCGGCGGCGAAGCGCCTACGGAAGCGGGTGCGGAATATGCCATGGCGTCGCCCGCCGAGGGGCTCCGCCGCAAGGTGCCGGGTACGGAACGCGGACGATCACAGATGCAGAAGCATCCGGCTGTTGCCCAGGGTGTTCGGTTTCACTCGTTCGAGACCGAGGAACTCCGCGACACCCTCGTCATAGGAACGCAGCAGCTCGGCGTACACATCGGTGTCGACGGGCGTCTCACCGATCTCCACGAAGCCGTGCTTGCCGAAGAACTCGACTTCGAAGGTCAGGCAGAAAACACGGCGAACACCGAGCCGACGGGCGGTCTGCAGCAACTTCTCCATCAAGCGATGCCCCACACCGGCGCCCTTCAGCCCGGGCTTCACCGCGAGAGTGCGGACTTCCGCGAGGTCTTCCCACATCACGTGCAGCGCGCCGCAGCCGACGACCTCCCCGTTGTCGTCCCGTTCCGCGATCCAGAACTCCTGGATGGCCTCGTAAAGCGTCACCGTTGCTTTGTCGAGCAGGATGCCCTTGTGGGCGTAGGCGTCGAGGAGGCGGCGCACGGCGGGGACATCGCCGGTGCGGGCCCGTCGGACGGTGATGGCTTTTGCGGGGACATCCGGGCTGTCTGCTGACATGAGCGGACGCTATCGCCCGCGCGGTCCCTCGGCCGAGGCGGGGTTCTCGACGGAGGGTTCCGCGGGCGGGGGTTGTTCGGGCGATCCGGCCTGTTCGGCCGCTCCAGGCCCTTCCGCCGCTCCAGGCTGTTCCGCCGCTCCCGGCTGTTCCGCCGGCCGGCGTTGTTCCGTGGTTTCCGGAAGGGGTGTGACGCGTACGGCATCCGTGAGGGCCTGGCGCTGTTCCTCGCTCATCATCCCGAAGAAGGCGACGAGTGCGGCGGCGGCGTTGTCGCTCTGCGACCAGGCCTCGTTCATCAGCGCGGCGGCGTACGCGGCACGGGTGGAGACCGCCTCATACCGGTAGGCCCGGCCTTCCGCCTGGCGGCGCACCCAGCCCTTCTGATGGAGATTGTCCAGAACGGTCATCACCGTGGTGTAGGCGATGGACCGTTCCTTCTGCAGATCTTCGAGGACTTCCCTGACAGTGACCGGGCGGTTCCACTTCCACACCCGCGTCATGACCGCGTCTTCGAGTTCTCCCAATGGGCGAGGCACACCTCGTAACAATAGTGTGAAATCCGCACCACGGCGTGCCGATCATGCACGAAGGGCAGCGAAGGCGAACAAAAAGGGCACACGACTCGCACTCGGCCGCGCTCGATCCGTACGCCGGGTCCGCCTCCGTGCCGCCCGCGGCCGGCCGAGCAGCGGACGGCCGGACAGCCGCCTGACGGCCGCCGGTCAGGCCTCGGTCTTGGCGGGGGCCTGCCGGGGCGCCTCCGCGCGGGCCAGGGCCGCGTCCACGGCGGCGTCCTCCTTGGTCTTGTTGGCGCCGCCCTGGGTCTTCACGATCACCCGGATCACGCCGATGAAGAGGACGGCCATGACGGCCGGGGGCAGGAGCGCGGAGACATAGTCCATGGATCCAGGGTAGCCAGGGCCCGGCCGACGGCCGGGCGGGGGTGGGCGTGCGGCGGACGGGCGGGCGGCGGCTCCGCGGCAGGCCTCTCAGCCCGCGGCGAGCCGCCGGCCCTGCGGGGGCGGGGCCGGCTTGCGGCGGGGGAAGACCTCGCCCGGGGTGGGGACGGGGCGGCCCGGCTTCGGACGGCCGGGTGCGGGGGCGGCGGGGTCCCGCGCGGGTTCGGGCCGGGGAGCGGACGGCTTGCGCTCCGGCTCCCCCTCCGGGTCCTCGGCGGCCTGGCCGCCCGGCAGGGCGAGGAGGCGGGTGCGGGAGGCGGGGACGACGGACAGGGGGCCCTTGGGCAGCGGGCCGGTGGACGGGCCGCCGGACAGGGACCCCGCGGAGCCCACGGAGCCCACGGAGCCCACTCGGACGGTACGGCCGGCGAGGCGGGCGCGTACGTCCTCCTCCGCGAGGAGCCGGCAGCGGTCCAGGAGAGCGGCGGCGGCGGGGTTGCCGCGCAGCGCCCGGAGGGCGGCGAGGTCGTCGGCGTCGGGACGGTAACCGGCGCCCAGCGCCTCCTCCAGAAGCCTGAGGTAGCCGACGACGGTGCCGGGGAGGGCTGCGCGGTAGCGGCCGAGGTCGGCTACCAGGAAGGCGCGCAGCCGGACACTCTCCCGCGTCGCCTCGTCGAGGGATTCGGCGAGGCGGAGGCAGTCCTGGACGTCTTCGGCCGAGGCGGACGTGGGGTGCAGGGCGAGGGCGAGGGCGCGGCGGAGCACACGCAGCTCCTGCGCACCGAACGCCATGCCGCCGCGGGATCCGTAGGGCGTGGGCATAAGGCGACGATACGCGCTAATCGGACAAACAACGCATAGCGTGCGGGTGTGGCGTGCGGGTACGGCGTGCGGGTCCACCCGGGTGGGGGCCGCGGACCGGCTCCGCGGCCCGTGGCGCTTTCCGGGAATGTGTCACGGTCCGCGGCGGGAGCACCCGCGGCCGGAGCACCCGGGGCCGCAGGGCGCGGGCCCACGGGCCCCGGCCCGCTCCACGGGGCGTTGCGCAGGCCGGTCGCCCCCGTACGGCCCGGGACCGGGGCCCCACCCGCGTCCCGGCCCCGGTCCCGGAGCGCCGCGCCCGGGAGGCGCTACAGCCGCGACGCGTTCCGTTCGTAGACCAGGCGCAGGCCGACCAGGGTCAGCCAGGGCTCGTGCTCGTCGATGACGGTGCTCTCACCCAGGACCGTCGGCGCGAGTCCGCCGGTCGCGATGACGGTCACCTCGTCGGGGTCGTCGGAGAGCTCGCGGGCCATCCGGCGGACGACGCCGTCGACCTGGCCGGCGAAGCCGTAGATGATGCCGGACTGCATCGCCTCGACCGTGTTCTTGCCGATCACGCTCCGGGGCCGGGCCACCTCGATCTTGCGGAGCTGCGCACCGCGGACGCCGAGCGCCTCGACGGAGATCTCGATGCCGGGGGCGATGACGCCGCCGACGTACTCCCCGCGCGCGCTGACCGCGTCGAAGGTGGTGGCGGTGCCGAAGTCGACGACGACGGCCGGCCCCCCGTAGAGGTCGACGGCGGCGACCGCGTTGATGATGCGGTCCGCGCCGACTTCCTTGGGGTTGTCGGTGAGGATCGGCACGCCGGTCTTGACGCCCGGCTCGACCAGGACCGCGGGGACGTCGCCGTAGTAGCGGCGGGTCACCTCGCGGAGTTCGTGCAGGACGGAGGGGACGGTCGCGCAGATGGCGATGCCGTCGATGCCGTCGCCCAGTGCGTCGCCGAGCAGGGGGTGCGTGCCCATCAGGCCCTGGAGGAGGACGGCGAGCTCGTCGGCGGTGCGGCGCGCGTCCGTGGAGATCCGCCAGTGCTCGACGATGTCCTCGCCGTCGAACAGGCCCAGGGTGGTGTGCGTGTTGCCCACGTCGATCGTCAGCAGCATGGCCGGCCCCTACTCAGCCGCTCGCAGGTCCAGGCCGATGTCCAGGATCGGCGAGGAGTGGGTGAGGGCGCCCACGGCGAGGTAGTCGACCCCCGTGTCGGCGTACGCCCTGGCGTTGTCGAGGGTGAGCCGGCCGGACGCCTCCAGGGCGGCGCGGCCGGCGACGAGAGCCACCGCCTCCTCGCACTCGCCGGGGGTGAAGTTGTCCAGCAGGATCAGGTCGGCGCCCGCGTCCAGGACCTCGCGGAGCTGGTGCAGGGTGTCGACCTCGACCTCGATCGGCACCTCGGGGAAGCGTTCCCGGACGGCCTGGAAGGCCTGGGCGACACCACCCGCGGCGACCACGTGGTTGTCCTTGACCAGGGCGGCGTCGGAGAGCGACATGCGGTGGTTGACGCCGCCGCCGCAGCGCACGGCGAACTTCTCCAGGGAGCGCAGGCCCGGAGTGGTCTTGCGGGTGTCGCGGACCTCGGCCTTCGTTCCCTCCAGGACGTCCGCCCACGCGCGCGTGGCCGTCGCGACACCCGAGAGGCGGCACAGGAGGTTCAGGGCGCTGCGCTCCGCCGTGAGGAGGTCGCGGGTGCGGGTGGTGACGGAGAGGAGCTTGTCGCCGGCTTCCACCCGGTCTCCGTCCTCCACGTGCCGCTCGACCTCGAACTCCGCCGTGCAGACCACCGAGACGACCGCCTCGGCGACCCTGAGGCCCGCCACGACACCCGCCTCCCGCGCGGTGAAGTCGGCGGTGGCGACGGCGTCCTCGGGGATGGTCGCGACCGTCGTCACGTCCACGCCGTGGGCGAGGTCCTCCTGGAGGGCGACGTGGGCGATGTCCTCGACCTCCACCGGGTCCAGACCGGCGTCGGCCAGGAGCTGGGCGAGCGCGGGGTCGAGGCCGCACTCCAGGTAGGTCTCGTCGTAGCTCTCGTCGCCGTCCGCGCCGCAGGCGCAGCCGTCGCCGCAGCCGCCGGACGGGGCGAGGGGAAGGTCTGGTGTGGTCACTGCTGTCACTGCTCCTGAGGGGCCTGGGGCGGGAGGTTCGGGGCGTTCGGGGCGTCGGGGAGAGTCGGGGGGAAGTCCGTGGCGTCGGTGGTGTGCGCCGCCAGCGTGCGGTCCGGGTTCAGCCGTACGACGATGTGGCGGCGCCAGGCGGCGTCGTCGCGCTCGGGCCGGTCCTCGCGCCAGTGGCAGCCCCGGGTCTCCTCGCGCCGCAGCGCGGCGGCGACCAGGACGCGGGCGACGCACAGGAGGTTCGTCGCCTCCCAGGTGTCGACGCCGGGCTCGGCGGTCTTGCCCTGCTCGTCGAGGGCGTCACGGGCGTCGGCGTGCAGCCGCTGGAGCCCGTCGGCGGCCTGCTCGAGGGATGCGGCGGAGCGCAGGACCCCGGCTCCCCCGGTCATGATCCGCTGGATGGTGAAGCGGGCCTCCGCGGGAAGGAGGGGGTGCCCGGGGCGCTCGGCGTCCGGGAGGGGCTGCGGCGCACCTGCGCGGAGGGCGTTCCCGGTGCGGCTCGCGGCGATGTCGGCGGCGATGCGCTCCGCGTAGACCAGGCCCTCCAGGAGCGAGTTGGAGGCGAGCCGGTTGGCTCCGTGCACGCCGGTGCAGGCGACCTCCCCGCAGGCGTAGAGGCCGGGGACGGTGGTGCGGCCGTGGGAGTCGGTGCGGACCCCGCCGGAGGCGTAGTGGGCGGCGGGGGCGACCGGGACGGGCTCGGTGACCGGGTCGATGCCGTGGGCGCGGCAGGCGGCGAGGATCGTCGGGAAACGGTGCTCCCACATGTCGGCGCCGAAGTGCCGGGCGTCGAGGTACATGTGCTCGGCGTCCCGCTCCCGCATCCGGCGCATGATGCCCTTGGCGACGATGTCCCGCGGGGCGAGCTCGGCGAGCTCGTGCTGCCCCACCATGAAGCGCACGCCGTCGGCGTCGACCAGGTGGGCGCCCTCGCCGCGTACCGCCTCGGAGACCAGGGGCTGCTGGCCCTCCGCGTCCGGGCCGAGGAACAGGACGGTCGGGTGGAACTGCACGAACTCGAGGTCGCTGACCTCGGCACCCGCGCGCAGGGCCAGGGCCACCCCGTCGCCGGTCGAGACGGAGGGGTTCGTGGTCGCGCTGAAGACCTGCCCCATGCCGCCGGTGGCGAGCACCACCGCGGGAGCGTGCACGGCTCCCACGCCGTCGTGCTGGCCCTCCCCCATGACGTGCAGGGTCACGCCCGCGCTGCGCCCTTCGGCGTCGGTCAGCAGGTCAAGGACGAGCGCGTTCTCGATCGTGCGCAGTCCCGCCCGTCGCCCGTCGCCGCCCTTGCCCGAGAGCGTTTCGCGCTCCCCCCTCCTGACCGCCCGTACGGCCTCGACCAGGGCGCGGGAGATCTCCGCGCCGGTGGCGTCCCCGCCCGCGTGCGCGATGCGCCGGCGGTGGTGACCGCCCTCGCGGGTGAGTTCCAGGCTGCCCTCCTCGGACTCGTCGAAGTGGGCGCCGGTGGCGATGAGACGGCGTACGGCGTCGGGGCCCTCGGTGACGAGGAGGCGGACCGCCTCCTCGTCGCACAGGCCCGCCCCGGCGACCAGGGTGTCGTCCCGGTGCTGTTCGGGGGTGTCGCCCTCGCCGAGGGCCGCGGCGATGCCGCCCTGGGCCCAACGGGTGGAACCGTCGTCGAGCCGGGCCTTGGTCACGACGACCGTGGCCAGCCCGGCGGCCTCGCAGCGCAGCGCGGCGGTCAGTCCGGCCACGCCCGAGCCGACGACCACGACGTCCGCCTCGATGGACCACCCGGGCGCGGGGGCGTGCAGTCGTATGCCGGTGCTGGTCACGAGGAGGCTCCGAGGGTGCCGAAGGTCAGGGGGATGTTGTCGATCAGGCGGGTGGTGCCGACCCGGGCGGCCACGGCGAGGACGGCCTCGCCGGCGAAGCCGTCGCCGATCTCGGTGAAGTCCGAGGGGTCGACCAGAGCCAGGTAGTCCAGGGTGAGCGGCGGGGTGAGGCGGGCGGCCGCGTCGAGGATCTGGCGGGCGGCGGCGCGGACGGCGCCGGGGCCGCCGGCCGAGGCGACGGCGTGCGCGTCGGCCGCCGCGCGGGGCTCCCCGAGCGCGCTCAGCGCCTCGGCACGCGCACGCGTGGCGGGCACTTCGCGGGCCCGCGCGTGCAGCGCCTCCTGCGCGGCGTGCCGGTCCCGTCCGGCGAACAGGGCGCCGGACAGGGCGAGCGCGGTGCGCCGCTCCGGGGCGGAGAGGTAGCGGTTGCGGCTGGAGAGGGCCAGCCCGTCGGCCTCGCGGACGGTGGGGACACCGACGATGTCGACGCCGAAGTCCAGGTCGCGCACCATGCGACGGATCAGCGCGAGCTGCTGGGCGTCCTTCTGGCCGTACAGGGCGACGTCGGGACGGGTGAGGTGCAGCAGTTTGGCGACGACGGTGAGCATGCCGTCGAAGTGACCGGGGCGGGCGGCGCCCTCCAGACGTTCGCCCATGGGACCGGCGCTGACCCGGACCTGGGGCTCGCCGCCCGGATAGACCTCGTCGGCCGACGGGGCGAAGACCACGTCCGCGCCCGCCTGCCCGGCGAGCCCGAGGTCGGCGTCCAGGGTGCGCGGGTACCGGTCGAGGTCCTCGCCCTCGCCGAACTGCAGCGGGTTGACGAAGACGGTGACCACGACCTCGCCCGCGGGGCCCGCGAGGTCGCGCGCGGCGCGGATCAGGGTGGCGTGGCCCTCGTGCAGGGCGCCCATGGTCATCACGACGGCGCGGCGGCCCGTGCGCGTGCGTGCGTGCAGGTCGTCGGCGGTGCGCAGCAGGGTGGTGGTCATCGGGGGTTCCCTTCGCCGTCGCCGGTGGTGCCCGTTTCGCCGGTGGTGCCCGTCGTCCCGTCGGCGAGTACCTCGAGGAGGTCCTCGGCGAGTTCCGGCTTCAGCAGGCCGTGGGCGAGGGCGCGGTCGGCGGTCGCGCGGGCCATCGCCAGATAGCCGGCGACGGTCTGCGGGGCGTGCCGGCGCAGCTCGGTGACATGGGCGGAGACGGTGCCGGCGTCACCGCGCGCGACGGGGCCGGTGAGGGCCGCGTCGCCGGAGCGCAGGGCGTTGTCCAGGGCGGCGCCGAGCAGCGGGCCGAGCATCCGGTCGGGGGCCCCGACCCCGGCGGTGCGCAGCAGCTCCAGGGACTGGGCGACCAGGGTGACCAGATGGTTGGCGCCCAGGGCGAGGGCCGCGTGGTAGAGGGGGCGGTTCTGCTCGGCGATCCACTCCGGTTCGCCGCCCATCTCGATCACCAGGGCCTCGGCGGCCAACCGCAGTTCCTCCGGCGCGGTGACGCCGAAGGAGCATCCGGCGAGCCGCTGCACGTCGACGGGGGTGCCGGTGAACGTCATCGCCGGGTGCAGGGCCAGCGGCAGCGCGCCGGCCCGCAGGGCGGGGTCCAGCACCTTCGCGCCGTACCGGCCGGAGGTGTGCACGAGGAGCTGGCCCGGCCGTACCGCACCCGTCTCGGCGAGCCCGGCCACCAGCCCCGGCAGCGCGTCGTCCGGGACGGTCAGCAGCACCAGTTCGGCCCGCGCCAGCACCTCGGCGGGCGTGACCACCGGCACGTCGGGGAGCAGTTGCCCGGCGCGCCCTCGGGAGGCGGCGGACACGGCGGACACGGCCACCGGACGGTGTCCGGCGAGCCGCAGGGACGCGGCCAGGGCCGGGCCGACGCGCCCGGCGCCGACCACACCGACGCTGAGCCGCGCGGGGCGGTCCCTGGGATCCGGCTGTGGGCTTGTGTTCACGCGGCGACGGCCTTCCCGTTCCAGTCCGCTCGGGGTACCGGACGATTTCTCGTCATGTTAACGCGAAACGCGGGCGGCTCCCGGGCGCACACTTGTCCACGGTGCGTGTCCACAGGGTGTGGGTCCCGCAGGGAAAACCCGGGTGCCCGGACCCGCCCGTACGCGGGATGATCCCGGGCATGGGCGATACGGCGGAGAACCGCACCGCAGCACAGGACGGACGGCGGACCGGGCCGGGACCGGGACCTGGACCGGACCCGGACCCGGACCTGGACCTGGAGACAGACCGGGAACCGGGTCAAAAGCTCCGGGAGCGGCGGGTCGCCGCCTGGCGCAGCGCCCCGCGCGTGCTCGCGCGCCTCGGTTTCCTCGGGCCGCTCCGGGAGCGGCTGGCCCTGCTGGAGGCGGCGGGCAGCGTGTACGACCTGGACGAGACGGCCGACCTCTACGGCGGCGGCGTCGTCGAGGCGCTGGAGGAGCGGGTCGCCGGGCTCCTGGGCACCGAGGCCGCCGCGTTCTTCCCGACCGGGACGATGGCCCAGCAGGTGGCCCTGCGCTGCTGGGCGGGCCGCAGCGGCAGCCCCGTGGTCGCGCTGCACGGACTCAGCCACCCCGAGGTCCATGAACGGAACGCGTTCAGCCGGGTCGGCGGCCTGCGTCCGGTGCGGGTGACCAGCGAGCCCCGGATGCCGACCGCCGCCGAGGTGCGGGACTTCGACGAGCCCTTCGGCGCGCTGATGCTGGAACTTCCCCTCCGGGACGCCGGTTTCGTACTGCCCACCTGGGAGGAGCTGACCGAGGTGGTGGACGCCGCGCGGGAACGCGAGGCCGTGGTCCACTTCGACGGGGCCCGGCTGTGGGAGTGCACGACGCACTTCGGCCGTCCACTGGAGGAGATCGCCGCCCTGGCGGACAGCGTCTACGTGTCGTTCTACAAGTCCCTCGACGGCTTCGGCGGCGCGGCGCTCGCCGGTCCGGCGACGCTGACCGAGGAGGCGAAGGCCTGGCGGCACCGGTACGGCGGCAACGTCTTCCAGCAGTTCCCGACCGCGCTGTCGGCGCTGATCGGCCTGGAGCGAGAGCTGCCCCGGCTGCCCGAGTACGTCACCCACGCGCGCGTGGTGGCCGCCGCGCTGCGCGAGGGCCTGGAGGCGGGAGGGCTGCCCTGGTTCCGCGTCCACCCCGAGGTGCCGCACACCCACGACTTCCAGGTCTGGCTGCCGTACGACGCCGGTGTCGTCGCGGAGGCGGCGATCCGGGCGGCCGAGGAGACGGGGACCGTCCTGTTCGCCAACCACTGGGGCTCGAAGGGGCCGGGCCTGTCGTCCACGGAGGTGTACGTGCGGGCCGCGGCCCTGGAGTGGGCGGCCGACGACGTGCGGGCCGCGGCCTCGGACTTCGCACGACGACTGACGGCTGACGGCTGACGGCTGACGAAGCCGTGAGGGCGTGAGGGGCCGGGAACACGTCGTGGGGGCGTCGGCCCCCTTCACCGTCCCCGGCCGGACGCGGCCGGTCCGCGGACGACGGCGCCTCAGTCGAAGCGGATGTGCCGGACGCCGACACGCGCCTGCCGCAGCCGGGTCCGGAGCTGTCCCCCCTGGTGGGGGGACAGCTCCAGCCCGGCCAGTACGGCGATGCGGTCCGCCGTCTTCGGGACGGTCGTGTGGTCCGTCCACAGGTGCTCGGTGAACTCCGGCCCGGCGAGCCGCTCCAGACAGTGGTCGAGCCGGTCCACGGCCCAACTGTCCCGGCTCGGGTCCGCTTTCCTTCCGACGACGCGGCGCAGGAGGCGCCCGAGGCCGCGTTCACGCAGCCGCCTCAGCACCGTCTCCCGTTCGGCGAGGAGGGTGAAGTGGTGGACTTCGTGGCCGCGTTCGCGCAGCCGGCCGACGGTTTCGGCGAAACAGCGGGAGTCCGTGACCGTCATGGGCGCGATCACGACGCCGTCGTGCCGGGTCAGCGCGAGGTCGAGGACCTCGACGACACCCTGCCGCCAGGAGGACAGTTCCCGGAAGTCCCCCCGCAGTTCGGGCGGCAGCATGCGGCGCAGCCCGAATCCGGCGTGCTCCGGATCGCAGACGACACTGCCCGGGAGACGATGCCGCACCTCGTACGCGGTCTGCGTCTTGCCGCCCCCGAAGGGGCCGTTGATCCAGAGCAGCATGCGCAGACCCTACCGGCGCGGGGACTCCCGGTCAGCCCTGTGGGCAGGGTCAGTCCTGCCCGCCGGCCCGGACCAGTCCCGTCTCGTAGGCGAGGACCACCACCTGCACCCGGTCCCGCAGTCCCAGCTTGGTCAGGATGCGGCCCACGTGGGTCTTCACGGTCGCCTCCGACAGCACCAGGCGGGCCGCGATCTCACCGTTGGACAGGCCCTGCGCGACCAGCACCATGACCTCCCGTTCCCGCCCGGTGAGCCGCTCCAGTTCCTTGTGCCGGGGCTGCTCGGTGGTGCTCGGCAGCATGGGGGCGAAGCGGTCCAGGAGCCGGCGGGTGGTGGACGGGGCGACCACGGCGTCGCCGCTGTGCACCGCGCGGATCGCGGCGAGCAGTTCGCCGGGCGGCACGTCCTTGAGCATGAAGCCGCAGGCTCCCGCCTTCAGGCCGGAGAAGGCGTACTCGTCGAGGTCGAAGGTGGTCAGGATCAGCACCTTCGGCGGGTCGGTGTCCGCGCAGATCCGGCGGGTGGTCTCCACCCCGTCCAGCTTCGGCATCCGGACGTCCATGAGCACCACGTCGACGGCGGTGGACCGCAGCACCTGGAGGGCCT
Source organism: Streptomyces sp. NEAU-W12 (assembly GCF_026242095.1). Lineage (NCBI taxonomy): Bacteria > Bacillati > Actinomycetota > Actinomycetes > Kitasatosporales > Streptomycetaceae > Streptomyces > Streptomyces sp. NEAU-W12. The sequence goes on from NZ_JAPJDM010000032.1 coordinate 42,627, forward strand.
CCACGCCGTCGCCCGCCTCCGCCACGACCTCCATGTCCGGCTGGGCGTCGAGCACCATCCGGAACCCGGTGCGCAGCAGCACCTGGTCGTCGACGAGCATCACGCGGATCGCCATCGGGGCCTCTTCCGTCTCAGAAGGTGTTACAGGTGTCAATAAAGGGCGTGCGCAAGCGTTCAGGTGTCAGTGAACGGGTTTGAGGGGCAGCAGGACACTGATCCGGAATCCTCCGCCGGGCCGCGGACCCGCGTCCAGGGTGCCGCCGACCATACCGACCCGCTCGCGCATGCCGATCAGACCGTGGCCCTGGCCGTCGAACCCGCCCTCCTCGTACAGCTCGTGCGGGGCGCCCTTGCCGTCGTCCTCGACGAGCAGGCCGAGGCCGTCGTCGAAGTACACCAGGCGCACGCTGGCGCCCGTGTTGGGCCCCCCGTGCTTGCGGGTGTTGGTGAGCGCCTCCTGCACGATGCGGTACGCGGTGAGCTCGAGGCCGCTGGGCAGCGGGCGCGGGGTGCCCTCGATTTTGAAGTCCACCGGCAGTCCGGACCCCCGGCACTGCTCGACGAGGTCCTCGATCTGCCGCACGTCGGGCTGCGGTACGTACTCCCCGGCCTCCTGGTGCTCTCCGGTGCGCAGCACGCCGAGCAGGCGGCGCATCTCGGCCAGCGCCTGGCGGCCGGTGGAGGAGATCGTCTCCAGGGCCTTCTTCGCCTGGTCGGGGGCCGCGTCGAGGACGTAGGCGGCGCCGTCGGCCTGCACCACCATCACCGACACGTTGTGCGCGACCACGTCGTGCAGTTCGCGCGCGATGCGGGCGCGTTCGGCGGCGACCGCGACCTTCGCCTGTGCCTCGCGCTCCTTCTCGAGCCGCGCGGCGCGCTCCTCGAGCTGGGCGAAGTAGGCACGCCGGGTGCGTATGGAGTCACCGAGCACCCAGGCGAGGACGAAGGGCACGGTCTGGAATATCACCATGGCGATGTTGCCCGCCACGCTCACGTCGTCGAGCGGCCAGCGTGCCTGCGCGACCGGCGCCGCGCACAGACCGGCACCCAGCGCGAGACGGGACGCCCAGCGGGCCCCGACGGCCGCGACCGTGTAGGCGATCACCAGCATCGCGAAGTCGGCCGGCACCGGTGCCATGTCCAGGACCACCTGGAGGATGCCCACCGCGACGGCCAGGACCAGCATCCGCTCCGGCATCCGGCGGCGCAGCGCGACGACCAGCGACAGCAGCAGCATGACCGGCACGGCCACGGCCGTCGGAGCGGTCCCCTCGGCCTCCTCCACGGCCGGTCCGCTGACCACCGAAATCCCGAACAGGACGAGGGCCCAGAAGCCGTCGACCCATGCCGGGTGTCTGCGGAGAAAATCGTAGAGGCGCTGCACGTGACCCAGCGTAGGGAAGCCCCGTGCGTGCAGGGGTCAACCGGAGGGTCGATCCCCGGTCCGCACACGTACTCCGCAAGGTGGAGGCCCGGCACGACCTCACACGTAGCCTGGGCCGATGACGACGGCGACGACGGCGGGGGCGCACGGCGGCCCGCGCGGGTGGCGGGCGGCGACCCGGGCGGCTCTGTACGGGCCGGACGGCTTCTACCGCAGGCCGGAGGGCCCCGCCGGGCACTTCCGTACGTCGGTGCACGCCTCCCCGCTGTTCGCGGGGGCCGTGGCGCGTCTGCTGTGCCGGGTCGACGAGGCGCTGGGCCGGCCCGCGGTGCTCGATTTCGTGGACATGGCGGCGGGCCGGGGCGAACTCGCCGCCGGTGTGCTCGCCGCACTGCCCGCCGACGTGGCGGCACGCACGCGTCCGTACGCCGTCGAACTCGCCGGCCGTCCCGGCGGTCTCGACCGGCGGATCGAGTGGCGGGCCGAGCCACCGGAGCGGATCACGGGGCTGTTGTTCGCCAACGAGTGGCTGGACAACGTGCCGCTGGAGGTCGCCGAGGTCGGCCCGGCGGGCGTCTTGCACCTGGTCCTGGTGGCCGACGACGGAACGGAGCGGCTCGGACCGCCGGTCACGGGCCCGGAGGCGGAGTGGCTCGCCCGGTGGTGGCCGCTGACGGCCGAACGATCCGCGCGGGGCGGCGAGGAGGCCGTGGCGGTCGGGGAGGCCGGCCCGGAGGCCGCCGCCGAGGCCGCGAGCGGAGTGGGGCTGCGGGCGGAGATCGGACTGCCCCGGGACCTGGCCTGGGCGTCGGCGGTCGGGGTGCTGGCGCGCGGGCTCGCCGTCGCCGTGGACTACGCGCACACGGCGGACGCGCGCCCGCCGTTCGGGACGCTGACGGGATTCCGGGAGGGGCGGGAGACGGCACCCGTGCCGGACGGGTCGTGCGACATCACCGCGCACGTCGCCCTGGACGCCTGCGCGGCAGCCTGCGCGCTCCCCGGCGCACGCCTGATCCCGCAGCGGGCCGCCCTGCGCGCCCTGGGTCTCACCGGCTCGCGCCCACCGCTCGCCCTCGCGTCCACCGACCCCGCCGGCTACGTGCGGGCCCTGGCGGCCGCCTCGGAGGCCGCCGAACTCGTCGCGCCGGGCGGACTCGGCGACTTCGGGTGGCTGCTGCAGCCGGTCGGGGTCCCGGACGTGCTCGCGGCCCCGGGCCCCGTCTGACCCCCTGCGGCTCCCCGTTCCCACGCCCCGCTCCCCCGCTCGTCGACCACTCCTCGTCGACTCCTCGTCGCCTACTTGTCGATGTCCCCCACGACGAAGAACATCGACCCCAGGATCGCCACCATGTCCGAGACCAGCGTCCCCGGCAGCAGTTCGGTGAGCGCCTGGACGTTGTTGTAGGACGCCGAGCGCAGCTTCAGCCGGTACGGCGTCTTCTCGCCCTTGCTGACCAGGTAGTACCCGTTGATGCCGAGCGGGTTCTCGGTCCACGCGTACGTGTGCCCCTCGGGCGCCTTGAGCACCTTGGGGAGCCGCTGGTTGACGGGGCCGGGGGGCAGGTCGGCGAGCCGGTCGAGGCAGGCCTCGGCGAGGTCGAGGGCGTGGTACGTCTGCTCCAGGAGGCATTCGAAGCGGGCGAGGCAGTCACCCTCCTCACGGGTCACGACCTTCAGGACGTCCGCCAGCTCTCCGTAGGCGAGGTACGGCTCGTCGCGGCGCAGGTCGAGATCGACGCCGGAGGCACGGGCGATCGGCCCGCTCACGCCGTACGCGTGCACGGCCTTCGGCGACAGGACGCCGACACCGCGCGTGCGGCCGCGGAAGATCTCGTTGCCGAGCACCAGGTCGTCGAAGCGGTCCATGCGGGAGCGCACGTCGGCGACGGCGCCGCGCGCGCGTGTGGTCCATCCCGCCGGAAGGTCCTCCTTGAGGCCGCCCACGCGGTTGAACATGTAGTGCATGCGCCCGCCGGAGACCTCCTCCATCACGTGCTGGAGTTCCTCGCGCTCCGTGAAGGCGTAGAACATCGGGGTGATGCCGCCGAGTTCCAGCGGATAGGAGCCGAGGAACATCAGGTGGTTGAGCACCCGGTTCAGCTCCGCGAGCAGTGTGCGCAGCCACACCGCGCGCTCGGGGACCTCCATGCCGAGCATCCGCTCCACGGCGAGGACCACGCCCAGCTCGTTGGAGAACGCCGACAGCCAGTCGTGGCGGTTGGCCAGCATGATGATCTGCCGGTAGTCCCGCGCTTCGAACAGCTTCTCCGCGCCCCGGTGCATATAGCCGATCACGGGCTCCGCGCTGGTGATCAGTTCGCCGTCCAGAACCAGCTTCAGCCGCAGCACGCCGTGCGTGGACGGATGCTGGGGCCCGATGTTGAGCACCATGTCGGTGCTCTCCGCGGCGCCGCCGATGCCGACCATGGTCTCCGTCGTAGGAGTCATGAACACAGTCTCCCCTACGTACGCTGGGGCCATGGAGACGGGCAACCCGCACGACACGGGTACAGCGGGACCGCGACAGCCGGAACAGCCCGCCGAGGCGGCGACCACGGCCGCCGAGGCGGCGACCACGGCCGCCGAGGCGGTGACCGTCGGCGCGCCGGCGGCCCCCGGTGACGAGCCGCGGTGGATCGCGCTGCCGCCGGGGCTGCTGAAGGTGCGCCGACTGATGCTGGTGGTGTGGCTGGGACTGCTCACCCTGGCCGCCGGGCTGGTCCCGGGTCTGCTGGCCGGGCCCGGCTGGGCTGCCTTCGCCCTGCTGCCGCTGGCCGTGACGGTCTGGGGCTGGGTGATGCTGGAGCGCAACTGGCGTTCCTGGCGGTACGCCGAGCGCTCCGACGACCTGCTGATCAGCCGGGGCGTCCTGTGGCGTCAGGAGACGGTCGTGCCGTACGGGCGGATGCAGCTGGTCGAGGTCACGTCCGGACCCGTCGAACGGCACTTCGGACTGGCCAGCGTGCAGTTGCACACGGCGGCCGCGGCGACCGACGCCACCATCCCCGGCCTCGTCCCGGCCGAGGCCGAACGACTGCGCGACCGGCTCACGGAGCTGGGCGAGGCCCGATCGGCGGGGCTGTGACCGCCCAGGAGGCCCCCGGGGAGGTACGCGGGCGGCGGCCCGTGATCGAGCGCCGGCTGCACCCCGTCACACCGCTCAGGCGGGCGTGGGCGCCCGTCGCGGTCGTCATCGGGTGGGCGCTGCACGACCCGGACCAGGCGCAGCGCCAGCTGACCCGGCTGACGACGACCACCCTGCTCGTCGGTATCGGCGTCCTGATCCCGGCCGCCGCCCTCTACGGCTTCCTGACCTGGTGGTTCACCCACTTCGCGGTGACCGACAGCGAACTGCGCATCCGCACCGGTCTGCTCTTCCGGCGCACCGCGCACATCCGGCTGGAGCGGATCCAGGCCATCGACGTCACCCAGCCGCTGCTCGCGCGGGTCGCGGGCGTGTCGAAGCTCAAACTCGACGTCATCGGGACCGACAAGAAGGACGAGCTGGCCTTCCTGGGGGCCGACCACGCCCGCGCGCTGCGGGCCGAACTGCTCGCGCGAGCGGCCGGTTTCGCGCCCGAGACGGCGCACGAGGTGGGCGAGGCACCGTCCCGGCAGCTGTTGCGCGTGCCGCCCGGCGTCCTCGCCCTGTCCCTCGTGCTGACCGGCACGACCTGGGTGTGGCTGATCGTCGCCGCCGTCGTGCTGCCGCCGCTGTGGATGGTCACCGACAGCCTGTGGACGATCCTCGCCACCGCCGTGCCGCTGCTCGGCGCGGCGGGCGCGAGCAGCGTCGGCCGGTTCGTCTCCGAGTACGACTGGACGCTGGGCGAGTCGCCCGACGGGCTGCGCATCGACCACGGACTCCTCGACCGGGCCCACGAGACAGTGCCGCCGGGGCGGGTGCAGACCGTGCGGATCGTGGAGCCGCTGCTGTGGCGGCGCCGGGGCTGGGTACGGGTGGAACTCGATGTGGCGGGCTCGTCCAACTCCCTGCTGCTGCCGGTCGCCCCGCGCGAGATCGCCGAGTCCGTCGTCGCGCGGGTGCTGCCCGGCGTCGGGGTGCCGTCGCACGCGGAACTGTCCCGGCCGCCGCGGCGCGCGCGGTGGTGCGTGCCGGTGTGGTGGCGCGGCTACGGACTCGCCGTCACCGACACCGTGTTCACCGCCCGGCACGGCCGGCTGACCCGGACCGTCGCCCTGGTGCCGCACGCCAAGGTGCAGAGCGTACGGCTGGTCCAGGGGCCCTGGCAGCGCGCCAGGGGCCTCGCGGACGTCCATGTGGACACCGGGGCCAACAAGTCCGTGGTGGCCCGGCTCCGGGACACCGGCGAGGCGGCGGAGCTGCTGCGGGCCCAGGCCGAACGGTCCCGGACCGGCCGCCGGGACGCCCGCCCGGACCGGTGGATGGCCTGACCCGGCCACCGGGCGCTCGGAGGCCCGGCCCGGCCTTGCCCTGCCACGCGAACGGGGTCCCGCACGTCCTCCGTGCGGGACCCCGTTCGCGTGGCCACGTCGTGGTGCCGTGTGCTCTCGCCGCCCTCCGTCAGGAGACCGCGCTGCGCAGCCCCTTCGTGCCGGTCTCGGTCCGCGTCCCGGTTCCGGCCCCGGCCCCGGTCTCCCCGTCCGCGGTCTCCCCGTCCGCGGGCTCCGGCTCGTCGTGCGCCGTCAGGTCGATGACCCGGCCGGCGCCCCGCGCCTCGCCGGCCGGCCCGAACTCCGGCTCGTCCTGGGCCGTGCGGGAGGCCGGCGCCTCCTCCTCGGCCGCGTCGGCGTCGTCCTCCGCCTCCTTCTGCGTACCGAAGAAGTCGAAGGTGCCGTCGGACACCGGGCGCCGCACGGGCTCCGTCTGCGGTACCACCGCGACCGCGGTCGGCACGGTGAAGTGTCCGGAGGGCCTCCGCACGGAACTTCCGGGCGGGGCCGACGGGGCGGACTCCGCGGACTCGGCCGGCCGGCCCGACTGCTCGGGCGTGGTGCCGGTGTCCGGGCCGGGGGAGGCGGTCGCGCTCCCGTCCTCGGCGACCGCCTCGGGCCGCCCCTGGGCCTCGTCCTCCGGCGACTGCTCCGGCTTCCCCGCCGTGGTGGGCCCGGGGCCGTCGTCCTCGGGGGTGCTGCCGCTGCGGGTGCCACCGCTCCGGAGGGAGCCGGCGGTGTGACGGGGCCGGGTGTCGCCCTCGGCCGGTGCGGGACCGCCCTCGGCCAGGGGGCCGCCCCGGGGGGTGCCGGCGTCGGCCGGCACATCGCCGGCCGAGGTCTCCACGGCCTCCGTGGCGACCTCCCCGGCCGCGGCGCCGGCACCGGCGACGTCCCGCACGGGACGGTCGTCGCCGGCTCCGTCCGCGTCGCCCGCACCGTGGCCGGCGAGCCGTGCCAGTGCCTCGTCGGCCCGCAGGAACAGTGTGGCCCCCGCCTGCGAGAAGGCCCGGGAAGCCGTGGTCCGGCCGGCCTCCTCCTCACCGTCCGCGGTTGCCTCGGGCCCGGTCGTCGTCCCGCCCCCGGTTCCGGTCCCGCCCCCGGTCCTGGCCGCCGGCACGGTCGCCTTGTCGTCGGGCCCGCCACCGGTCCCGGCGGCCGACGGCCCCGCCGTCAACGCGCGGGCCGGAACCGCCGCCTCGATCTCGAGCACCCGGCGCTCCTCCAGGACGGTCGCCCGGTCGGTCTCCGCCGCGGCGTACCGCCTGAGCAGTGCCGCGTGCTCGTTGCGCAGTCCGGCGAGCTCCGCGCGCTTGGCGCGCAACCGCTGCTCCAGCTTGACGCGCAGCTCGCGCGACTCGTCGAGGTCGGACTCCAGTTCGGCGACCCGTTCCTCGAAACGCCACTCGTCACTGGCCCGCGCGCGCGTGAGTTCGGCGACCTGCTTGCCGGCCTGGGCGTCCCAGTGCCGCATCACGACCGCACCGAGGACCGCCGTGGCCGCCGCCGCGGCGGCCAGGAGGCGAAGCGTCATCGGTTGTGTGAACACCCAGGGAGCCAGGGCGCAGACGAGCGAGACGCCTGCGATCGCCGACGGGGGCAACATCCTGTGCAGGGGCGGGGAATGGCGGTGACGTCCACGTGACATGGCCAGAAACTTACCGCGCGTAGGCGAATGATGGAGCCCCGCCCCGTAAAAAAACAAAGCAGCACCGGGGCTTTCACAGGGCGTCAGGGAACTCCACCGAACCGTGAATAGACCCGCGCCGCAATTATCAAGATCATTTTCGGGCGGTAAGCCGCTTCCGGTACGCCCCGGGCCGCCTCCCGCACCGGCTGCCGGGCCCGCCCCGGCCCCGGCCCGCACCGCTCCTTCGGCACCCGCCGGTCCCCCTCCGGCTCCCGCCCGGAAAACCTGCTTCCGGGTGAGGAAGTCGCGCCCGGGGCGCATCCCGGGGCGCGTCCCGGGGCACATCCCGAGGCGCCCGAATCGCCCCGCCGCTTTCGCGGACGACCGGCGGGATCGCGATACACCCGCCGCCCGTCCCACCCTTGCCGGAAATACCGGACCACAGTCCGGGCCACGGCCCCGGGCTACGGCCCCGGGCTACGGCCCCGGGCTACGGACTCCCGGCTCCCGGCTCCCGGCTCCCGGCCACGGGCTCCCGACTCCCCGGCTCCCGATTCCCGGCCACGGACTCCGGGCTACGGACTCCGGACCCCGGGCTACGAGACCTCGGAGCCGGCCTCCGTCGGTGCCCCCTGGTCCAGGTACTCCCCCGCCCCGCCCAACGCCTACGCTGAACATATGAGCAACAGCAGCGGACACCTTCACGTCTCGGGCCTCCCCCACTGGGACCGCTGCGCGGTCATGGGCGTCGTGAACGTGACGCCCGACTCCTTCTCCGACGGTGGCCGCTGGTTCGACACGACGACCGCCGTCAAGCACGGCCTCGACCTGGTCGCCCAGGGTGCCGACCTGATCGATGTCGGCGGCGAGTCCACCCGCCCCGGTGCCACGCGTGTCGACGAGGCCGAGGAACTCAAACGCGTCATACCCGTGGTCCGGGGCCTCGCCTCCGAGGGCGTCACGATCTCCGTCGACACCATGCGCGCCTCCGTCGCGGAGCAGTCCCTCGCGGCGGGCGCCGCGCTCGTCAACGACGTGAGCGGCGGTCTCTCCGACCCCGGCATGATCCCCGTGGTCGCCGACGCCGGCGCCCCCTTCGTCGTCATGCACTGGCGCGGCCTGCTGGAGGGCGGCAACGTGCAGGGCACCTACGGCGACGTCGTCACCGAGGTCGTCGACGAACTCCGCGCCCGCGTGGACGCCGTGCTGGAGGGCGGCATCGCCCCCGGCCGCGTGATCGTCGACCCCGGGCTCGGCTTCTCCAAGGGCGCCGACCACGACCTCGCCCTCCTGGCCCGGCTCGACCGCCTCCGGGCGCTCGGCCACCCGCTGCTCGTCGCCGCGTCCCGCAAGAGGTTCCTCGGTCACGTCCTGGCCGGTCCCGACGGCGCGCCCCCGCCCGCCCGGGAACGCGACGCGGCCACCGCCGCCGTCTCCGCGCTCGCCGCCCAGGGCGGCGCCTGGGCGGTCCGCGTGCACGCGGTGCGCGCCACCGCGGACGCCGTACGCGTCGCCCGCGCCGTCGAACTGGCCCGCACCCCGGACGGCGCACCCCCCGTACCCGGCGCACACGGCGCAGCACACGGCTCAGAGGGAACCCGTTGAGCGCCCCGCACACCGATGTCGAGCAGGTCGAAGCCACCAACGCCGCCTTCTACGAGGCGCTCGAGCAGGGTGACTTCGAAGAGGTCGCGTCGCTCTGGCTGACCCCGGCCGACCTGGGCATCGACGAGACCTACCACGACCCGGCGGACGCCGGAGTGATCTCCTGCGTGCACCCCGGCTGGCCGGTGCTCACGGGACGCGGCGAGGTGCTCCGGTCGTACGCCCTGATCATGGCGAACACCGACTACATCCAGTTCTTCCTCACCGACGTGCACGTCTCCGTCACCGGCGACACCGCCGTCGTGACCTGCACCGAGAACATCCTCAGCGGCGGCCCCGCCCCGAAGGCCGGCGAGGAACTCGGCCCCCTGCTGGGCCAGCTGGTCGTCGCCACCAACATCTACCGGCGCACTCCCGGGGGCTGGAAGCTCTGGTCCCACCACGCCTCTCCCGTCCTCGCCGAGAACGACGAGACCGACGACTCCGAAACCCCCGACGACACCGGGGCCCCCTCCTGAGCGAACGGGCCGGCCGCGGCCCCCGTCCTCTTCTCCCGTCCCCGGAGGGCGATTGGCATCACCCCCGTGCGGGTAGGGGCCGCTACCCGTCCGTGAGCCCCGGGCCTTCCCGGGGGAAACGCACGGTGAAACCTCCCGGCCCGGACCGACCCGCCCGCCTCGGGACCCGCCCGGACGGCACCCGCGGGTAGATTCGACCGGGACAGGGGTGCCGTCCGCACACGGCACCGACCGGCCGGACCGACGACTGACAGGAGTGGATTCGTGTGGATCGTGTCGCGCTGCACGGCCTGAAGGCCCGTGGGCACCACGGTGTGTTCCCCAAGGAACGCGAGGAAGGCCAGACCTTCATCGTGGACCTGGTCCTCGGCCTGGACACCCGGCCGGCCGCGACCGACGACGACCTGACGAAGACCGTGCACTACGGCATCGTGGCGGAGGAGGTCGTGGCGGTCGTCCAGGGCGAGCCCGTCAACCTCATCGAGACGCTCGCCGAACGCATCGCACAGGTCTGCCTCAAGCACGACGTGGTCCAGGAGGTCGAGGTCCGCGTCCACAAGCCGGACGCTCCGATCACCGTGCCTTTCGACGACGTGACCATCACCATCATCCGGAGCCGCGCATGACCAGGCCGTCCACCCCGGGCCACACCGACCCGACCGTCCAGCCCGTCCCCGCCTCCGTGGTCGAGCAGGTCGACGCCGCCGACACCACCCTGCACAACCCGAAGCGGGCCGTCGTCTCCCTGGGCGCCAACCTCGGCAACCGGCTGGAAACCCTCCAGGGGGCCGTCGACGCTCTCGAGGACACCCCCGGCGTCCGGGTCAAGGCGGTCTCGCCCGTGTACGAGACGGAGCCGTGGGGAGTCGAGCCCGGCAGCCAGCCCTCGTACTTCAACGCGGTCGTGGTCCTCAGGACCACCCTGCCCCCGTCCTCCCTGCTGGAGCGGGCCCACGCGGTCGAGGAGGCCTTCCACCGGGTGCGGGACGAGCACTGGGGCCCGCGCACCCTGGACGTGGACATCGTCTCCTACGCGGACCTCCTCTCCGACGACCCGCAGCTGACCCTCCCCCACCCCCGCGCCCACGAACGCGCCTTCGTGCTGGCCCCGTGGCACGACGTCGACCCGGAGGCCGAACTCCCCGGACGCGGCCCCGTCGCCACCCTGCTCGCCGCGGTCACCCACGAGGGCGTCACCTCCCGCAGCGACCTGGAACTCCGGCTGCCCGAGTAGCCGTTAAGGTCGACAGGACCGCACACCCGGGCACCGGGGGAACCGAAGGGACACCGTGAGAGAGCTGCGCATCAGGGTGCTGGCCGGCGTCTTCGTCGTGGCCGGGATCCTGTCCTGGGCCGGCGCCCGCCTCTGGAACTCCCTCGGCACCCTGCCGAGCGTCCCGCTGGCGGCGCCCGTCGTCCTCGCCCTGATCGCCGTGGTCCTCACGGCCACGGCGCTCTCCCTGCGCGCCCGTCTCAAGGACCAGCGCGAGCGCCGCCCCGACGCCAAGGGCGTCGACCCGATGATGGCGGCCCGCGCGGTCGTCTTCGGCCAGGCCAGTGCCCTGGTCGCCGCCCTCGTCGCCGGGATGTACGGCGGCACGGGCGTCTTCCTCCTGGAGTCCCTCGACATCCCCGCCCGCCGCGACCAGGCCTTCTACGCCGGTTTCTCGGTCCTGGCGGGAGTCGCCGTCATAGGGGCGGCCCTCTTCCTGGAGCGCGTCTGCAAGCTCCCGGAGGACGACGACGACCACAACGGCAGGGGCACCGCCCCGGCCGCCTGACGCCCGCTCAGCGCGCTCTCAGCGCGCCATGATGAGGCTCATCGCCTCGTTGCGCGTCGCCGCGTCCCGCAGCTGCCCGCGCACGGCCGACGTGAGGGTCTTCGCGCCGGGCTTGCGGATGCCCCGCATCGACATGCACATGTGCTCGCACTCGATCACCACGATCACCCCGCGCGGCTCCAGGATCTCCATCAGGGACTCCGCGATCTGGGTGGTGAGTCGTTCCTGCACCTGCGGGCGCCGGGCGTAGACGTCCACGAGCCGGGCCAGCTTGGACAGCCCCGTGATCTTTCCGCTGGTGGCCGGGATGTAACCGACATGGGCCACCCCGCGGAACGGCACCAGATGGTGCTCACAGGTGGAGTACACCTCGATGTCCTTCACGAGCACCATCTCGTCGTGGCCGAGGTCGAAGGTCGTGGTCAGCACGTCCTCGGCCTTCTGCCGCAGGCCCGCGAACATCTCCTGGTACGCCCGTGCCACCCGGCCCGGCGTCTCCCGCAGGCCCTCCCGGTCCGGGTCCTCGCCGACCGCGATCAGCAGTTCGCGGACGGCGTTCTCGGCTCGTTTCTCGTCGAACTCGCCGATCGTGGCCTCGCCGTCCAGCGTCACCGGGTCGGTCATGGGGTGCCTCGTTCCTGTGCCTGCGCGCGTGTCGGACCTGATGCACGCGCTCTCCACTGCGGATACACAAAAAAACCGCGCCCCCCAGGCTAGAACCAGGGGGGCGCGGCATACATTCCGGGCCCGGTAAGGCCGCCGGGAGAGCCGGTCAGCTCTCGGGGCGGTCCTCCGGGATCGGCTCGGGCGCCGGGGCGGGCTCCGCCGCAGTGCTCTTCACGGTGGAGATGGCCGGCGTCGCGCCGTTCGCCCCGTTCGTCAGTGCCAGCTCCTTGGGGGAGAGCACCGGCGGGCGGGTGGACGGCGTACGGCGGGAGGATCCGGTCCAGGCGGGCCTGGGCGGACGCTTGACGATCGAGGCGAAGACCTCGGCGATCTCCTCCTTGCCCAGCGTCTCCCGCTCGAGGAGTGCGAGGACCAGGTTGTCGAGCACGTCGCGGTTCTCGACCAGGATCTCCCACGCCTCGTTGTGCGCGGTCTCGATGAGCTTCTTGACCTCTTCGTCGACCAGCGCGGCGATCTCTTCCGAGTAGTCGCGCTGGTGAGCCATCTCACGTCCGAGGAACGGCTCGGAGTTGTCGCCGCCGAACTTGATCGCGCCGAGACGCTCGGTCATGCCGTACTGCGTGACCATCGCGCGGGCCAGGCCGGTGGCCTTCTCGATGTCGTTGGCCGCACCGGTGGTCGGGTCGTGGAAGACGAGCTCCTCGGCCGCGCGGCCGCCCAGCATGTAGGCCAGCTGGTCCAGCATCTCGTTGCGTGTGGTGGAGTACTTGTCCTCGTCCGGCAGCACCATCGTGTAGCCGAGGGCGCGGCCTCTGGACAGGATCGTGATCTTGTGAACGGGGTCGGAGTTCGGTGAGGCCGCCGCGACCAGGGCGTGTCCGCCCTCGTGGTACGCGGTGATCTTCTTCTCCTTGTCCGACATGATCCGGCTCCGCTTCTGCGGGCCCGCGACCACTCGGTCGATCGCCTCGTCCAGCATGTGGTTGTCGATCAGCTTCTGGTCGCTGCGCGCGGTCAGGAGCGCGGCCTCGTTCAGCACGTTGGCCAGGTCGGCACCCGTCATGCCGGGGGTGCGGCGGGCGACGGCCGACAGGTCGACGTCCGGGGCGACCGGCTTGCCCTTCTGGTGGACCTTGAGGATCTCCAGCCTGCCCTGCATGTCCGGGCGGTCGACCGCGATCTGCCGGTCGAACCGGCCGGGGCGCAGCAGAGCCGGGTCGAGGATGTCGGGCCGGTTCGTGGCGGCGATGAGGATCACGCCGCCCTTCACGTCGAAGCCGTCCATCTCGACGAGGAGCTGGTTCAGGGTCTGCTCACGTTCGTCGTGACCGCCGCCGAGGCCGGCGCCGCGATGGCGGCCGACCGCGTCGATCTCGTCGACGAAGACGATCGCCGGAGCGTTGGCCTTGGCCTGCTCGAAGAGGTCACGGACCCGGGAGGCACCGACACCGACGAACATCTCGACGAAGTCGGAACCCGAGATCGAGTAGAAGGGGACGCCGGCCTCGCCCGCGACGGCGCGCGCGAGCAGGGTCTTGCCGGTGCCGGGCGGGCCGTACAGCAGCACACCCTTGGGGATCTTGGCCCCGACGGCCTGGAACTTGGCCGGCTCCTGCAGGAACTCCTTGATCTCGTGGAGTTCCTCGACCGCCTCGTCCGATCCGGCGACGTCGGAGAACGTCGTCTTCGGCGTGTCCTTGGTGATGAGCTTCGCCTTGGACTTGCCGAAGTTCATGACGCGGGAGCCGCCGCCCTGCATCTGGTTCATCAGGAACAGGAAGACGACCACGATGAGGACGAAGGGGAGCAGCGACAGCAGAATGCCCACGAACGCGTTCTGCTTGGACGGCGAGACGGTGTAGCCGTCCGGGATCTGCTCGTTCTGGAACTTGTCCTGCAGCGTGTTGGCGATGGTGACGCCCTGGTCACCGATGTAGCTCGCCTGGATCTTCGAGCTGTCCTTGACCTCTTCGCCGTCCTTGAGCTGGACCTTGATGATCTGCTCGTCGCCGGTGGTCAGTTTGGCCGACTCGACTTTGTTCTCGTTGATCGCCTGGACGACCTCGCCGGTGTCCACCGTCTTGTAGCCGCCGGACGAGCCGACGACCTGCATCAACACGACCACGGCGAGGACGGCCAGCACGATCCACATGACCGGCCCACGGAAGTATCGCTTCACGTCCATCCATACGGAGCGGTGCCGCCCCGTCCCTCCTGCCATAGTGAGTTTGATAAAGACTGTTCTTCGGACGGTACCCCAGCATGGCCCACCGAAGCTGCGTGGGACTGCCGGCAATCGCGTCCACGCATGCTTCAACGGCGCGGAGGCCGTCGGGGTTCCCGATCTACATACGGCGCCCCGGTCCCGGTGTCTCAGCCGCCGTAGACGTGGGGCGCGAGCGTACCGACGAAGGGGAGGTTGCGGTATTTCTCCGCGTAGTCGAGGCCGTAGCCGACGACGAACTCGTTGGGAATGTCGAAGCCGACCCATTCCACGTCGATGTTGACCTTGGCGGCCTCGGGCTTGCGCAGCAGCGTGCACACCTTGAGGGAGGCGGGCTCGCGCGAGCCGAGGTTGGAGATCAGCCACGACAGGGTCAGGCCGGAGTCGATGATGTCCTCGACGATCAGGACGTGCTTGCCCTTGATGTCGGTGTCGAGGTCCTTGAGGATCCGCACCACACCGGAGGACTGGGTGCCCGCCCCGTACGAGGATACGGCCATCCAGTCCATCGTGAGGGGGGTGGACAGCGCCCGGGCGAGGTCGGCCATGACCATCACCGCACCCTTGAGGACGCCGACGATCAGCAGTTCCTTGTCCGCGTACTCCGCGTCGATCTTCGCGGCCAGCTCAGCCAGCTTGGCGTCGATCTCTTCCTTGGTGATGAGCACCTTCTCGAGGTCGGCACCCATGTCTTTCGCGTCCACCCGCATCACTTTCGGTCGTCCCACCGGCTGTCCCGTACCGTCCGCGGCTCTGCCGGGGATACGTTTTTCAGCCTTGCCGAATCACCAGTCTGCCACCCTGGCGACGGGCCACGACCCGGCCGGGGAGATTGATGGCCCCCTGGCCGCGCCAGCCGGTGATCAGCCGGTCGACCTCCTCGATGTGCCGGGCGAACAGCGAACCGGCCGGAGCCCCCGCGTCGATGGCCGCGCGGCGCAGTACACGGCGGCGCACCGCGGGCGGGAGGGCGTGGAGTCCGGCGCACTCCAGACGGCCGTCGGCGTCGCGGACGCCGGCCTCGGCGCGGTCGGCCCAGGCGTCGAGGGCGTCGGCGTCGTCGCGGGAGAGCTGGGCCGTCCGGGCGAGTGCCTCGACGACGCCTTTGCCGAGGGCCTTCTCCAGGGCGGGCAGGCCTTCGTGGCGGAGCCGGGAGCGGGTGTAGGCGGGATCGGTGTTGTGCGGGTCGTCCCAGACGGGGAGGGACTGGGCCATGCAGGCCGTGCGGGCGGTCTGCCGGTCGAGCCGGAGGAAGGGCCTGCGGTAGCGGCCGGCGGCCCCCGAGACCGCGGCCATTCCGGACAGGGAGCGGATGCCGGAGCCGCGGGCGAGTCCCAGCAGGACGGTCTCGGCCTGGTCGTCGCGGGTGTGGCCGAGCAGGACGGCTGCCGCCCCGTGCCGTTCGGCGGCGGCGTCGAGGGCGGCGTAGCGGGCGTCGCGGGCGGCGGCCTCGGGGCCGCCGCCGCGGCCGACGGTGACGGCGACGGACTCGACGGGGCCGAGGCCGAGGCCGCGCAGGCGCAGGGTCACTTCGGCGGCGCGCAGGTCGGAGCCGGCCTGGAGGCCGTGGTCGACGGTGACGCCGCCGGCGCGCACCCCGAGGCGGGGCGCTTCGAAGGCGAGGGCGGAGGCGAGCGCCATGGAGTCGGCGCCGCCGGAGCAGGCGACGAGCACGAGCGGGGACGGTTCACACGCGCGCGGGGCCTCGGGGGTACGGCCGGGGCCGGCGGCGACCCGGTCGTGTCCGCCGGGGTTTCGGTCGTGTTCGTCGAGGAT
This sequence comes from Streptomyces sp. NEAU-W12, assembly GCF_026242095.1. NCBI lineage: Bacteria > Bacillati > Actinomycetota > Actinomycetes > Kitasatosporales > Streptomycetaceae > Streptomyces > Streptomyces sp. NEAU-W12. Next base: position 58,588 of record NZ_JAPJDM010000032.1, read on the forward strand.
GTCGTGGAGTACGCGGCGGACCGCCAGGCGTATCGCCGCGACCGCAGGATGGGGACCCATGTCCGGTTCCCTTCATGAAGTTTTCGGGGGTGAGCCCGGATTCGGTCACTCAGAGTGTGTAGATGGTGACAGAACCGGGGTGTTCCCCGAGCATTGCACGCCTACTCTTCGCTCACGGTCCCTCGGACGGGTGATTGAGGATCCGTCCGACTGCCGTACGCCGGGTTCTCCTCGTGCCGCGTCCCCCGCGGTCCCGTTCCCCGCAGTCCCGCCCCGGACGTCGCGCCGCCCCGCCCCCCGCCCGGCGCACGCCGGGCGTCCGGAGGCACGAGCGGCGCACGCCACGCCGGGCGTCCGAGCCGTTACGCCTCGGGTTTGCGGTGCACGCGGGTGACCCACTCCGCGGGCTTGGAGATCTCCGCCTTGGTGGGGAGGGTGTTGGGCGAGGTCCACACCCGGTTGAAGCCGTCCATGCCGACCTCCTCGACCACCGCGCGGACGAAGCGTTCACCGTCGCGGTACTGGCGGAGCTTGGCGTCCAGGCCGAGCAGTTTGCGCAGGGCCAGGTCCAGGCGGGAGGCGCCCTTCGCGCGTCGCTGCTGGAACTTCTCGCGGATCTCGGCGACGCTCGGCACGACCTCGGGCCCGACGCCGTCCATCACGAAGTCGGCGTGTCCCTCCAGCAGGGACATCACGGCCGTGAGCCGGCCGAGGATCTCCCGCTGGGCGGGGGTCTGCACGAGCTCCACGAGGGAGCGCCCGTCTCCCCCGTCCTCGTCCTCCTCGCCCTCGGGCCGGCCGCCGGTGAAGGACTGGACGGCCTGACGGACGCGCTCCAGGACGGTCATGGGGTCGACGTCGGTCTCCCCCAGGAACGACTGGATCTCGCCCTGCATGTGGTCACGCAGCCAGGGGACGGCGGAGAACTGGGTGCGGTGCGTCTCCTCGTGCAGGCAGACCCACAGCCGGAAGTCGTGCGGATCCACGTCGAGTTCGCGCTCCACGTGGACGATGTTGGGGGCGACGAGCAGCAGCCTGCCGCCGCCGTTCGGCGCGCCGGGCGGGCCACCGGCCGGGAGGTCGCGGGCGGCGGGGGCGAAGGTCTCGTACTGGCCGAGGACGCGGGAGGCCAGGAAGGACAGCAGCATGCCGACCTCGACGCCGGTGACCTTGCCGCCGACGGTGCCGAGGAGGACCCCGCCGGGTGAGGTGCCGCGCCGGTCCTGCATCTTGTCGAGGAGCGGCTTGAGCAGTTCGCGGAAGCCCGCGACGTTGGCCCGGACCCAGCCCGGGCGGTCGACGACGAGGACCGGAGTGTCGTGCGTCTCCTCGGTGCCCAGCCGGGTGAAGCCGCGGACGTGCGTCTCGGAGGCCTTCGCGTGCCTCCGCAGTTCGGTGACGATGGCCCGGGCCTCGTCACGGCTCACGTCGGGCCCCGGCCGCATGAGCCGGGTCGCGGTCGCGACCGCGAGATCCCAGTCGACCATCCCGGAAGAGGCAGCACCACCGAAACTCGTCATGCTGCAACGGTACGTGAGGAGCGCGGCGCGGGGCAGAGCCGCGGGACAGAGCTGTGGAACAGCCGGTGCCGGGCGCCCCTGCGGCACCCGGCACGTGACCGGCGGGTCACCGGCAGCCGCACGCCGCCAGGGCCGTGGCGGCCTTGTCGAGGGCGGCCTGGGCGGCCGTCGGGTCGGTGGTGCCGGTCGCGAGGAAGGCGAAGGCGAGCAGCCTGCCCTCCCGGTCGACGACGGTGCCCGCCAGGGCGTTGACGCCGGTGAGGGTGCCCGTCTTGGCCCGTACGACGCCGGCCGCGCCGTCGGCGTAGCGGCCGGTGAGGGTGCCGGTGAAACCGGCGACGGGCAGCCCGGTGAGGACGGGGCGCAGTTCGGGGCGGGCGGGGTCGCCGGACTTCACGAGGAGGGCGGTGAGCAGGCCGGTGGTGAGCCGGTTCCTGCGGTCGAGGCCGCTGGCGTCCTTGAACGCGGTGCCCTTCAGAGGAACGCCGAGCTTCTGCAGCTGGGTGCGGACGGCGGCGGTGCCGCCCGCGAAGTCGGCGCGTCGGCCGGTGGCGATCGCGGTCTGGCGGGCGAGGGCTTCGGCGAGGTCGTTGTCGCTGTGGGTGAGCATCCGTTCGACCAGGGTGGCGAGCGGGGGCGAGGAGACCGTGGCGAGGGTGTCGGCGCGGGTCGTGGACTTCGACGGGCCGGGGGGCGTGGTCTTGACGCCGTGTTCCTTCAGGAGCGCGCCGAACTTCCGCGCGGCGTCGGCCGCGGGGTCCGGGACGCGGTCCGCGGGGCCGCTGACGGAGTCGTCGGTGCGGGCCTCGTCGGCCATCAGCGGGGTGATGAGGGCGATGTTGGGGTTGACGCCGATCGGGTGCCGCTCGCCACCCGGGTAGAGGGTGGTGTCGTAGGACAGGGTGACCTCGCGCACACCGCGTTCGGCGAGGGCGGCGGCGGTGCGTGCGGCGAGGTCGCGCAGACTCGCCGAGCCGGTGGTGTCCTTCTTCCGGGCGGTGAGGGTGGGGTCGCCGCCGCCGACGAGGATGACCTCTTTCGTGTCGGGTTCGTAGGTGGCGCGGGTGGTCAGGCGGTGGTCGGGGCCGAGCGCGGCGAGGACCGCGGCGGCGGTGGCGATCTTCGTGGTGGAGGCGGGGGTGAACGCGTCCGCGGGGCCGTCGGCGTACAGGCTCCGGCCGGTGGACACGTCGACCACGGAGGCGGAACGGTCGCCGAACGCCGGGGTCTTCAGCAGCGGGGCGAGGGTGCCCGAGAGGGCCTTGCCGCCGGGCACCGACTTGACGGTGGTGGCGCCGCCGCCGAGTCCGGTGAGCACGGAGGGGGCGCTGGGAGCCGTACCGGGGCCGCGGGGCGGTGTACCGGCGTTGCCGCGGGTGCCGCCGTGATCTGCGCCACGCGTGGCCTCCAGGGCCACGGCCCGGTCCTGCTCGGCCGTACGCTGACCGGTGGAGTCCCAGGGACCGGCGGCGGTCACCGCGCCTGCGGCCAGCACCGTTCCGGCGGTGGCCGCGACCACGGTGAACCGCCAGGTCCCCGGCCGGGCCACCGACCGCGTGATCCGTGGCCCGGCGGTCGTGGCGACACCCGCGGGACGACTCGGCCGCAACCGCGCCAGACGCGGCCGGACAGCCGCCGCGGTCCGTGCCAGACGGGGTCGTACGGCGTCCGCGAACCGCGCCACATGCGGTCTCGCGGCCCGCCAAGGCCTCAGCTCCGGCACGACCACCAACCCCTTTCGCGATCACACACCTGCGTGAGGGACACTTAACCACCAGAACTATGTGCTGATCATGGAGGAGCCACCGGTGGAGTTCGACGTCACGATCGAGATCCCGAAGGGTTCGCGGAACAAGTACGAGGTGGACCACGAGACGGGTCGGATCCGCCTGGACCGTCGACTCTTCACCTCGACCGCCTATCCGACCGACTACGGCTTCGTCGAGAACACCCTCGGCGAGGACGGCGACCCGCTGGACGCGCTGGTCATTCTCGACGAGCCGACGTTCCCGGGCTGTCTGATCCGCTGCCGCGCGATCGGCATGTTCCGGATGACGGACGAGGCCGGCGGCGACGACAAGCTGCTGTGCGTCCCGTCGACGGACCCGCGTGTGGAGCACCTGCGGGACATCCACCACGTGTCGGAGTTCGACCGTCTGGAGATCCAGCACTTCTTCGAGGTCTACAAGGACCTGGAGCCGGGCAAGTCGGTGGAGGGCGCCAACTGGGTCGGCCGGACGGACGCCGAGATCGAGATCGAGCGGTCCTACAAGCGTTTCAAGGAGACGGGCGGCCACTGAGCCCCCGGGCACGAGACGTGAAAAGGGCCGCACGCATATGCGTGCGGCCCTTTTCCCTGTCCGTGCGCATACTGACCCGTGGGGCCTGCCGGCCGGGCCCGACGGGGGTGCAAGCAGCAGGGACATGTCGTAGCAGGGAGCGCAGCGCAGGTGACGGACACGGAGGACCGCAAACGCCGGTCGGACGAGGCGAGGAGTGCCTTCGGCTCTCGGGTCGGACTGGCGGCTCCGGTGGATACGGAGTCGTCGACGACGTCGGAGTTCGCCGTTCCGGAAGGGCTGGCGCTCATGAGGGCCCCGCGGGTCCCCACGGAGTCGGAGACGACGTCGGAGTTCGCCCTGCCCGAGGGCCTGGGCACGGCTCCCCCGCCGCCCGCCGAGACGGAGGGGTCGGCGTTCAACCCGCCGAGTACGTACCAGGCCAAGCAGGCTCCGCCGGCGTTCACCCCGCCCAACGGGATCCCGTCCGTCTCCCTGCACCGGGACGTGCCCTGGCAGGACCGGATGCGCACCATGCTGCGCATGCCGGTGACCGAGCGGCCGGCACCGGAACAGGTGCACCGGCACGACGACGACACCGGGCCCGCCGTACCGCGCGTGCTCGACCTGACGCTGCGTATCGGGGAGTTGCTGCTGGCGGGCGGCGAGGGCGCGGAGGACGTGGAGGGGGCGATGTTCGCCGTCTGCCGCTCCTACGGCCTGGACCGCTGCGAACCGACCGTCACCTTCACCCTGCTGTCGATCTCCCACCAGCCGTCACTGGTGGAGGACCCGGTGACCGCGTCGCGCACGGTGCGCCGCCGGGGCACCGACTACACCCGCCTGGCGGCCGTGTACCAGCTGGTGGACGACCTCAGTGACGACGAGACGCACATCTCCCTGGAGGAGTCCTACCGGCGGCTCGCGGAGATCCGCCGCAACCGGCACCCCTACCCCACCTGGGTGCTGAACGCGGCCAGCGGGCTGCTGGCGGGTTCGGCCTCGGTCCTGGTCGGCGGCGGTCTCCTGGTGTTCGTGGCCGCGGCGGTGGGCGCGATGCTCGGCGACCGGCTGGCCTGGAAGTGCGCCGACCGGGGACTGCCGGAGTTCTACCAGTTCACGGTGGCCGCGATGCCGCCGGCCGCGATGGGCGTCGCACTGACGCTGGCGCACGCGGACGTGAAGGCCTCCGCCGTGATCACCGGTGGGCTGTTCGCCCTGCTGCCGGGACGGGCGCTGGTGGCAGGCGTGCAGGACGGCCTGACGGGCTTCTACATCACCGCCTCCGCGCGGCTCCTGGAGGTTCTGTACTTCTTCGTGGGCATCGTGACCGGCGTGTTGGTGGTGCTCTACTTCGGCGTGCAGCTGGGTGCGAAGCTGAACCCCGACGCCGCACTCGTCCTGACCGACCGGCCGCTGCTGCAGATCACCGCGTCGCTCGGGTTGTCGCTGGCCTTCGCGGTACTGCTCCAGCAGGAGCGGTCCACGGTGCTGCTGGTCACCCTCAACGGCGGCGTCGCCTGGGTGGTGTACGGCGCGATGCACTACGCGGGCGACATCTCGCCGGTGGCCTCCACCGCCGCGGCGGCGGGGCTCGTGGGACTGTTCGGACAGTTGCTGTCCCGGTACCGGTTCGCTTCGGCGCTGCCGTACATCACGGCGGCGATCGGGCCCCTGCTGCCCGGTTCCGCCACGTACTTCGGTCTGCTCGCGATCGCCCAGAACGAGGTGGACAAGGGTCTGCTGTCCCTCTCGAAGGCGGTGGCGCTCGCCATGGCCATCGCGATCGGGGTGAACCTCGGTTCGGAGATCTCCCGGCTGTTCCTGCGGGTCGGCTCCGCCGAGAAGCGCAGGGCGGCGAAGCGGACACGCGGCTTCTGACCCCGGGTCGCCGGGTACACGGATCCCCGGGGTGCGCGAGCGGTCGCGCACCCCGGGGACGTGTTCGGGTCCGGGTTTCGGGTCCGAGTCCGGGTCCGGGTCCGGGTCCGGAACGGCGGTTCAGTAACCGCGGGGGTGGGGCGGCTGCTGGTTGTAGTCCTGGCCGTGGCCCTGGCCCTGCGGTGCCTGAGGCTGCCCCTGCGCCCCGCCCTGGTCCTGGGGATACTGCTGCCCGCCGTAGTACTGGTCGTATCCGCCCTGGCCTCCGCCGTAGGGCTGCTGGGGCCGGGGCTGCTGCTGCTGGTGCTGGTGCGGGTAGCCCTGGTTGCCATAGGGCTGCTGGGGCGGCTGGGGCTGCGGGGCCTGCTGCCGCTGCTGCTGCGGCCCGTCCGGGGTGATGCGGCGGAGCTGGGTCGTGGCGTCGTCCATGACCGGCTGCCGGGCGTACCCGGAGGCCTGCCGGCTGACGTACGCGTCGTACTCGTCCTGCTGCGGGACGTCCGGGGTCGCGAGGACGCCGCGCTTCTTCTTGGCGCGCTCCCGCAGGTACTCGACGATGATCGGGACCACCGAGAGGAAGACGATCAGGATGAGGATCGACTCGACGTTGGCCTTGATGAAATCGATCTGGCCGAGCCAGTAGCCGGCGAGCGTGACGCCCGAGCCCCAGGCCACGCCGCCGATGAGGTTGTACGTGAGGAACGTGCGGTACTTCATCCGGCCCGCGCCCGCCGTGATGGGGGCGAAGGTGCGCACGATCGGCACGAAGCGGGCCAGCACGATCGCCTTGGGGCCGTATTTCTCCATGAAATCGTGGGCCGCCTCCAGGTTCTCCTGTTTGAAGAGCTTGGAGTCGGGACGGCTGAAGATCCTCGGGCCGAAGAACTTTCCGATCGTGTAGCCGACTTGGTCGCCCAGGACGGCGGCGAACACGATCAGCGTGCAGACCAGCCACAGCGGCTGGGTGATGTAGCTGCCCTCGGCCACGAAGAGGCCCGCCGTGAACAGCAGGGAGTCGCCGGGCAGGAACGCGAAGAATCCGGACTCGGCGAAGACGATCAGCAGGATGCCGGGAAGGCTGAAGGTCTCGATCAGGTAGTCCGGGCTCAGCCACTCGGGGCCGAGCGCAAGGGTGGTCACGGGGCTGTGGCTCCTGCTGGTTGAGGGGGGCGGGCGGGGGCTGGGTGCCAAAGCTATCAACGCAGCCGTCCCGGCCCGGGTTCCACGGGGCGTACCCAGGATTGCACCGCGCCCCCTCCCCGGCGAAGCTGGGGGCCATGGGCATCGAGGAGCACGGCGGTGGACAGGGCCCCGGGCCCGACGTCCTGGTGGTCACGACGAACGACGCCCCGGGGTACCGGGTGCGGGAAGTGGTCGGAGAGGTCTTCGGGCTGACCGTGAGGTCCCGCCACCTCGGCAGCCAGATCGGCGCCGGTCTGAAGTCGATGGTCGGCGGGGAGCTCAAAGGGCTGACCAAGACGCTCGTGGAGACCCGCAACCAGGCCATGGAGCGACTGATCGAACAGGCCCGCGCGCGGGGCGCCAACGGGGTGCTGGCGTTCCGTTTCGACGTCACGGACGCGGCGGACGTGGGCACCGAGGTGTGCGCGTACGGCACCGCGCGGTACGGGCTCAGCCGTCGTGCCGGGCCGCGTTGGCGACGATCGCGTCGCGCAGGTAGACCGCCAGGCCGGGGCGGATGTTCTCGTACGTCCGCGTGAAACGCGGGTCGGCCACGTACATCTCGCCCAGGCAGGTGTGCATCCCGTGCCCGCAGTCGTAGTACGCGCGGGTGATGAGGAGCCGGTGCTCCTCCGCCGTGTCCATGGCCTCCCCGGAGCCGGCCGGGGTGCCGGCGGACATCAGGTCGGCCATGCGCCGGTGGAGGGAGTCGAGCTCCTCGGTGACGCGCTTCCAGTCCTCCTTGGTGTAGGACGCGGTCCGCTGCCGGGACTGCCGGTAGGCGTCGGTGTCGCCCCAGCGCTCCCGGACCTCGTCCTCGTACTGGTCCGGGTCGTGGTCCCCGAACACCTCGAACCGTTCCTCGGGCGTCAGGCTGATCCCCATCGTGCGTGCCTCCAAGGCGTGTTCCACGGCCGCCGCCATCTTCTGCAGCCTCTCGATCCGGGCGGTCAGCAGGTCGTGCTGCCGGCGCAGGTGCGCGCGCGGATCCGCCTGCGGGTCGTCGAGCAGGGCGGCGACCTCGTCGAGCGGGAAGCCGAGTTCCCGGTAGAACAGGATCTGCTGCAGCCGGTCGAGGTCGGCGTCGGTGTAACGCCGGTGACCCGCGCGGCTGCGCCCGCTCGGGGCGAGCAGGCCGATGTCGTCGTAGTGGTGCAGGGTGCGCACCGTGACCCCGGCGAAGCCGGCCACCTGTCCCACGGAGTGACTCACTTCCGCTCCCTCTTCGTTCTCGGTACGCGCTCCACCCTGAGTCCTCACGCCACGTGAGGTGCAAGCCGGTTTCCCCGGACGCTCACGCCGACCGTTCACGCCCTCCTCTTCACGCCGACCGTTTCACAGGTTTTCACACCATTGGTCCGCTTATCGTGTGCGCGTGGTCCAGGACGGCGCCCTCGCGGACCTGTGGCACGCGCCCGACCCGTCGGTGGCCGTGGGGTGTTCGACGACCGGGTCGAGCGAGGCGCGCATGCTCGCCGGGATGGCGCTCAAGCGCCGCTGGGCGCGGCGCAACGGCGACCGGTACCCGTCGAAGGACGCCCGGCCGAACCTCGTGACGGGTGTCAGCGTCCAGGTCTGCCGGGAGAAGGTCTGCGCCTTCTGGGAGGTGGGGGCCCGTCAGGTGCCCATGGAGGGCGACCGGTTCCCTCTCGACGCGGGGGCCGCCGCCGCGATGTGCGACGAGAGCACCATCGGTGGCGTCGGCGTCACGGGCTCCCCCTTCGACGGGTCCCACGAGCCGGTCGCGGACCTGTGCGCGGCGCTCGGCGAGTTCCAGGAGCGCACCGGCCCCGACGTCCCGGTGCACGTCGACGGGGCGTCCGGCGCGATGATCGCGCCCTTCCTCGACGAGGACCTGGTGTGGGACTTCCGCCCCCCGCGCGTGACGTCGATCAACACCTCGGGGCACAAGTACGGGCTGGTCCACCAGGGCGTCGGCTGGGCGCTGTGGCGGGACGCGGACGCCCTGCCCGGGGAACTGGCCCTCCGGGTGAACCACCTGGGCGGCGACATGCCGACGCTCGCCCTGAACTCCTCCCGTCCCGGCGCCCAGGTGGTGGCGCAGTGCCACACCTCCCTGCGGCTGGGCCGCGACGGCTACCGCGCGGTGCGGCAGGCCGCGCGGGACGTGGCGCGCGGGCTCGCCGGACGGATCGGGGAGACCGACGACTTCCGGCTGCTGCCCCGGGGCGACGAGCTGCCGGTGTTCGCGTTCACGACCGCGCCCGAAGTGACGGCGTTCGACGTCTTCGAGGTGTCCCGGCGGATACGGGAGAACGGCTGGCTGGTGCCCGCGTACACCTTCCCGGCGAACCGCCAGGACCTGTCGGTGCTGCGGGTGGTGTGCCGCAACGGCTTCTCCGCGGACCTCGCCGGCCTGTTCGCCGAGGACCTGGCCCGGCTCCTCCCGGAGCCGCGCCGGCAGCCGCGCCCCCTCCCCCGCGCCAGGAACGCGGCCACCGGCTTCCCTCACTGAGCGGGCCGCGGGGCCCGCTAGCGGCTCAGCCGCGCGAACCTGCGTACCGCCAGCGGGAAGAACACCGCGAGCAGGGCCAGGGGCCAGGCGACGGCGGCCCCCACGTGCCCCGGCTCCCCGCCGGGGCTGCCGAAGAGGTCGCGGACGGCCGTGGCCGTCTGTGAGAGCGGGTTCCACTGGACGACCGTGCCGAGCCAGTCCGGCATGGACTCGGGCGCGGCGAAGGCGGTGGACAGGAAGCCGACCGGCCAGACCAGGATCTGCACCGCCTGCACCAGTTCGGGCTTCTCCGCCACCAGCGCCAGGTGGATGCCGATCCACAGCATGGCGAAGCGGAACAGCAGGAGCAGCCCCACGGCGCCCAGGAAACCGGCCGGGCCGCCGTCGCTGCGCCAGCCGAGCGCGGCGGCGACGGCCAGGAGCACTGTGAGGCCGAGCGCCGACTGGAGCATGTCGGCCGCGGAACGGCCCACCAGGACCGCGCCGTTCGCCATGGGCATGGAGCGGAAGCGGTCGATGACGCCCTTGTCGAGATCCCGGGTGACGGCGGCCATGGTGCCCTCCAGGCCGAAGGCCATGGTGAGCGCGAGCATGCCGGGGACCAGGTAGTCGAGGTAGTCGCCGCTCACTCCCCGGCCGCCACCGACCAGGTAACCGAACATCAGCAGCAGCATCACCGGGAAGACCAGGCCGACCACCACCGCGACCGGCTGCCGCCGCCAGCGGGAGAGTTCACGGCGGGTCATGGTCCAGGAGTCGGTCAGGGCGTGCGCGGTCCGTACGCGGCCGGCCCGCGCGCGGGCGGCCGTCGGGTGCGTGAGCGGCGCGTGGGTGGTCATGCGGACCCGCCTCCTCGGGTGCGTCCTACGAGTTCGCCGGCCCGGTCGTCGCCGGTTGCGGTGAGCCGCAGGAACACCTCGTCGAGCGTGGGCCTGCGCAGGGCGACGTCCTCGGCCTCGACGCCGGCCTCCTCCAGTGCGCGGACGACCCCGGCCAGGGCCGCCATGCGGTCGGTGACCGGGGCGCTGAGCAGCCTGCGGTCGGTGTCCACGGTGATCTCGCCCTTCGGTACGGGCAGCAGGGCGACGGCCGCGCCCAGCTGCCCGGCGTCGCGCAGGACGACGTCGATGCGGTCGCCGCCGGTGGCCGCCTTGAGTTCGTCCGCCGTGCCGTCGGCGACGACCCGGCCGGCGTCCACGACCGAGAGGCGGTCGGCGAGCTGGTCGGCCTCCTCCAGGTACTGGGTGGTGAGCAGGACGGTGGTGCCGCCGCCGGCCAGGGAGCGGACCGAGGCCCACACCTCCGCGCGGCCGCGGGGGTCGAGGCCGGTGGTCGGTTCGTCCAGGAAGAGCACCTCCGGCTCGGTGATCAGGGAGGCGGCGAGGTCCAGGCGGCGGCGCATGCCCCCGCTGTACTGCCGTACCGGCTTGCGGCCGGTGTCGGCGAGGCCGAAGCGCGCCAGGAGCTCGTCGGCACGCGCGCGTGCCCGTCGCGTCCCCAGGTGGTGCAGGCGGCCGAACAGTTCGAGGTTCTGCCGGCCGCCGAGTTCCTCGTCGAGTGCCGCGTGCTGGCCCAGGAGGCCGATGCGCAGGCGCACGGCGTACGCCTCGCGCACCACGTCGTGGCCCGCGACCTCGATCCGGCCCGCGTCGGGCCGCAGCAGGGTGGCCAGGACGCGGACCAGGGTGGTCTTGCCCGCGCCGTTCGGGCCGAGCACCGCGTGCACCGTGCCGCGCGCGACCGTGAGGTCGAGCCCGTCCAGCGCGGGCCCGCCGCCCCCGCCGCCTCGCGTCGCGCCGTACGTCTTCCGTGCGTCCTCGACGGTGATCACCGCGTCGGTCATGGGAACGATCCCCTCACTAGTCAAAGTTGACTACGGATGCCACGGTAGGCCGGCGAGGACTACTGGTCAAACTTGATTAATGCGTGAGGGGCGACCGGTGACCGGCGCGCGGACGCCTCAGCGGTCGTCCTCCGGGTGGCGCTCCCCCGTCGCGTACGGGTTCTCCTGGTCCTCGGCCAGGATGCCGACGAACGGCTCGCCCTCCCCCGCGAAGGTGTAGGAGCCGGCTTCGATCCGTCCGACCAGGCCCCTGGCCCACTCGGCCTCGGCGTCGGCCGTGTGCACCCACAGGTTCATGATCTCGCCGATGTGGCCCAGCGGTTCGGGACCGCCCTCGGGCACGTAGTGCTCGGTGACCGCGGCCCGCCACTCCTCGATCCGCCGGATCCGCTCCTTGAGCAGCGCCGTCGCCTCCTGCCTGGGCAGGTCGACGACGAAGCCGATGGCCGCCGACTTCACGTCCGTCTTCTGGTCGTAGGCGACGAGGGCCTCGCGCAGCAGTGTGAAGTACTCCTCGTCGCCCGCCGGGGTGATCTCGTACTCGGTGCGCGGCGGGCCGCCGGCCGTCGAGGGCGCGATCTCGTGCGCGTGCAGCAGCCCCTGCTTCGCCATCTGCTTCAGGGCGTGGTAGATCGAACCGGGCTTGGCGTTGGACCACTCGTGCGCGCCCCAGTACTCCAGGTCGTTGCGCACCTGGTAGCCGTGGGCCCGCCCGTGCTGGCGCACGGCGCCGAGCACCAGGAGACGGATCGCTGACATGGGCCCCAGCGTAGGCCGCGGGCGGTCACTCCCAGGAGCTGCCCTGCTCCTTCGCGACCAGCTCGAACGCGGTGGCGCCGTCCAGGGACTCGCGGACGATGTCGGCGTGGCCGGCGTGCCGGGCGGTCTCGCGGATCAGATGGAGACACAGCCAGCGCATCGAGAGCCACTCGTCCCTCGGGTTCCAGGACGTCTTCGCCATCAGGAAGGTGTCGTCGAGGCTGGGCACCGCGCGGATGAACGACTCCGTCTCGGCGGCCACCTTCTCGTAGTACGCGAGGAAGGACTCCACCGTTTCGTCGCCGACCAGCCGGAAGCACTCGTGCCAGTTCGACTCGTCCCGGTGGACGGCCGGCGGCTCGCCCTTGGCACGGGCGATCCAGCCCTGCTCGATCTCGGCGACGTGCTTGAGCAGCCCGGCCAGGGACAGCTCGCTGGCGCTGGGCCGCGACGTGGCCTGCTCGTCGGTGAGGCCGAGTACCGACCGGCGGATGCCCCCGCGCTGCTCCTCGATGAACGCCAGCAGCGCCCCGCGCTCGTCGCCCCGGGTCTCCGCGGGAACGTGAGTGACCATGACGGCCGCCTTTCGTCGGTGAGGGCTTTCGCCCCGGTTGGCCTGACACCGACGACGCTACGGGCCCTTGCGGACAGGTGCTGTCCGCAAGGGCCCGGGGTGGAGGAGCGGGCCGGAACGGGAAGGGGCGGATCAGAAGGGGAACCCGCTGCGGCCGTGCTGCACCGAGATCCACTTGACCGTGGTGAAGGCGTCCAGCATCGCCTCGCCGTTCAGCCGGCCGCTGCCGGAGTTCTTCTCGCCGCCGAAGGGGACGATCGGCTCGTCGTGCACGGTGCCGTCGTTCACGTGGAACATGCCGGTGTCGATCCGCTTGGCGAAGTTCACCCCGCGCTCGACGTCCCCGGTGTGCACGGCGCCGCTCAGGCCGTACGGGGTGTCGTTGACGAGGCGTACGGCCTCCTCCTCGCCGTCGAACGGGACGAGGAAGGCGACCGGTCCGAAGACCTCCTGCCGCAGCAGGGCGGAGTCGGCGGGGAGGCCGGTGAGCACGGACGGCTCGACCAGGTTGTCGGTCCGGGCGCCGTGCACCAGGGCGGTCGCGCCCTCGGCGAGCGCCTGCTCGACGACACCGGTCAGCGCGTCCGCCTGCTGGGAGTTGATCACCGGGCCGATGACCGTCCCGGGGTCGCGCGGGTCGCCGGCCTTGAGGGACGTGACCTTGGCGACGAACTTCTCGGTGAACTCGTCGGCCACCGAGCGGTCCACCAGCACCCGGTTGGCGGCCATGCAGACCTGGCCCTGGTGGACGTACCGGCTGAACACGGCCGCGTCGACCGCGTAGTCGATGTCGGCGTCGTCGAGGACCACCAGCGCGCTGTTGCCGCCGAGTTCGAGGACCGAGCGCTTGAAGAGGCGGGCGCAGACGGTGGCCACGTGACGGCCGACCGCGTCGGAGCCGGTGAAGGAGATGACCTTCGGGACCGGGTGCTCGAGGAAGGCGTCGCCGATCTCCGCGATGTCCGTGATGACGACGTTCAGCAGACCGCCCGGCAGGCCCGCGTCCTCGAAGATCTTCGCGATCAGCGACCCGCCGACGATCGGGGTGTTCTGGTGCGGTTTGAGCACCACGCCGTTGCCGAGCGCGAGCGCCGGGGCGACCGACTTCAGCGACAGCAGGAACGGGAAGTTGAACGGGCTGATCACGCCGACGACACCGACGGGCACGCGGTAGACGCGGTTCTCCTTGCCGTCCACCGGCGAGGGGATGATCCGCCCCTCGGGGCGCAGCGCCAGGTGCACCGACTCGCGGAGGAACTCCTTGGCGAGGTGCAGCTCGAAGGCGGCCTTCAGGCGCGTGCCGCCGAGTTCGGCGATGATCGCCCCGGTGATCTCCTCCTCGCGCTCCTCGACCAGCGCGAGCGCCTTCTCGAGCACCGCGCGGCGGGCGTACGGGTTGGTCGCCGCCCACTGCTCCTGCGCGCGGGCCGCCGCCCGGTAGGCCTCGTCGACCTCGTCGACGGTGGCCGTCGTGATCGACGCCAGTTTCTCGTCGTCGTACGGGTTGAAGTCGATGATGTCCCAGGAGCCGGTGCCCGGACGCCACTCACCGTCGATGTACTGCTGGGCCAGGTCGGTGAAGTACGACGACATGTGATCCCTCAACCCCTCAATCCCTCGCCGCCGAGGCGGGCCCGCCCCGCATCGGCCTCACGGTCCGGCCGCACGGGCCGGTGTCCGTCCGGTCCGCGCGGCCTGATGGAGCGTCATCGTACTGATGTTTCAGGAGAGTTGGCGGAGACCCCGCAGAAGGTCCCGGCTCTCCGAAGGCCCCGGGCTGTCCTGCTGGAGCTCCTTGAGCGCCTTCTCGTACTGGGCCACGTCCTCGGCCTTGTCGAGGTACAGCGCGCTCGTCAGCTGCTCCATGTACACGACGTCCGACAGGTCGGACTCGGGGAAGCTGAGGATGGTGAACGCGCCGGACTCACCGGAGTGGCCGCCGAACCCGAACGGCATGACCTGCAGCCGGATGTTGGGCCGCTCGGAGATCTCGATCAGATGCTGGAACTGCCCCCGCATCACCTCGCGGTCGCCGTACGGCCGGCGCAGCGCGGCCTCGTCGAGCACGACGTGGAACTCGGGGGCGCTCTCGGAGACCAGGTACTTCTGCCGCTCCAGGCGCAGCGCCACCCGGCGTTCGACGTCGGCCTCGCTCGCGCCGGCCATGCCGCGCCGGACCACCGCGCGCGCGTACTCCTCGGTCTGCAGCAGACCGTGCACGAACTGCACCTCGTACGCCCTGATGAGTGCGGCCGCGCCCTCCAGACCCACGTAGGTGGGAAACCAGCTGGGCAGCACGTCCGAGTAACTGTGCCACCAGCCCGCGACGTTGGCCTCTCTGGCCAGGGAGAGCAGCGAGGTGCGCTCCTGCTCGTCCGCGATGCCGTACAGCGTCAGCAGGTCCTCGACGTCCCTGGTCTTGAAGCTCACCCGGCCCAACTCCATCCGGCTGATCTTCGATTCCGAGGCGCGGATCGAATAGCCCGCCGCCTCGCGCGTGATCCCCCGAGCCTCACGCAGTCGCCTGAGTTGTGATCCGAGCAGCATGCGCCGCACCACCGATCCCGGCTCTCCCGCGCTCACGTTCGCCAGCCTCCCCAACGTCTGTCAGGGGCCGAAGTCTGCCACTAAAACACTCCGAGCAGTACTCGACCGGTTACGGAAAGGGAGCCACGGGCGAGGTTTCGGGCAGGGAGAGGTGGAGAGCAAGCCACGGAAGTGACAGGAGGGGCGTGAATATGGCGGAAAAATTGACCAACAAGCGGTACGGGAGTAACTATTTCGGTCAGCTGCACGTGCATCTGCCCTTGCATCTGCCGTACGCATCCGAAACCATGGCCTTCGCACCACCGCCGCATCGCTACTACCGCGAATCCCGGGAGTGCCTCGCATGGGGACGAATGGATCGACCATGCTCGAGCCGTTACGGCAGGGCCTTCCGCCGCTGGACCCCGCGGCCGTGTCCGACGCCGCCTCCTGCTCCCTCCCCGCCCGCTACGAAGCGGTGCGCGAGGCACGGCAGTTCGCCCGGAAGATCTGCGACCAGTGGAGCGCGGAGGACCGTTTCGACGACGTGTGCCTGGTCGTCTCCGAACTGGTCACCAACGCCCTGCGGCACGGCCTGCCGGCCGGTGCGCCGCGATCGGCGGAGCAGGGGGCTCCGGTGCGGCTGCATCTGATGCGGTGGACCGGACGGCTGGTGTGCGCGGTGCGCGACCCGAGCCACGGCAGCCCCGTCGCCCGCGCGGCGGACGACTTCTCCGCGGAGTCGGGCCGCGGGCTGCTCCTGGTCGAGTCGTTCAGCGACGGTTGGGGCTGGCAGCCGATGCGGAGCGGACGCGGCAAGGTGGTCTGGGCACTGTTCCTGCTGCGGCCCCACGGCGCGTGAGGAGAACGCGGCACCTCGGGGCGCCGCGTTCTACGCGCGTCATGCGTCATGCGTCACGTTGGGCCACCGGGCGAGGGAGCGGCGGGCGAGGCGCGCGTCACGCGCACGGCGGCGCGTTCGGGTGCACCGGGCGCGTGGGGCGCACCGGGCACGTGGGGCGCGCCCAGGTCAGCCGACGACCAGGTGGTCGAACTCGCCGTCCTTGACGCCGAGGAGCATCGCCTCGATCTCCGCCCGGGTGTAGACGAGCGCGGGCCCCTCGGGAAAGCGGGAGTTGCGCACCGCCACCTCGCCGCCCGGCAGCCGGGCGAACTCCACGCAGGAGCCCTGCGAGTTGCTGTGCCGGCTCTTCTGCCAGGCCACGCCGTTCAGCGCGGTGGCCGCCATGCCGTTGTACACGCGGGACGCGCCGGCGCCGGCGCCGCCGTACACGTCACCCTCGTACACGTCGCCCTCGTACACGTCGTGGTCCACAGATCGCTCCCCGTTGTGCACTGGCTGATGTGGCCATTGATGCAGTGGTCAACTGACCCGGATCATAGCTTTGTTCAAGTGCAAATGCATGGGCAGATGCACGTGCACGCGGGGTGTTCCCGCAGTCACAGCCCTGCGGCCCGGCCTGCCGGACCCCGTGTGAGGGGAGACGCGTACGAGGGCCCTCGTGTTCCCGCGTCGGGGCCCTCATGTTCCTCGTTTCCTCCGTCTGTCCTCGCGCGGGCTCCTCAGTCCTGCAAGCGGTCTCTTTTCTCCGTCACCGCACGGTGGCGGAGGAGCGCGAGGCGGTCACCCGGGCTGGTGGGGCGCCGGGTACGTCCTGTTAGCTGGCAGCGGTCGTTCCGGCCGACGGGGCCGGCTACAGGGAGGGGCCAGCGGTGACATCGGTGGGTCAGGACGGTACGGGGGTGCCGGAGGGCCCGGGGACGGTTTCGGAGGCGGGTTCGGGGACGGACCCGGCGGCGACGCGCTCCCGGCGCACCCTGCCCCGTCCGCGCATTCGGCTCACGGTCGCGGCCGCGGGGCTGGCCGGCGCGCTCGCCCTCGCCGGGTGCAGCAGCGACGGCGACTCCGGTGACGCCTCCTCCACGCCCACCGCGACACCGTCCGCCCCGGCCGACGCCGATCCCGACGGCGGCACCGAAGGCGGTACCGAAGGCACGGACGAGCCGGACGGTCCGGACGCGAGTGGCGCCCCGGCGGGTGAGCTGGAGGGCAGCTGGCTCACCACGGCCGACGGCAGGGCAGTGGCCCTGATGTTCACCGGCGAGCGGGCCGCCCTCTTCGCCACGGGCGGCACCGTGTGCAGTGGCACGGCGCAGGAGGGTGCCGGAACCGCGACGACGATCAGCCTCGACTGCGCGGACGGCGACGGGGGCCGGGCGAACGGCACGGTCGACTCGGTGAGCGGGCCCACCCTGAAGGTCACCTGGGAGGGCTCCCTCGGCACCGAGACGTACACGAAGGCCGAGGGCGGCCGGCTGCCGTCGGGACTTCCGACCGCCGGGCTCGGGTCGTAACGCCTGCCGCGAGGCCCCCGCCCTCCGGGTGCGCCGGAAGGGCTCTTCGGGGTGTGATGATCTGTGGGCTGCTCACGAACCCAGGGGAATCCTCATGCGCGCCATGCCGATCGCCGTCACCGCTGTCACCGCCCTCCTCCTGCTGACCGCCTGCGGCGGCGAGGACAGGAGTGACGGAGCGAAGGACGAGAACGACGCGAAGCAGGAGAGCGGGGCCTGTTCGAGCGCGACGGTGAGCCTGGAGGCCGGTCCCGCGAGCGAGGCCCCGGCCGCCGGTGACACCGGCGAGGTCCCCGTGAGCCTCGTCAACCAGGGCGCCGCCTGCGTCCTGGACGGCTTCCCCGAGGCGAGCCTGGTGGCCGGGGGTGAGCCCGTCGCACTGACCCCGGCCGAGGGCGCCACGGCGCAGGAGCTGACCCTGGCGGAGGGCGGAGCGGCCTCCTTCACGATCACCTACGTACGCGGGCCGGAGGGCACGGACGGGAGCCTGGACGCCACGTCCCTGCGGATCGGCCTCCCCGGCGACTCCGCCACCCAGGACTTCCCCTGGACGTACGGCCCGGTGGCGGTCGACGAACCGGGCGAGGCCGCGGCCGACGCGTCCGTGAGCGCCTTCCAGCGGACGGGCGACTGACCGGCGGGCGGAACGGGCGGCATCCGGGCAGGACGACGACCCGCGATCCGCGACCCGCGCGGAGCCCGGCAACCTGCACCCCCGCCTCCGCCCCGCGCGCAGCCGAACGGCCCGCACCCCACCACCACGCGGGGCCGGGCACCCCTCGGCCCGCAACCCGCGCGGGCTACGGACCGGGCACACGGACCACATCGACCGCAGACTCTCCGTGTCGCGGGCTGAAGGCTCCGCCTCCGGCCCGCGCTCCGGACACCGGGCTGCGGGCACCGGGCTGCGGACTGCGGACAACCGGGCTGCGGGCTCTAGACACCGGGCTCCGGACACCGGGCTCCGGGCTCCGGGCTCCGGGCTCCGGTTCAGCCGAGTCGTCGGCGGGCTTCGACCTGGGCGTCGTCCGCCGCCCTCGCGCCCTCCTCCCACCCCGCCGCGTCGCTCACCCCGCGCAGTCTGGTGGTCGTCGTCTCCGGGAACAGGCGGTCCAGCCGCTCGGTGACCGCGATGTCGCGGGAGGCGAGCACCGGGAGCAGGTCGTCGCTCAGCCCGCTCGTCCGGCCTTCGGCGACAGCCGCCAGGCGTGCGCCCACGCGGTGGGCGTAGGCCGCGAGGAACGACTGCCGGAAGGTCTTGGTCCGCTTGCGGCCGCCCGCCTTCTGGCCCGCCTCCGCCTTCGCCATGGCCGTACCGGCCTGCACGAGCAGTGAGGTGTAGAGCAGTTCGACCGCTTCCAGGTCGGCGGCGAAGCCGACCACGGTGGAGAAGCCGAGGGGTTCGTTCCACACGGCCCGGCAGTGGTTCGCGGTGGCGATCGCGTCGAGCAGCACGGCCTTGGTCTGCTCGTACGGCGCTTCCACCCCGATCCGGCACGCGCCCGGCGACGTCGCCGCGTGCGCCCGTACCGCGAGCAGGGCCTCGTCGACACTGTGCCGGGCCATCAGTTCCTGCGCCTTGGCGGTGAGCGCCTCCGCCTCCTCCGGGAAGCCGGTCGCCTCCGCCTTGGCGAGCAGCGCGCGGATGCGGCCGAGCATGCGGGACTCCGGACGCCGGTCACCCTCCTCGGGGTCCGCCCCGCCGGCCGTCCCGGCGCTCCCCGCCTTCCCGGCCGCCGCCTCGTCGAGGGACTCGAGCGCGGGCAGGCGCAGCAGCAGTCGGTACAGCTCCAGTACGGCCGTGGCGTGCGAGAAGCGGTCGGTGCGGGGCGGGCGCGGGGGCACGGGAGCGGCGCCGGTTCCACCGAGGGCCTCGAGCGCGTCGAGCTGGGCGGTCCAGCGGGGTCCCCGGGGCCGGTCGTGCGGCGCCTGCGCACGGATCAGTGCCGTGACGAGTCTCAGGTGCACGTCGTCCAGTTCACGCCGGACGATGCGTACGACGTCGGCGGGCTGCCAGCCGCGCCGCCAGGCGTTCGCCACGAACTCCTCGCCCCGCCGGTCGAGTTCGGTGTCCGCCGCCGGATCGGCGGCGAGCAGGGACGCACCGGTGTCGAGGGCGTCGTCGGTGGTGGCGTACAGGGCGGCCCGGAAGGCGCGTTCGACGGTGCTGGACGTGCTCGTACTCACGAGCCGATCGTGCCATGCCCCGGAAGTCCGCCACTCCACCCCCAAGTGCCAACTCGCGGTTGACACCCATCCACTGTCAACCTACCGTTGACACATGGCGACGAATCCCGGCATCACCTCATCCGTACGTCTCGACGACCTCATCGCGGCCATCAAAAAGGTCCACGAGGCACCCCTTCAGCAGCTCCAGGACGCGGTGCTCGCGGGCGAGCACCTCGGCGACGTGGCGGACCACCTGATCGGCCACTTCGTGGACCAGGCCCGGCGCTCGGGCGCCTCCTGGACGGACATCGGCAGGAGCATGGGCGTCACCCGGCAGGCGGCCCAGAAGCGTTTCGTGCCCAAGGAGTCGGCCGCCCTCGACCCGAGCGAGGGCTTCAACCGCTACACACCCCGCGCCCGCGCGGTGGTGATGGCCGCGCACGACGAGTCCAGGGCCGCGCGCAACGCCGAGGGCCTGCCCGAGCACCTGGTCCTCGGCCTGCTGGCCGAGCCGGGCGGCCTGGCCGCGAAGGCGATCACCGAGCAGGGCGTCACCCTGGACGCGGTCCGCGCGGCCGCCGCCGCGGCCCTCCCGCCGGCCGTCGAAGACGCCCCCGAGCTGGTGCCGTACGGCCCGGCGGCCAAGAAGGTCCTCGAACTCACCTTCCGCGAGGCCCTCCGCCTCGGCCACCCCTACATCGGCACCGAGCACCTCCTGCTCGCCCTCCTGGAGCACGAGAACGGCAAGGGCGTCCTCAGCGGCCTCGGCGTCGACAAGACGGCCACCGAGCGGTACGTCGCCGAACTGCTGGCGCAGGCCGTGGCGACGCGGCGGGAGGACCGCCGGGAGGAGGGGGGCGACCAGGAGCAGGCACCCTCGCCGGAGAACTGACCCCGGCCGGTGTCCGCCCCGCGGCCGGACCCCCTGGCCGGACCCTCTGGCCGGCTCCCTGACCGGACCCCGTTGTCAGACCCTCTGACCGGACCCCGTTGTCAGACCCCCCTGCCACACTCACGTCATGGCCGACCGGTGGGCGCTCGCTCCGGCCGAGGACGGTGGCGTGGACGTCGCCCCCCTCGGCCCGGACGGGCTGCCCGCCGCTGCGGTGCGGCGGGAGGCGGATGCCGCCGAGGCCGTACGGAGCCGTCCCGGTGTCACGCGGTGGGTGTGGCGGTCCACCGCCGAGGTCCATCCGCGCCTGCTCGCCACGGGGGTGCGAGTGGAGCGGTGCTACGACGTCGAGGCCGCCGAGACGCTCCTGCTCGGTCACGAAGGGCGGTACGGGCAGCCCCGTTCGGCCGCGGCCGCCCTGGCCCGGCTCCACGGCGGCCCCGTACCGCCCGATCCGCCGCAGCGTGCGGCCGAGCCGGGCGCGCAGTCGCCCCTCTTCGAACCCCGGGGCGCACACGTCCCGCTGACGGACCTCCTCACGGTCTACGCGGAGCAGCAGCGCCGGACCGAAGCGACCGCGCACCCGGACCGGATGCGGCTGCTGCTGGCCGCCGAGTCGGCGGGGATGCTCGTCGCCGCCGAGATGAACCGCGCGGGGGTGCCCTGGCGGGCGGACGTGCACCGCGCGGTGCTGCACGACCTGCTCGGCGAGCGGTACGCGGGCGGCGGCGAGCCCCGCAGACTGGCCGAGCTCGCCGACGAGGTGTCCGCCGCCTTCGGCCGCCGGGTCCGGCCCGACCTGCCCGCCGACGTCCTCAAGGCGTTCGCGCAGGCCGGGATCAAGGTCTCCTCGACCCGCCGCTGGGAACTGGAGTCCCTCGACCACCCGGCGGTGAGACCGCTGATCGAGTACAAGAAGCTGTACCGCATCATGGTCGCCCACGGCTGGTCCTGGCTCCAGGACTGGGTGCGCGACGGCCGCTTCCGGCCCGAGTTCCTGGCGGGCGGGACGGTGACCGGCCGCTGGGTGACCAACGGCGGGGGCGCGCTGCAGATCCCCAAGGTGATCCGCCGCGCGGTGGTCGCCGACCCGGGCTGGCGGCTCGTCGTCGCCGACGCCGACCAGATGGAGCCGCGCGTCCTCGCGGCGATCTCCCGCGATCCCGGGTTGATGGAGGTGGCCGGCCGGGAGACCGACCTCTACCAGTCGGTGTCCGACCGCGCCTTCTCGGGTGACCGCGCGCAGGCGAAGCTCGCCGTCCTCGGCGCGGTCTACGGCCAGACGTCCGGCGACGGCCTGAAGAACCTCGCCGCCCTCAGACGCCGCTTCCCCACGGCGGTGGCCTACGTCGACGAGGCCGCCCGCGCCGGCGAGGAGGGCCGTCTCGTACGGACCTGGCTGGGCCGCACCTGCCCGCCGGCGGCCCGTACGACGGACAACGCGGTGGAGGAGGCCGGCATCCCGCTCGCGGAGGAGGAGCCCGACGCCGCCCGGCAGTGGATACCGGGCTACGCCTCGACCGACGCCCGCGCGCGAGGCCGTTTCACCCGCAACTTCGTCGTCCAGGGCAGCGCCGCCGACTGGACCCTGCTGCTGCTCGCCGCGCTGCGGCAGGCGTTGACGGACCTGGCGGCCGAGCTGGTCTTCTTCCAGCACGACGAGGTGATCGTGCACTGCCCCGAAGAGGAAGCGGAGACGGTGGCGGGGGCGATCCGGGAGGCGGCCGAGCTGGCCGGACGGCTGACGTTCGGACCGACCCCGGTGCGGTTCCCGTTCACCACGGCGGTGGTGGAGTGCTACGCGGACGCGAAGTGACCACGGAGCCCGGCCCGGGCTCCCCGCCCGGCTCACCCCGGCCCCGGGGAGGGGGACGGGGGGCGGGTCGCGGGGAGGCCGCCCGGGGGTGAGCCGGGCGGGGCCGGCCCGGAGGCGGGTCCAGGAGCCGGCTCGCCGGAGAGTTCGCGGGTGCGCCACGGTGGCCGAGGCAGGGACTGCAGGGCGGGCCGCAGACGGCCCAGGTCCGCGCTGTTGAAGAAGTCGACGGCCTCCCACTCGTCCACGAGCGGCCACACCACTGGAGCGCGACCGGCTGCGCGAGCTCCTCAAGGACGCCGAAGCCGAGCACGGCCCGGTCGACCAGACTGCGGTCGGTGCCAAGCGAGCA
This sequence comes from Streptomyces sp. NEAU-W12, assembly GCF_026242095.1. Taxonomy (NCBI): domain Bacteria; kingdom Bacillati; phylum Actinomycetota; class Actinomycetes; order Kitasatosporales; family Streptomycetaceae; genus Streptomyces; species Streptomyces sp. NEAU-W12. The sequence continues at coordinate 81,230 of NZ_JAPJDM010000032.1, forward strand.
CTCCTGCGCGGCGGCACGGCCGGCTCGGCGGACACCACGTGAGCGGCGCCCTTGCCCCGGACTGCGAAGGCCTGACCAAGCTCGTACGACGCACACCCGAACTCACCGAGTGGCTCGCCGCCGCCGAGACCGAGGACATCCGCGTCATCACCAGCTCCGCCACCCTCGTCGAAGCCCGCACCCCCAAGACCGACCAGACCCGCTTCGGCTACGCCGTCTCACGCGTCGACGTCATCCCGCCCGTGCGACCCGCCATGCCCCAAGCAACAGAAAACCTCAGGTCAGCAACTATCTGACCTGGGGTTCGATGGAGCCGCCTTCGGGATTCGAACCCGAGACCTACGCATTACGAGGGCCTGCAAGATCATGACGAGGGGTGATCCGTGATCACGCTCGGTCCGGTTTTGCCTCGTCAGAGACTTCCCGACCTCGCAGGCGTGACACCCTAGTCTGCTGGATGCTTACCCGTCCGCTCACGCACCGCTCACGCAACCCGGAGCGGATTCTCAGCGCTTCCGCCAGTCCTTGTGCGGGTCGATGAGGGTGCTGCCCCCTGCCCACTTCATCCCGCAGACAGGGCAGATCACGTACCACTCGTCACCTGGGGCACTCTCGTCCATACGCCCCCGCTGCCCAGTTCCGGGGCAATCCTCAGTGACTTCCTCACGCATTGCTTCTCCTCCCTACAGAGCCGGCTACGCCGCGCCTTCAGCGGCGACAGCGGTGGAGCGGATCGAGTGGATGACGGACACCATGACGTCCACTGCGGCCTCGGGGAAGATCGCCTCGGGGCCGGTCGGGGCAAGCGCGGTGAACGGCGACTCGTACAGCGCGTCAACGGCTATCGTGCCGTTGCGCGCCAGGTAGTCGATCAGCTCGTTGACGAACCGGAGTTGATTGGCCGTGAATGTCTTGCCCTGCTGGAAGGAGTCGAAGGCCAGGGCCGCCGCCTCCCGCTCCAGGCCAGTCAGCGACCGGAGGAACAGGCCGAGGCCGCCCTTGGCATCCTTGATGTAGTCGATGTCCGCCGTGGTTCCGAGGCCGGCCTCAACGAAGATCTTCTCCAACTCCGACAGATCCAGGGCCGTGATCTGCTTGTTGCGGCGAATCTTCTGGACGGCGAGCTGGTCCTGGTGCGTGTTGAGGTAGATACGGATCTTCTGCTCGAAGCGGGTGAGGTCGGTACCGATCTCCATGCCGGTGAGCGTGGCAGCGGTCAACTCGCCGAGCTCGTCCTCGAAGTCGGTGTACACGATGCCGCGCTTGGTCTTCTCGATCAGTCGGACCAGGCCACGCAGACGGCGGCGCATGGTCTCCAGAAGGGGCAGTGTCACGTCCTGCCACCACTCGTCGCCAGCAACCTCGTCGAGCAAAACCTGCTGGGCCTTGATCGCGGGAATGGTCAGCTGATCGAGCAGGGTGGACGCGATCTCCTGGACCTGGTCCCGTAGCCGGGTGAAGCCCGGGTCTCCGTTCGCGACGGCGAGCTGGAGGCGAAGCGCGATCAGGTCGAATCGCTTGGCCTCCTCGCCGGCGTCGTCCTTGTCGCGGAAGGCGGTCGGGAGTCCAGCCAGGTGGTCGATGACCTCGCCGTGCGCGTCGGGCGTGAACTCTAGCCAGGCGTCGAAGTCGGCGAAGTTTTCGACCTGTTCGCGGTGCGGGCGGACCAGGAAGTTCTCCGGGTTCATCGCCGTGACCTCGTCATGCAGTCGAGTGGCGAGATCCCAGCGCAGACCGGAGTCGCTGACGGTGCCGTCGGACTCAGGCCGCGTAGCGATCACTGCGGCTGCTTGGCGGTCGCGGGCGGAGCTGTCATCGAGGGCGAGAAGCAGGTCGGCTCGGCGCTCGAAGATCCGCTGGCTCAGCGAGGGGGCGACCTTGCCTTCGGCGCGCATCAGGTTCTGGTTGAAGAACTCGATGTTCTGGCACAGGTCGAAGACCAGGAAGCCGTCCTTGCTGCGGTTCGGGCCAAAGAGGTCGGGCGCGAGGCGGGTACCACGGCCGATCATCTGCCAGAACTTGGTCTTGGAGCGCACCAGCTTGAAGAAGACGAGGTTGACGACTTCGGGGACGTCGATGCCGGTGTCCAGCATGTCCACGGAGATGGCGATCTGGGGAAGCTCCGCCGCGTCGGAGAACTTGTCGATCAGGCTCTGGGCATACTCCTTGCGGTAGGTGATGACCTGCGCGAAGGCACCCTTGAGATGCGGGTAGTTCTTGTCGAACCGCTCGGCGATGAACTCGGCGTGGTGGTTGTTGGCGGCGAAGATGATGGTCTTGCCGAGCTTGTCGCCGCCATCGACCTTCAGGCCGTGCGTCATGAGGGTCTGCAGGACCTTGTCGACGGTGTCCGCGTTGAAGAGGTACTTGTTCAGTTCCTCCGTGGTGATCTCGTCAGGGACATCACCGTCCTCGTTCCACTCCGTCTCGTCCCACTTCTCCTTGTCCTCGTCGGACAGGTCGTCGTACTTGATGCCGCCGCGCTGGAACTTCAGCGGGACATCGACGGCCCGCGGCGCCACCAGGTACCCCTCAGCCACAGCCTCGTCCAGGCTGTAGACGTCGGTGGGCACGCCGTCCTCCAGCTCGAAGCGACGGTAGGTGTTGCGGTCGACCTCGTCCTTGGGCGTCGCGGTCAGGCCGACGAGGAGTGAGTCGAAGTAGTCGAAGATCGCGCCGTACCGCTGGTAGATCGAACGATGCGCCTCGTCAATGACGATCAGGTCGAAGAAGCCGGGGCCGAAGATACGGCGGCCATCGGCGTCGGTTTGTTCGATCAGGTTCATCATGGTCGGGTAGGTGGAGACGAACACGCGCGAATGCGGGTCCTTCTCCTCCAGCAGGTTCACGGGGTTGGCACCGGGCAGGTGCTTCTTGAACTCGTTGGTGGCCTGCTTGACCAGGGCCTTGCGGTCGGCGAGGAAGAGGATGCGCTTGGCCCAGTTGGCGCGCATCATCAGGTCGCTGAGCGCGATCACGGTCCGGGTCTTACCAGAACCGGTCGCCATCACGAGCAGGGCGTGGCGCAGCGAGTCCTTCTCGAAGGAGCCGGCGATCCGCCGTATCGCACGGGACTGGTAGTGACGGCCGGCGATCTGCTCGTTGATCGGCAGCTTGGCGAGATTTCGGCGGCTGGCTCTGCGCTGGATCAGGAGGCGCAGCTCGTCCTTGGTGTAGAAGCCCTGGACCTCGCGGGGCGGGTAGTTGAGGTCGTCGAACAGGTACGTACGGTAGCCGTTGGTGTAGAAGATCACCGGCCGCTGCTTGAACTGCGCTTCCAGGGCATCGGCGTAGAGCGTCGCCTGGTACTTGCCCTGCTTCGGGTCGCGGGTGGTCCTCTTAGCCTCGACGACGGCCAGGGGCTTGCCGTCGTCGTCCCACAGGACGTAGTCGACCTTGCCCTTACCGGAAGGCGCGGCCGAGGTCGGCAGCTCGGTGACCGGATACTCACGGTCCCTCGGCTGGTCCAGCGCCCAGCCGGCCTCCTTGAGTAGGAGGTCGATGATGAGCGAGCGAGTCTCGGCCTCGTTGTAATCGTGGTTGTCCGGCTGCGCCTCGTTCGCGGCCTTGGCCGCCTTGACCTGCGCGCGCAGCTCGGCGATCTCGGCGTCGAGGTCCTGGTTCTTCTTCCGCTCGGCGGCCAGCGCGGCATCCTGCTCGGCGTACTTCTCGGCCTGTGCCTTCAGCTCGGCCTGCTTGGCAATCCGCACCTCGGCCGGGACGGGTCTAGGTATCAGTGCCGTGTCGAACGCGAGCGTAGACGCGGGAAGTTGGGGCTGGTCGCGGGTGTAGGTGCGAGCCATCCAGTACAAGACGTGGAACAACTCGGCGACGGTGCGCACCGCATCTTTCGGAGCGATGGGCGTCTTGCGGTGCACGGCGGCATTGCCCTGCCGCCGAATCACATCCATCTTCGTCCGGATCGCAGGGCCGGCCACCCTCACCAGAGTCGGCTCAGCAATCAGCGCCGCCAGGTCATCCTGGTAAGGCAGCTTGAGCGTGTCATCCGCCTCGAACATCCACGTCACCGCGAGCTCGAGCACCCTGCGGGCGTAGAACGCGGACGCGCGCGGGTCCGCGTACGCCAGTCGCTCGGCGTGTACCGCTTCGCGATGCAGGTCAGGCCACTCGGCCTGGAGGAACCCAAAGTTGCTCACGGTCACGACCTTTCACCAGATAACAATACGGCGACCTTCAGGCTGCAGACAGAGCGTCTCGCTCTAGCTCGCCGCGGAACGCGCGGTGCTGGAGCGATACAAACAGGGAGCCTTTTCCAACCTCATGCCGAGGCGTGATGAAGGACGAGGACGGCCTGGACGATCGCGGTGATGCGGTTGGTGCTGCAGCGGAGCTTTCGTAGGAGGCGCCAGCCCTTCAGCGTGGCCATGGCC
>NZ_JAPJDM010000033.1:0-81657 GCF_026242095.1 Streptomyces sp. NEAU-W12
GGGCGATGACCCACGTCATGACCCGCCGCCTCACCGGCGCGAACGCCCCCACCTGGCACGAGGCGAAGGCGGCGGCAGGGTGAACCTCCAGCCCCTGCTCGACGCCCTGGACCTCCAGGAAGACGCCGCCCGGGCCCTGGCCGACGACCTCCGCACGCAGATTGACGGCCTGCAGACCCGGCTGCGGGAGGCCGAGATGCACCTCGAACACCTCGCGATCACCCGCACGACCGTCACCGGCCTCGCCGACCGGCTCCCGAACGTCGCACCGGACCGCTACGGGCCAAGGACGTCTGCGAAGCCCTCGGCCACGAACTGCTGCCAAAGAACGTCGAAGGCACCCGCGCCAAGCTGAAACGCCTGGTCAAACTCGGGATCCTCACCGAGGCCGACACCGGCAACTTCGCCAGGAAGCAATAGCCGACGCAACCTTGCTCCAACCTCAGCCGGAAACGGACATCACCTCACGAACCGCCCACTCAAAGGTGCTGCCGTCCGTGCAGATGACGCTCACACGGGCCTCGATGATGCGCACTGGGACGCCGCCGATGACCGACAGGTAGGAGGAGTCAGCGAGCGGCTGGAGGACCGGTGGGCGCCGGCGCTGTCGAATGCGGCCCAGGACCCGTGCACCGGTGGCGTGCACGGCGGCGAGGAAGTCGTTGGCGTCGAAGCCCCGGTCCCACAGGACCAACATCTAGGGACCCAAATGATGCAACAACCTGGTGGCGTAGGAGGTCTCGCCCTCCCGGGTGGGACCGAAGACAGCTCCGATCACGGCCCGGGTGCCGGTCTCGACCAGTGGCATCAGTTCAACCTGGGGATAGCCGCCGTGAGGACACCGCCCCAGCCAGCCCCGGTTGCGCTCACTGTCGGGCACCTTGATCAAGCCGCAACCGTCGAACGACACCATCCGATCCGGGCCGAACCGCACTCCCGGCGTGGTCGGCCGGGCCAACGGCCCGGCCAGCACCTCGAACAGCGCCCGCACCGGTGCGCTGCCGATTCTGCGGCGCAGATCACGTAGCGCTTTCGTGCTCGGGCATACGATCACCATCCCCGACAGACCGGCGGTCCGCTTGTCCCAGACCAGCCGGTAGCCGACCTTGGGGAACAGACACATCGCCAGGAGGAAGTAGACGCCGACCCGCGAGGGCAGATCACGCAACCGCCGCTGCACGGCCCTGGTCTCGGACAAGACCGCGTCGACCAGCTCGAACGGCATGCCAGGCGTGAGCTCTCCAAGATGTCCGGGAGCGAACCGGCCCCCGGCCACCGCCACCGTACGGGTGATGGCCGTCAGCGCCGACGACGAGACACAATGAACAGGCAACGGAGCTCCTTGCGGGACAAGCTGTCTTGGACGACTGCCTGTACCAACGAGCTCCGTTGCTCCACGTCAAGAACCCGCCAACGCCCCTTGCGCGACCAGCGGAAACGCTAACTACCCGGCCTTGGTGGAAGCCCTCTGATCCACGAGCGCATCCGCGTCCTCAACCGGCTCCACGCCGTGCTTCGCGATCTGTTGTCCGGCGGCGCCCCCACCGGGCTGTCGGCCGACAAGGCCGCCGGCCTGATGAAGGGGATCCGGCCTGTCACGGCCACCGACAACTGCCGCCGTGACATAGCCCGTGACCTGCTGGCCGACCTGCGCCGCCCGGACCGGCAGGTCAAGGACAACGAAGCCGAAATGCGCGAGGCCGTCGCCGCGACCCGCACCACGCTGACCACCCTGCCGGGCCTGGGCACCGTGCTGGCCGCGAAGGTCATCGGCCATATCGGGGACGCCAGCCGGTTTCCCACCGAGCACCACTTCACCAGCTACACCGGCAGCGCACCCCTGGACGCCTCCAGCGGCAACAACGTCCGCCACCGGCTCAACACCGGCGGCAACCGCGCGCTGAACTCGGTCCTGCACACCATCGCCGTCTGCCAGATCCGTGACGGCGGACGCGGGCAGGACTACTACCTCCGCAAGATCGCTGAGGGAAAGACGCCTTCGGAGGCCCGCAGGGCCCTCAAACGACGCATGTCCAACGTGGTCTACCGGATCATGAAACGAGACCGACGGACCCACCTCGCCCAAGCCGCTTGACACACAGAGGCGCTATGAGGTCACGCCCGTCCGACGGCAGCGCTTACTGCGTGCCCGGCCGGACGGTCGACAGATCAACGCCAGGACACCCGCAGGGTCGGTCGTAAGCAGGAGTCCGACCGTCACAACCGGGGCTACCCGATCCTTGCGGTATCCGGTGAGAACAGACTGACAGTCGTACGAGTCAGCGACCGAGCCGACCGATGCGGAGGCGCCGATGTCGGATAACCGGTCAGTGTACCGAATTTATACGTATTGCCCAGAACATGAGTATCAAGCTGTCAGCACGCCTGGTCAGAGCCGGAATCAAGGCGTCGATGGGGTCGGTCGACGATTCGTTCGACAATCAGATCCCTGTCCGAAGAACGCGAGGCCCCTCACACCGAACTGCGCGGCCAGCTGACTGCCTGCCCCGACCCTCACGGCCGACTCCTCAACACTGGGATCACGCCGACTGCGACTCTCGTGCATGCTCACGACACCGGTTCCCCTCCGCCTCTACTGGCACTCCGCACAAGCCATGATTACCGTCGCACTCGTGCTGCCGCCGAAGCACGACGGTGCCGCCCGCGGTGTACTGCCTGGGCGTCGGCGTTTCATCGTCCTCCCATGCCCGGCGCGGGCTGGGCAGGGGCGAGCCCAGGGCATCACGCAGCCTCCTGGCGATGACGGCGCCCACGCTGCGCAGCGGCTCCGGAAACGGCCGGGTGAGTAGCTCCCACAGGACCTCGTCCTTCCAACCTCGACGGAATAACTCGTCGACTACCAGGCCCTGATCCAGTAGCGGCTTTCCTGTGATCATGAGCTTCGGCTGTACGTGGCCGAGCTCCATGAGGAAGCGCACGCCTTCCGTCAGGGGCATCTCTCGTCGGAGAGGCTTACTGCCGTCCGTCTCTCCTTCTCCCTCGGGGGACTCCGTGGAACCTACGGAGGGATGGACGGTTCCATAGGGTTTCTCTGGTGGATCACTGACGGTTAGGGGCTCAACTTGACCCGGCCCTCGGCTCAACTTGACCCCGCTGTCGGGCTCATCCTGACCCGAGGTCGGGCTCATCCTGGGCCCGGGGCCGGGCTCGTTTTGAGCCATCACCTGGTCAGAATCCTGCGCTGCGCCCTTGGGGGCCTTCTTCTTCTTGATCGGCAAAGGCACGTTGTCGTCGAACATGATCCGCTCGATGACGTTGTCGCCGTAGTCGGTGCGCTGGTGCTTCATCGCAGCCAAGAGTTCGAGGTTCACGCGCGTCAGGTTGGTAATGGGCTCGCCCGTTCGTGGGTCGAGGCGTCGCTGGGAGGCGATCAGCTTCTTCTTGATCAGCTTCGCCTTCACCCGCTTGACCGTTGCGATGGACGTGCCGCAATCGTCGGCGAGGCGTTGCTGGCCCGGCCAGCAGTACCCGTGATCGTCGGTCCTGTTGCAGTAGGCAATCAGAAGCAGCTTCTCCGACCCGTCCAGTCCCTCGGCATCAAGCACCATCGCGATGTGCTTGATGGTCACGCCGGGCCTCCCCTGGTGCTCCCATTGCCGGTCAGGGCGGGCAGCCTCACGCACCAGGCCGGGGACGGCCTCCCAGTGACGTCGCTGAAGTGGCCGCGCTGGTCCAGCTTGAGTTCCGCCAGCCGGCGGAGCGAGCGTGTGACGGTGAACAGGCTGGTATTCGTCCTGGCGGCAAGGTGTCGGATGCTGGTAGACATCATTTCGTCGCCCGCCGCATCCCGGGCCAGGTGGACGAGGAGCAGTCGCTCCGTGGGCGTGATGTCGGCAGGAGCATTGAGTGCGCGGCCGATGGAGGTGAGGCTCAAGTGACTCTCTCTGTCGTGCAGAGAGCAGGAACTGCGCATCGCGACTATTACAGGTGGGTGCGGAAACGAGTGGTCCGCGCAGGGCAGCCTGTATGCTCGGCGCCAAGCAGTCCCTACCCCCTTTGGCGAGGAACCGGGTAGGAAGTCGGGGCGTCGCCGGGTCAGGTGGCGCCCCTTCTGCATGCGTACAGCTACTTTCGTGTTGGCGATCACACCTTACGAAGCGGACGACGCGTGACCGAGAATCCGAGGGGGCGGTCTGGCATGGTCCCCACAGTCGGCCGGGAGCGCACCGTTCTCGTCGTCGAGAATGACGCCGTGGTCTGGCTGCATCCGGGCGGCATCCTGTGCATGCTCGTCCAGGAAGTCGAGGACGGCCTCGACATGCTCGTCGCCATGCCCAGCGGGCAGCCGGTGCGCAACGTGGTCATAGTCCACGTCTCCCCGTTCCGTCCATTGCGGTTCGAGCAGGACGAACTCTTCGGGTACGTCTCTGCTGAGGACAGGGAGGGGGTTGAGCGCGCCATCTCCGCGGTGTTCGACCTCTCGGTCGTGATCGCCTTTCACCCGCCACGCTGCGACGCCGACCAACTCAGTGAGAACGGCCAGCGTGTCGGCGTCGAACCGTGCAGTGTCGGGCAGTTCGCCGAGGAAGTGCGGCAGCGCCGTGTTCACCGCCGTGGCGGTCTGCTGTATCGCGTCGGCCGGGGTATGGCCGGGGCCGAGTGAGAAGTGGAGCCAACTCAACCCGCCTGGCACGTGTGTGGCTGTCTCCTTGAGCGAGTCTGTAGTCCGGTTGTGGGGCGTCACGGTCTAATCCGTCCCGTCGGCAATAGCTATACGAATGTCAGTTCGAATGCCGTAATCCTCGGCGCTCGGTCAAGCGTGCGCGTTCACGCTTAGGCATAGGCAACTCCCCCGTGCAGGCTTGCGTCGCCGACTGCTCAACGATCAATAAATAGTCACACAAAGTGACCGGATACCCCGATCCCGCTACCCGGATCTTGCTATGCGGCAACAAGCCATGTCAACGATCGTTTCTGCCATGGGTAACGATCGTTTCCGTCTGGGTGCTTCCTGCGTAAAGTACGGGGCACGACGATCACCCAACACGCGGGAGCGCACAGGTGAACACCCCCGTTTCCGAGACCCTCCGGCGCCTTGAGGTGCAGATCAAGGCACAGGACCTAGACAGACATACCATCCTTAACCCCCAAATTTTGGCCGACAAAACGTCTCTTCCGGTGGATACGGTCCTCGCTCTGCTGCGGGGCGAGGAGGTGCCGGAGCGGGAGTTCAGCGAACGGGTCCTGGGGCGCATGAAGGCCTTCGTGGCGTACCACCTGGCCGAGACCCGGAAAACCGAGGCGCAGCTCATCGGGGAGGTCCAGGTAGCTCTCCACCCGATCTCCCGTCCTTGGGCCCGCAGCGTGATCCGCGGCGAGAAGGTGCCAAACTCGAAAACCCTCCATGAGCTGGCCGTTTACTTCGAACTGGACGGTCAGGAAACTTACTTCACGAGCCTCGCGGTCGACGCTCTGAACAGAGCGCTCCAGCGCGTCCTGCTTCGGTACGAGCCCCCCGAGCGTGACCCGATCGAGGCCCTCATGGACAGGTACGGGGTGAAGGCTGCCGACATGAGATTGCACGGTGCCTCTGGAGGCGTCTCCAGCAAGGAGCAGCTTGCCGTCCTTCTGGAAGGCGTCTTCAAATCAGTCATTCCGCCGAAAGGGGACCAGGACTGATGAGTAGTAGGACCATGAAGACGCTGCTCGCCGACTTAGGCAGGGACGTGGCGCAGCGCATACAGGTGCCGGCCGCCGCGGAGGTCGTGATGGAGGAGTTCTGCCATGCGATGAGCAAGCGGAAAAACAAGCCGGTCGTCCTGCTTTTCAGGGAGTTCCCCTCCGAGGTGCCGGTCTCAGGTTTGCGCTTGGTCATGAGTGACCGGAGTCTGATCGTGATCGCCGCCGGCATGGCCCCGCAGGCACAGTTGGTCATCCTCGGGCACGAGCTGTACCACGAGGAGTTCGACCATTGCAGTCACGCAATGCCCGGTCTGAGCGCTGCGGCTCGAGCGGTCGCCCCCCACACCTCGAGTGACACGATCCGGCAAGCTGCGGAACTGGTCCTCGCATCGGAGCAGGTCCCCATGGACGCGCTCCTCGCCGTCGCGGCCCGCTCCGAATCCGCGCACACCGACGAAGTGGACGCCGAGACCTTCGGTCTCTGGTTCGGCAGCGAGGTCCGCACCTGGGTAGCTGGACGGTACGCACAGCCCCGAGCCACCGCCGCCACCGTCGAGGGCCGTCTCACCCTGTCGCTGTCGCACCGAGGCGGACGCGTCCTCTGATGGCCGATCTCAACGTTCCCTACATCGTCCCCACCGCCGCGCTCGTCGTCGCGCTGGGACTGAGAGGCCCGATGCTGTGGCGCGCCGGCCGCCGCGACCCCGACGTCCGGGCAACCGCCCTCCTCCTGTTGTGGGCTGCGGCCGTCCTCGTCGTGATCACGCCGATCAACATTCACCGGCTGAACGTCTGGACCGGTATCCCGAACATCGCAGCCCCCTGGGCATACAGTTTCCTCACCGCGTTCTGTGCCACCGGCCTGACCATGATCATGCGCTGGCGGGAACCACCCTCAGAGCGACGCCGCCGCCGCATGATCGCCATCTACTGGATCTACGCAGGCATCATCGGCGCCCTATGGATCACATTCTTCCTGGCCGACGTCCCCGAACCCCGCATCTACGACCTCGACACCTACTACGCGACCACGCCCTGGATGCGGGAGCACATCCTGCTGTACGTCGTCGCCCACGCGGTGTCGTGTGTGGTCTCGGCGAGCATGTTGTGGAAGTGGTACCCCGAGATCACCAAGGGCTGGATCAAGAGCAGTGTCGTCTGTCTGCAGGTCGGATACGCCTCCGGCCTCGTCTTCGACGTTACCAAGCTGATCGCAGTCGGCGCCCGCTGGAGCGGGCACGACCTGGACACGCTGAGCACGAAGGTGGCTCCGCCATTCGCCCTTCTCGAGGCCTTCCTCGTCGCGCTCGGCTTCATCATCCCGCAGGCCGGTCCCGCCATGGGGACCCGCATCCGCAACGGCCGCAACTACCGGCGCCTGCGTGCCCTGTGGCGGACCGTCCGGGTCACCAACGCGGCGGCAGCCACCGCCCGCTTCGGCGTGCTCACACCGCTGAACCTGAAATTGATGCAGCGTGAACAGCGCATTCATGATGCTCTGCGGGTTCTCGCCCCCTACTTCGATCACACCGCCTACCAGCGGCACTACGCAGAAGCCGCCGCCGAACACAGCGACGACCGGGCCCGCGGACTCGCCGGCGCCATCGCCATCCACAAAGCCGTCGACGCCTACACCGCCAATACACCGCTCAGCACACACGACCAGCCTGCGCTGATCGGCCCCGAGGTCACCGAGCACCTGGACGCCATCGGCAAAGCCCTGCACCGCCCCCGTCTTCTCAACCGCATACGCCAGCGGACGACCAGCACAGAGAGCGTGACTGTTCATGTCTGACAGAGCCACCACCGGCCGGCCCACCGCCATCGTCATCGGCGCCAGCGCCTCGGGACTCCTGGCTGCGGCCGCACTCGTCGAGTTCGCCGACGTCACAGTGCTCGAGCGCGACTCTCTGCCCGACGGCCCCAAGCCACGCCGCGGAATACCCCAGGCCCATCACGCCCACCTGGTATGGACGGGAGGAGTAAAAGCACTCGAGGAGCTGCTGCCCGGCGTCATCGAAGAGACCGTCGCCCGCGGGGCGCGCCTCGTCCGCATCATGGGCGACATGGTCTCTCGCGCCCCCAACGAGGTGTGGTTCCGGCGCTTCGAGAACGTCCCCCACCGCAATCTGGTGTGCTCCCGCTTTCTCCTCGACCACGTCCTGAGCACCCACGTCCTCGACGACCCGCGCATCGCACTCCGCGAGAACACCACCGCGCTCGGCCTGGAGGGCTCGTCGACGACCGTCACGGGGGTCCGCGTGCAGACCGGCGACACCGCTGAGACCCTGAGCGCCGACCTGGTCGTCGACGCTTCCGGCCGCGGCACCAGCGCACCCCAGTGGCTCCGGACCCTGGGTCTGCCCGAGGTCGAAACGCGTGAAGTCAACGCCGGCGTCGCCTACGCCACCCGCCTGTTCAAGGCGCCCGGCAACACCGCAGGGATCGGCTTTCCACTCGTCAATGTGCAGGCCAACCCCGCCAACCCGCCCGGCCAGGGTGGAATCATCCTGCCGATCGAGGGCGACCGCTGGATCGTCACCCTGTGCGGCACCCGCGGCGGCGAGCCCACCGCCGGCAACGAGGCCTTCATCGACTTCGCCCTCAACCTCGGCGACCCCGTCATCGGAGAACTACTCAAGAACGCGGAACCGATCGGTGACGTCAGGACCTCTCGCAGCACGGCCAACACCCGCCGCTACTACGAGAAAATGAACCGCTGGCCCGACGGGTTCATCGCCCTCGGCGACGCCATCGCCGGCTACAACCCCGTCTACGGCCACGGCCTGTCCGTCGCCGCCCAGTGCGCGCTCGCCGTCCGGAACGTACTACGCTCCCACTCCCTCACCGCATCCGGCACCGCCCAGCGCATGCAGCGCGCGGCAGCCCGGCCCGTCGGCGCCGCATGGAACTTGGCAGTCGGTCAGGACGCCCTCTACCCTGGCGCCTCCGACACCCCGCCCACCGCCGTGGAAAAGCTCCTGGCCCGCTACGTCGACCGCTGCGTAGAGACCGGCGCCGCTAACCCCCGCGCCCTCAACGCCCTCCTCGACGTCATGAGCCTGCTCGAGCCCCCAACCCGCCTGTTCTCCCCGGACATGCTCCGGCCCATGCTGCTCGGCCCGAAGAAGAAGCTCCTTCCGGGCGTCCCGCTCCGAGAACGGGAACGCAAGGCGGCACTGAACTGACCAAGATTGTTTTTGCACAATTGTGCAACTCCTCCGGGCCTGCACGGCTCCGGTTCAGGTAGTCATCGTCCGGGAGAACCGAAAGCCGCAGGGTCCTGGTCTGTGAGCGGGAGGAACACTTCCGGCTCACGGACCAGGGTCGGGCCGCGCTGAAGCCTGTGAGCGAGTCGGGCTCAGAAGAAGCCGGCCAGCGACTGAAGCCAGCGGATCCCCGACAATCCGCAGTGCCTCGTCATGATGGGCTCAGGCGTTACGCGGTCGGTCCTGGCGAATCTCAGCGCTTCGATATCTGGAGTCTTCACGATCAGCGCCACAACACTTCCCGCGGGCGTTGTCACGTTGGCTGACCGGCCTGGGATGATCTTGGAGTTGGTTGCGCCGGGTAGGGGTTCGCTCGTGTCGTCCGCGTCGCCGTCGTACAAGGGGCACCGGTACCCGGTCGAGGTGAGCAATGCTCAGAACCTGTGAATCGACCCGGGAAGGACGTACCTTCCCGGGTGATTGATCGATAGGTCACCGAGCAAGACCGGTGTTCGCAGCACCGGCCGGGAAGGCACGTCTGTGCTCAGCGTAGTGAACGACGACGGCACCACCGCCAATGGCTCCTCTCTGATCGACGAGATCGTCCGGGAGGGCGCAAGAAGGATGCTGGCCGCCGTGCTGGAAGCTGAAGTCAACGCTTACATAGCCGAGTTGGCTGACCAGCGCGACGAGCGTGACCGTCACCTGGTCGTGCGCAACGGCTACCACCAGCCCAGGAAGGTCACCACCGCGGCCGGCGCGATCGAGGTGAAGGCGCCGCGGGTGAACGACAAGCGCGTCGACGAGGCCACCGGCGAGCGCAAACGGTTCTCCTCGAAGATCCTGTCGCCCTGGTGCCGCAAGTCCCTGAAGATCAGCGAGGTGCTGCCGCTGCTCTACCTGCACGGCCTGTCCTCCGGCGACTTCGTGCCCGCGCTGGAGCAGTTCCTCGGCAGCTCGGCCGGCCTGCCGCCGGCAACGGTCACGAGACTGACCCAGCAGTGGCAGGCCGACCACGCCGCGTTCATGGACCGCGACCTCGCCGAGGTCGACTACGTGTACGTGTGGGCCGACGGCATCCACCTCAACGTCCGCCTGGAAGAGGCCAAAGCCTGCGTACTCGTCCTCGTCGGCGTGCGCGCCGACGGCAGCAAGGAGCTGGTCGCCCTCCAGGACGGCTACCGCGAGTCGGGCGAGTCCTGGGCGGACCTGCTGCGCGACTGCGCCCGCCGAGGGATGCGCGCCCCGGTCCTGGCGGTCGGCGACGGGGCTCTCGGGTTCTGGAAGGCCCTGGCCGAGGTCTTCTCCGCCTCCCGTCATCAAAGGTGCTGGGTGCACAAGACCGCCAATGTGCTCAACGCTCTGCCGAAGTCGGCCCAGCCTGGCGCCCGCAAGGCACTTCAGGACATCTACAACGCCGAGGACCGCGACCTCGCGGTCAAGGCGATCAAGACGTTCACCCAGCTCTACGGCGCGAAGTTCCCCAAGACCGTCAAGAAGATCACCGACGACGAGGCCGAGCTGCTGGCGTTCTACGACTTCCCCGCCGAGCACTGGATCCACCTGCGGACGACCAACCCGATCGAGTCCACGTTCGCCACCGTCCGCCTGCGCACCAAGGTCACCCGCGGCGCCGGCTCCCGCGCCGCCGCCCTGGCGATGGTCTTCAAGCTCGTCGAGTCCGCCCAGGCCCGATGGCGGTCCGTGAACGCACCCCACCTCGTCGCCCTCGTCCGTGCCGGAGCCCGCTTCGATCGCGGACAGCTGGTCGAGCGCCCCGCCACCGCTGCGGCATAGGGTCTGGTGCACCATGACCGACCACCACACCTACGGCACCAGCACCCACACCGCCAGCGAGCTGGTCCGGCTCGTCAGTGACCGCCTCGGGCTCGTCTTCACCGAGCGCGACAGCGACTACCGGGGCGTCTACCACCTCGCCAGCATCCCCAACGGGCGGATCGAGATACAGCCCAACCCGATCCCCGGCGACGACGATGAAGACGACCTCTACGCCCCGGAACACCCGGCGGCCCAGGTGCTGTTACTCGCCACCACACCGGCCCTGGACCCCGCCCTGCAGGTCCGCCTGGACTCCATCGAAGGGCTCACCCACCTGAACCACGAGACAGCGTGAACAGCTACTGATCCACAGCTTTTGACAATTGCTCGGCCGCCCGCGGCATCGCCCCGGCCGGTCCGGCGGGCCTCGTCAGGGCGATCGGGCGTGCCGCCCTAGCCAGCCTCCTGCCGAAAGGCCGACGCTGGCGGCTGAAGGCCCGCGTCCGCAAGCGCAACAGCAAGTACACGTTCACTACCGGCAAGCACCCCAGAGCAGCCCAGGCGTACACCCTTCACTTCGAGATGGTGAAGGAAGGCGGCCTTGACACCACCAGCAGTGGCTAAACGCAACGGTGTTGCACACCAAGGGACACGAGCGAACGCCGGGCCGTCAGGAGGGCACTATCTCGTTTCTGCGCTTGCCTTGGGAGCGGGGCGTCTTTTCCCCTACCCGACGCGGTTCGATGGTCCGAGGGTCGACCGCCTCTCCAGGCGCTCCCTCCTTGTAGAGGCCCTCGGGCTCGTTCGGCCGGTCGTGCGGGAGAAGGAAGAAGGTGCGGCGCTGGAAGAGACCACTGTCGGGGTTGGCCTCGGCGTCTTTGTCAAGCTCGGCGTAGCCGACCATGCGTCCGTCGCGGGCGTAGCGGGGCTTCCCGCTGCGGCGGGCGCTCTTGTCGAGTGCCTGGCGGACGTAGTCGAGGTCGTCGAGGTCTTCCAGCCACACCACGTTAGCTTCGTGTGCGAGCTGGCCTTCGTGCAGCAGCGAGCTCATGGACGCAGCTCCTTGTCGGTGATGTGGCGGTGTGGGTAGGAGGGGTAGCCTCCCGCTGCCTGCAGGGGGGCGCGGAGGTCTGGGACGCTTCCATAGTAGGACGGCGTCCAGGTCCCGGGCAGGAGGCCTTCGGTCATAGCCGTCCGCCTGACGGGGCGTCGGGGCGGGCGATGTCGTCAGGGAGCAGGGCGAGGTTCGGGTAGTACTTCTTGCCACTGGACTTCAGCATCTCCGCGGGGGACGCGAGGCCCACCTCCTGACGGATGCGGCCGGCGAAGGCGCGGGCGGTGTCGGCTCTGATGCCCTCCGAACTGCACCAGCCGGTGTAGGTGGCGTAGAGCAGGCCCTGTTCGACACGCAGGTCACCGGTGTCCGGGCCCTGGCGCATGCAGCACTCGCCGAGGAAGCGGCCGATGTGGTCCTCGGTGGTCTCGTAGGCAGCGGTGGCCAGTCGGACGGAGGAAGGTCCGGTAAGGGGGTCCCGGCTGGTGAGATAGCGGGTGGCGCCCTGGATGAGCCAGTGCAGGATGCCGGGGCCCTCTTCCCGGACCAGTTCGCCGGCCAGGTTGTCGATCTTCCGCTCGGCGGGGACGACGCGTTCGAAGGGGATGAGGCGGATACGGCGCCAGAAGGCGTGGCCGCCGGTGCCGACTTCGGGCTGGTGGTTCCCGAGTAGCCAGAGCTTGTGGGTGGGGGTGAAGCTGAAGTAGTCCTGCCGCATGCGGCGGGCTTTGATCTTGTCACCGCCGGTAAGGAGCTTGACCCGCGCTTCGTCGAACTTGTCGTTGGGCTTGAGCTCGCTGCAGACGAAGATGCGGCGGCCGTGAAGCTCGGTCAGTTCCGTCGAATGCTCGGCGAAGTTTCCCTTGTCCATCAGGAAGCCGGGCGGGGCCGCGTCGGCGTAGTCGCCCATCACCTGGATCATGACGTCCAGGAGAACCGACTTGCCGTTGGCTCCCTTGCCCCAAAGGAAGGGCAACACCTGTGCGCCGACGTCCCCCGTGATGGAATACCCGAGCAGCAGGTGCAGGAAGTCGATCATCTCCTGTCCCTTGGCGTCGTCGCCAAAGGTATCGCCCAGGAAGGCATGCCAACGCGGGGTCGGCATCGCCTGGGGAGCTACGTTGGTGGCACGGGAGTGGAGATCTCGCAGCGGATCGGGCTTGCGCAGACCACCGTTGCGCAGGTCGACGACCCCGGCAGGCGTGCACAGCGCATACGCGTCGCCGTCAAGGACGTCGGGGTCAAGGCTCAGAGCAGGCGCGGCCTTGGCCTGGTGGAGCAGCGCCTTCATGCCGCTCGTGGACATGGTGCGCCGACGGTGCTGGGCGATCTCTCGGTCGCTGAAGATGCCGCGGGGGTCGGTGGCGGACATCTGCTCGGCCATGTCGCCCGCGGCCCACAACGCGGCCTTCTCGCCCCCTACACGCTTCCACCTGAACTGGTCCCAGCAGTACCAGCCGAGGCCTTCGACGTGGCGGAATTGGTCGCTGTAGAGCTGGGCGAACAGCTTGGCGTTGCCCCGGTCGGTAAGCATGGGCGGCAGCAGAACGGGTGTGTCGGCCGTGGCAGAAGCCTGAGCCTGCTGGGGGGGGACCCATGCGGGGGCAGCGGCCTCGAGGTCGAGCATCTGCTGAGCGGCGGCGGCCGCATCGAAGCGGCTGCTCTCGGCGCTACTCATGCGAGTCCTTTGGGGTGGAACGGGCGGCTGGCGCCTGCGGAAAAGGCTGCGTCGATGATCGTCTCACTGCGGCGTGTCTGGCGAGGACGAGCATAGTGAGCGGCTTCTGCTAGTTCTTGGCGGGCTTCGGCCTGATTGAGGTGGCCTGCTCCGACAAGTCCTCCTGCTGTGTAGGCGGCTCGGTTGAGCTTCTCGGTGAAGCCCGTTCCTTCGGCGTGGGCGGCACATTCACGCACGGTCTCGATGAGCGGCTGCAAAAGCGCCTGCGCGGCGCCGGCCCGGGGGCGCCGACTGGTGCTGTACGGGCGTAGGTCGGGAATCGGGGATGTCTGTATGACATGCCCGGTGCGTGTCAGTTCGGCCGCCAGCCAGGCGGGCAGGGAGGCTGGCTCTCGTACGGACCCGAGAGGCGTATAGACGCCGGCGGACGTACGGGTGGCGGGAGCGACGATGTACCCACCATGGGCCCGTACGTCGACCTGCCAGGCCAGGGCAGTCCTGGGGCTGGACCCGGTGGACGAGCGGTAGCGGACCTGAGGGTCGGGGTTCAGGTACCAGATGTGCAGCCCGCCGGAAGGCGTGCGTACGCGCAGAGTCGTGTCGTCCTGCGCCGGATCCTGCTGTTGCCGGTAGGCAGCGAGGAGGGCCAGTGTGTCGAAGCCCGAGGCAAGCCCGTCGAGATTCACCTGGTCCGGAATCGGGATGCCGGGCAGCAAGCGGTCGCGGTTAGGAATCTGCGCCGCGTGGGCGTCGACGTCCAGGACGACGAGACGCGCCGGCCCGCAGGACACACCAACTCCTGCGCGGGGCTCCCTGCTCCACCAAGCATCGATACGGGCCAGGTCCGTGGTCGCACTGTGGAAACCGTGGCACCACAATCCTCGAACATGGCAGGGACACCCCGAGGGAGCGTGGGAACGGATACGGCACTGCTCACAGTTGGCAGCCGGAGTCTTGCGTCCCGGTGCCAGCGGATGGACCGGCCACTGACGGCCTGCCAGCCAGCGGGCTACATCTGCGGGTCGCGGCGGCTGTGCGACTTCAAATGAAGCGGTGTCGGCGTGGCGCTGCACTGTCGTCGGTCCGTTCCTCTTGTGTGGCCAGGCTTGGGTCCCTCAATTCGGTCCTGAGCGTTTTGCCTGCTCAGGAGGGGTGCGGAACGGGCTGAGGGACTGAAGGGACTGACTTTCCTTTATAGGCGACAGAGCCTAGCGCACCGCTTCCCGTCCTCAGGAGAGGCATGAGCACTTATTCCGGAATCAGTCCCTTCGGTCCCTCGTGCGGCCTGCAAGCGGAAGCAGGAAAAGGAACCCGCCTGCTAGGGCAGGCGGCTGAGGGGCCGAAAGCCTGGCAGCGGCAGAGGGACTCTTGGGCGCCTTTCGGTCCCTGTCACGTTTCTGCAGGTCAGAGCACCTGCGGGGCCAAGGAGAGGGACTGAAGGGACTCAACTTCCCAGTTATCAGCGCACCAGGGTATGTGCAGGTCAGTCTGCGTACGCGTGCATAGGCGCGTACGCACGCAGCTAGAACACGGAACCTTCGGTCCCTTCGGTCCCTTCAGCTTTGAGTCGATCGCTCTGACCTGCGCTTTTTCTAAGGGACTGAACCACGGAGGGACCGAAGGAATCCAGTCCCTCCGCTTCCCTGGATCCGCAGCTGAGAAAGCGGCGAGGGTGAGAGGACCGATCACTATCTCCAACGCTCAACAACTTGTCCCAACGCTTGATCCACCCCGAGACAATTCGCCAGATGATCTACTCCGCAGACAGCCGCCGACGACCAGCGTGATCACCCCGAGGACCGGTCACACCAGTCCTTTGACCTGCGACTTCAAGTTGGCGGAGGCTCAATGCGGTGCGGGACATCGGGTGCGGCGCATCGGGTGCGGTGCATCGGGTGCGGTGGCGGACATCGTGGTGCGCACCAGAGTGGCGTCCACTCAGTGGAGCCCACCCGGTGGGCTCCACGCGATGTCGTGCATCACCACTGGATGCAGAACATCGTGCGTTCCACTCAGTGGACGATGCCCGGCATCGTCACCACAGCCAGACGTTGGAGTGCCGCACCCTGGACAGAGCACACGCGTCGCCCCGCGTCCTGGAGCCGCCGCCGCTTGCGTAACTCCGCCTTCTTCGCCGCCTTCGACTTCGGTTTCCAGGGCCGCTTCCAGACCGGCTGCCGCCCCAGGAACTCTCATCGGGTTCGGGCTCCTGGTCCTCGTCGAGCACGGCGGACATCCTCTTGGCGGCGGCGCGGGTGAGGGCTTCCGCAGGGCTGGGGTGTTCTTCCGGGGTGCTCACGCGATGACTCCTCCTGTAGTTCGGCCCGGTGTGTGCTGGATGCCGGGCTGCTGGGTGTGCGGCGACGGGCCGTCGCAGGGGCGGGCTGTAGTCGGGGGCAGTGGGTGAGGGCCCGCTCCCGGGCGCCTTCCTGGACCCTGGCGAGGGCGGCCTCGGCGAGCGTCCGGCGGGTCTGCTCCACCGCGTCCACGTCGGACGTCTGCTCCGGGACGCGGCTGGCCTTCCGATCCGAGTAGAACGGTCGTGGGCGCGACCTCGAGGCGACGGTGCACGGCCTGGGCCCAGGCCGTCAGCGCCTCGGTGGCGAGGCGGGCCCGCAGAGCGGTGGCCGTCGCCAACCATCACGTCGTTGCAGTAGTACGGCCAACCACCCGGACTGATCTTCGCTTTGCTGAGCATCCGGCCATGGAACCTGGCCCGTGACCTACGGGAAAGCGTGATCAGGGGTGCTTTCCGCCGGGCGAGCCGTCCCACCAGCCCGAGACGGTAAGTCGTCGACATGAGCACAGTCCCGCTCATGCATATGACTAGAACCGGAATCGTCTGTCCGCTCTGCCAGACACTCACCAAGGAGCGGGTGTACCTGGTCTTCAGCCACCAGTCCCCCGGTCCGCAACGAGTGGTGACCAACCGCCGCTGGTGCCCCACCGGCTGCCACCTGACCAACTCCGAGCAGTGGAAGGAGACGACGCTGCCGTTCCATGGCGTCGAATGACTGACGACGCCGTGCGAATGCTGCGCTGTAGACGGCAGGGCCGGACTCCTCAATTTGAGTGTCCGGCCTCGTTGCGGTATGGGTATACCTCTGAGGCACTTTCCCGACCGATTCTGTGCGCTGCATGCCCGAGCCGTGCGGGCACATGCCTACCATCTCGGAGAAGACCGTCCTTCGGCGACTCCAGAGGGGTGCTCGTGGCACAGCTTGTACGGCAGCAGCACGTCGAAGCGTATGTGGGGTACCACGCGTTCGGTCTGCAAGAGTCAGATGACGCGGACCTGCCGGTCCCGTTCCCCGACGACTTCGACCACGGGGCTTTCATCAGTACGCATTCTGGGCGCCTGGACATCACTAGCGGCGGTCACACCCACACCGCTACGGTCAGCGTCGAGGTGTGGGACGGGCCGCCGCAGGAGGAGGATCCGGCCGGCTGGGACGAGCAGGCCGAGACCCACTTCGAGTCGACGAGTGGCCAGGTCGCCGTGTGGTCCATGCACACGGGCCGGATGGACGATGTCATCGTACTGGGGGACTCCGGCGGTTCGTGGCGCGTCCGGGTCAGTTGTACGGGCCGGGCTGAAGCCGCTGCCTTGTCAGAGGGTGAAGGAACCGGTCATGGGGTGGAGCGTTACCTCATGCAGTTCTGGCCGGTCGGCGCGTAAAGGAGGATGCCTGCGGCGGGAGCGGACTCGGTTCCGCTCCCGCCGCAGGCACTTGCACTTCAGGTCACGCGAGGATCTTGACGATGAAGCCGTCGTCCAGTCCGTCGATAATGCGGTTCTTGGCGTAGAAGCTCTTGAGGATCGATCCGCCGGCCTGGTTGTCGTCCTTCGCGATGGGCTTGGCGGAGAAGTTGAACTTCTTGACCTCCGGGTCGTACTCGGGTTCAGCGGCTCCTTCGTAGGTGCTGGCGAAGGGGTACTCGTCGCACTCGAGTTTGCCGCCCTGGGTGTAGTTGGCGCCCCAGTACCGCTTGCACTGCTTGACCGCCGCCGCGCGGTTCTTGTCGATGCGGGTAGCGCTCACCGTGCGGTGCAGGGGATCCTTAGCTGTCTGGCCGGGGACCTTCTTCGCCGACATGTACGGCTTGGTGTCCTGCGGGACGAGGAATGCCTGTTGGATGTGCGCGGCCTCGGCCTGTTCCTCCGCTCCCTGCTTCGCGCTCAGGGTGAGTGGCGTGACGTAGCTGAAGGTGGCCGCTCCCTTCTTGTCCGGCTTGCCGCCGCCGGTGGAGTTGGCCAGGTACGACGCTGACTCCCACCGGGGTGCGAGCATGAACAGCTTGCCGCCCAGGTTCCCGCGCAGTGTCCACGGGGGTGGGGGTGTGTAGCTGATGTCCGGTTCGTAGACCGTGAAGAGCAGATCTAGTGATTTCTTACTGCCTTGTCCGGGCTTGGCAGTCACCGTCTCGTTGAAGGTGCGTTGTGTCTTTAGTTGAGTGAACGTCTTCGTGCCCGGAATCTTGCCGCCGCGGGTGTACTTCGCACCGGCTGGCCAGCTCTGCGGGATGTTCCCCTTGGTGGTGATGGGCATCGCGGCTGCGCCGGTCGTTCCAGTCGTGGCGAAGTCGGTGAAGTGGTATTGGAAGTTGATGGTACGGCTGTTCTTGGCAATCGTGCCGATGACACGGACGTTGAACATGCTCTCGCCGACCGGCTGGTTGTTACGGGTCCAGGTTTGCAGGAACGAGGCCCCGTTGCACACCGCGAAGCGGGACTTGACGTAGAACTTCTTGTCGCTACCCAGGCCCTTTACGCACTCCTCGTACGTCATCGCCCTGGCCGGTTCCGGAGCGATCGCGGAAGGCCCTATCGTTGCTCGCGCCGCAGGTGCGCTTTGTGATGTTTGCGGTGCACCGGACGGTTTACGGGACAGCGGCGCGTGGGAGGCTGCCGGGCCGACTGTCTCCACCGGCATTCGTGCCCCGGGCTCTGTCTGCGCCGCCAGGTCCCGCAGGCGCTGCATCCCGTGCCCGTTCTGCAGGTCCTTCAAGGAAGGCTTGGCCGCACCGACCGGCAAGACGTACGACTCCACCCGCAAATCCGCCGAGTTCTCTGTGCTTGCAGCCCCTGGCGCCGCTACCAATACGACAGCAAGCGCTGTTCCGGTCGTCAGCAGTTGTCTGCTGAGCCGCCACCACACTCTGTTCATCAAGCAAACCCCCGGACGTGTGTGATGCCAGACCTCACGCCTGACACCTGGTCACCCCACACTTTTCCGAACAAGTAAGCGAAAACAAGGGGGCTTTGTCAGTCCTGGCCTGATCACTCCTGAATCTTGTCCGAGATCGCTACAGGTCTCAGCGGTGTCGTATGCCGGGCGGGAACTGGCTCGCTCTGCCGTTGTCCGCGGACAACGTTCGAGGGCGAGAGGGGGATCAAGTGCTTGTTGTCCGCGGACAACAAGTCTGAGTGACACGCGCCTCGCGAGGTTTCTGCCACGGGAGAGACTAGTAAGGTAGCGCCATGACCGTGCCATACGACCCGAGCGATCGGGAAAAGGTAGTAGCCAAGCTACCGGCTGAGCTGCGCAAGGAACTCAAGATCCGTGCTGCCGAGATGGGCACGGACATTCAGGACGCTGTTACGGCAGGAGTGGAGACCTGGCGTAAGGCCAAGAAGCGCCCGGTGGTCGACACGTCCGGTGGAACGTCGTTCGCGACATATCTCCCGGCTGGGCTGTACGACAAGCTCAAGAAGGACTGCAAGGCCCGGGGGATCTCCTACAACCAGGGCATCGCCCAATCGATCCGCCTCTGGCTGGACGGCAACCCGTCTCCGCGCCCGAAGCCGGCGCGGGTCACCGGTGCCCGCCGGATCATCTTCGGCAACCAGAAAGGCGGGGTGGGCAAGACATCGGTCTCCGCCGGTGTCGCCCAGGCGCTGGCCGAGTCCGGACACCGCACACTGCTCATCGACTTCGACCCGCAGGGCCACCTGACGAAGCAGTTGGGGCATCCTCTGTTCGACATCGACGCGCCGAGCCTGGCCAAGCACATGCTCGGTGAGGCTAAGGGCGAGCTGCGCGACCTCCTTACGCCCATAAAGGGCGGCGACTTCGAGGACCACCTGTGGCTGCTCCCGGCCTGCAAGGACGCCTTCCTCCTGGATGCGAAGCTCGCCACCAGCCGCACCGTCCGTATCAAGGAGACGGCACTGGAAAAGGCTCTTGAGCTCTTGGAGCAGGAGTTCGACTACATCCTCGTTGACTGCCCTCCGAGCCTGGGCTACAGCATGGACACGGCCCTGTACTACAGCCGCGGGCGGGAAGGAGAGGAGGAGAACACCTCCGGCATCGTCATCCCCGTGCTGGCGGAGGACTCCTCCGCCGACGCATACGACATGCTCTACGACCAGATCCAGGACCTCATCGAGGACATGGACATCGACATCGCCCTGCTGGGTTTCGTCGTCAACATGTACGACAGCCGCAAGGGGTTCGTTGCGACCTCGTCCCTGGACGCATGGCGGAACATCGGCGAGCCGCCAGTTCTCGCCATCGTCCCGGAGTTGAAGGACCAGCGCGAGGCCGTCCGCGTGAAGCAGCCCCTACTCGTCCACGCCCCCTATGGTGAGCAGTCCGAGGTGATGCGCACCATCGCACGGAGGATCAGCGCATGAGCGTCGCCGACAAGCTCGGAACCGGGTCTTCGTTTAGCCAGGCTCCCCGTGGACGCAGCGCCCGGGGCCGGGCCAAGGCCGTCGCGCAGGGAGACGTTCCAGCCTACGAACTCGTGCGGCTGCGCCTGGAGGAGGTTTCCCCCACTCCCCTCAACCCGCGGCGCAACTTCGGAACCGACGAGGACAAGAGTCGGTTCGGTGAGGAGCTCCGGCAGGCCCAGCTGGCCGCCTGTGTGGCAGTCACCCGGGATGCCTACCTCGCCCTGTGGCCCGATCACGCGGATCGGATCGGGACGGCTATGCACGTCCTGGTCAACGGCGAACGCCGGTATCACAGCGGTGTTCATGTGGGTCTGGACGCTCTGGACTTCGTGATCCGTGATGACCTGGCCGTCTCTCGTGAAGAATTCATCAACCACCTGCTCAAGGAGAACCTGGAGCGGGAAGACTTCGATGTGATTGAGCGGGCACGAGGCGTCAACGAACTCGTGCAGATCTGCGCGGAGCAGTCCGAGCGAGGCTCACGCACCCGGGCGGCGCAGCGCTTGGGTAAGGACCGCTCCTGGGTGACAAACCAGCTCGCCCTGTTGGAGCTGCCGGAGGAGCTGCAGACCATGCTCAGCGCCGGCGCTCTGCCGGAGCGAGACGGACGGTCCCTTGCACGCCACCTCAAGGACAATCCGGGCCTTGACGCAGTTGCTCTCCTGGACCACCTCCAGTTGACGAAGGCTGCCGCCGCCGAGGCCAAGGAGCAGGAGCGGGCTGTTCTGGAAGCAGCAAGGGGAAAGCAGGCTGCACCCTCTGGCGCTGGTTTGTTGTCCGCGGACAACAAACCCCCCGAGCCGAAGGCGATCCCGGCCGAGCCGAAGCGCTCCTCGGATTTGTTGTCCGCGGACAACAAACCGTCCGAACAATCCGATACCCAGAAGCCCGGCTCTGCGGCAGTGAAGCGTCGCAACGCACCGGACGACAAGAAGTCCATGGAGTCCTCTTCACCGTTTCCGAACCAGCGGCACGATCTGGATGCCAGCGCAGCAGACAGTACGAAACAGCAGGAGGACGGCCAGCCGCGGAGGTTGCCGTACGACGACCCAACGTACGTGGCCATGCATCTAGAGCTGAAGATGACCCCTGCGGATTTCGTGATGGCCGCGCGGTTCATGACGGCGCAGTGCTGGGATAAGGCAGGCCAGGCGCCGTCTCTGGACCTGCTGAAGGAGATGCTGACGACGGCTGCACAGCGCGACCCGGGCTCCTTGCGTGCGCTCCTTGAGGAGTTCACCACGAGAGCTGAAGCGTCCTGACCCAGCACAAAAGGGGCTTTTATCCCATTCGGTGTAAATCGTTTGGGACAAAAGCCTCTTCATGGGTGCCCGCCGCCGATGCGGTGGGCCAGCTGAGGCGCCAGGTCGGGAGCTGGCCTTCCAGGCGGCCTGATCGTGACAGCCGTACGGCAGGCTAGTACTCCAGTACGGTTTTGTGATCTACCCAGCGGATTCGTCGGCGGATCGTCGTCGGTAGTGACTGCGTCGGGCTGTTGCCTGGTGGCGTCTGCGCCAGGCGGACCAGTGCAGCTGAACCGCTCCGGGTCTGATGGAGGCTATGGAGTGTCCTGAGTCTGGTAGGACGCGGGGTGTGCAGCCGTGTAGTGAGGAGCGCGGACGGCAATGACAACGCAGTCGTGGCCCAGTGGCGCGCACGTTGTCCGACTTCTCAGTTCCACCGGCGGAAGCGTTTGGTTCGTGGGCCAACTGCCGGAACACGGTGGTCTGTGACCATGAAGCGGGGTGGATCGGCGGGCGCCCCGCCGGCGGTGCCAAGGCGGCAGCCGGCTGACCGGCCGCATATGGGTGCGGGACTCGTTCTGCGCCCGTCGCCCGTGCCTCGCGGAGCGGCCGATGGCGGCCAAGGGGAGGCAGGAGTGACTGGCAGGCGCATCATCCAGTAGGCAGCTCGGGTGTCACGAATCGGTGACTGCTCCCCCCAGAACAGCACAACCGCCCCACCAGATGGTTACCGTCAACGCTTCAACCGTCATAGCCAGGGGGGCGACATGACCAACCCATACACCGCGCCGGAGCGGCCCGCGCCGAGGTGGGCCCGCAAGCGGTACGTTCTGCCCGCGCTCGGCCTCGCCTTCTTCCTCGGCATCGGAGCCGGCGCCGGCGACTCGCAGCCCAAGGACGACGCCAAACCGGCCGCGGCCGGGGCGCAGCCCACTGCGACCGTCACCGCGACCATGACCGCCACCGCAAAGCCCAAGCCGGCGCCGACGGTGACGAAGACCATCGAGGTTGAGGTCGAGGTCACCGAGACCGTGACCGCCGAGCCCGCCTTCGGCAGCGGCGTCAACGACAGCAGTGACGACGACAGCGGCGGGGGTGGGGGCGAGGGCAGTGCCTACTA
This sequence comes from Streptomyces sp. NEAU-W12, assembly GCF_026242095.1. NCBI lineage: Bacteria > Bacillati > Actinomycetota > Actinomycetes > Kitasatosporales > Streptomycetaceae > Streptomyces > Streptomyces sp. NEAU-W12. The sequence goes on from NZ_JAPJDM010000033.1 coordinate 22,407, forward strand.
CGCGAACTGTGCTGCGGCCCGGGCCGCCGGCGCCGCGCCCGTGCGGCGTGGTGATCCCGGCTACGGCTCGCACCTAGACCGGGACAACGACGGCATCGGCTGCGAGGGGGGCTGAGGGCAAGGGCCCGCCGCGACGGGGGATGCGCGGCGGGCCCTTGGCCAGTGTGGCACGAACCGCCCGTGGGCTACGGCGGTGCCCTGCATCCCGGCCGTGAGGGTCCGGTTGTTCAAGGATCCCGGCCCGCTCCCCCGCTTCACCCTCTTCTCACCTTTTCCCTACGGGGTGATCACTGGCTCGTTATGCTTCTCGACGCTTCATCCGCACCACTGAGGGGGGATTCCTCATGCGTATGTCTCACACCCTGGCCGCTGCCGCCGCTGCTGCCGCGGCCGTCGGGCTCGGCCTCGTCGCGGCCGTTCCGGCGCAGGCCGCCGAGTACTCCTCGGCGCTGAAGATCAAGGGCGTCCAGTACGACGCGCCGGGCCGGGACTCCAACAAGTGCTCGGGCGGGAACACCAAGGACGAGTACCTGACGATCAAGAACTACTCGAAGAAGTCGAAGGTCAACCTCAAGGGCTACGTCGTCAAGGACGCCGCGGGCAACAAGTTCTCCTTCAAGACCAGCCACACCCTCGAGCCCGGCGACTACATCAAGCTGCGCGGCGGCAAGGGCACCGACTCCGACGCCAAGAACGTCGTCTACCGCCAGAACTGCAACTTCATGTGGAACAACGACAAGGACACCATCTACTTCTACAAGCCCTCCGGCGCCCGCGCCGACGTCCACGCCTACACCAAGAAGGCCAACGACAAGGACGGCAACGGCTACATCTCCTTCCACGGCTGACCCGCCCCGGCCCGTGTGTGCGGCCGACACCGGCCGCACACCCCCGGCCACTCCCGGCGCCTCTCCGGGGACCTCGACGTCGCAAGGGCGGGCGGCAGGCGATCTCATGACAGGACCTGCCGCCGGTCACCGACGGCCGTAAAGGCGCCAAGGCCTCCCGCCATGGCGACGGCCAAGAGACCGGACAACGAAAAACCCCGTCCCTGCCTGCTGCAGGAACGGGGTTCTTTCGTATCGAGCGCCGGGCAGGCCTTGCACCTGCATCTCCCCGCAGGAAGCGGGGCATCTTTCCTTAGCTTGTTCTTTAACCTTTCAACCGTTGTAGGGCGATAAGCGTCTTCTCGCGGCGGACGGTTTTGCCCACGTCGTAGCGGGGTGCCCGGTGCTTGTTCGGGGTGCCGGACGGCCGTCCAGGGCCGGGCCGGTGGGGTTTCGGTGCCCTGGCGGGGCAGGGCATGTGCTGGCGGAGGTTCCGAAACGTCCGCCGGACTCTCGCGGGTGTGAGCCGGTGCGGTGCCGCCGGCTTCTCCCAGGGATGCCGCAGGTCGCGGGTGACTGGACGAGCAAGCCGGAGCTGGGTGTAGGCAGCGATGATCAGCCACGTCCACCGGTCCGCCGCCTCCGGTTCCCGAAGCCGAGGCCGGGTCCAGCCCAGCGTCTGTTTGAACAGCCGAAACGTGTGCTCCAGATCGAAGCGTCGCAGGAACGCCTGCCAGGCCCGGTCGACGTCCGCGTCGTCGGCGCCGGTCTTCGAGGACCACAACCACACCGCCGGGGCCGCCCGGTCCTTCGACAGGTGCTCGACCTCCAGCCGAATCAACGTCCCCTCGATCAGTGGGAGTTCGCCCTCATGGTCCAGCCAGGCAGCCCGGTGGGTCAGCCGGGGGTGGACCCGGTCCCACGCCTGCGTGACGGCCTTGCCGTAGTTCGCGGTGGCGGTGTGGGTGGTGACGGCGGGCTCGGGCCAGGTCTCAGGCTTGGCGAAGCGGAACTCCGGCTCGTGCTTCGGCGGCCGGCCGCCTTTCGGGTCGTAGACGCGCGGCGGCTTCGGCAGCCGCATCACACGGTCGCCGCGGACGCGGCCGACCAGCTCGACAGGCAGGTCCTGCAGGACCCAGGCCAGGCGGGTGACGTCGTAACCAGCGTCGGTCACGATGGTGATGTCCGGCTCGCCCGGCGCCCACTGGCCTGCCGCGACGAGCCGTTCGACGACATCGCGGAGCTGGGCGGCGGTGACCGCGGTGGCATCGTCGGCTGGGCCAAGCCTGACCGCGTCCAGAATCTGTGTCCAGGACGTGGCACCCATCTCCAGCACCGCGACGAACGAGTACGGCCAGCCCGGAATGAACTGCGAAGCCGTCTTGGCCCGGCCGTAGACGTGGCAGAACAGCCGCTCCGGCGAACACGGCGCGTCTGACCGCAGCCACGGCGAGACGTCTACCGCCAGCACCAGGCGCCCGTCCGGGAAGCGGGGCAGCGGCAGGCCGGCCAGCAGCGACCGCAGTCGGCCGCTGTCGATCCGGCCCTGGTTGAGGCCGTCGTACATAGCGCCATGCCCACGCCGGTGCTCGGGCAGCAACGTCAGCTCCACCGCCGAGTGCACCGCACCCGGAGCACACAGAACCGCGTCCGCCAGCTCGAACAGCTCATCGCCCCGCACGGTCAGACACGCGTACAACTCGTCCCGGAAGCATGACGCTTCCGCGAACGCTTCCCTTACAGCAGCATCAGGCAGCAGACTCACCCTCACGGCCTTCGTCGTGGTCACGTGCACCTTGGTCGGAGCACATGATCAGACGAAGGCCGCCCCAGCGTCCGGCGAATGCCCAGCTGGGCTACCCAGTTCGATACGCCGTTCGAAGTCAGTCAGGCAGCGCCACGGTGAGATCCACCTCGACGAGCTGTCCGGGAAAGCCCAGCTGGGCAACGCCCAAGAGCGTGCTGGCGGTGGTGAACGCCGGCCCCAGGGCAGACTCGGTGAGCCGACGCCATGCGGCTCCGAGAATGTCCCTCTCGTCGCTCCGCACGTAGATCACTGACCGCACCACGTGTTGCGGCTGGGCACTCGCCGCTGCCAGGGCAGTGAGCGCGTTCGCGACCACCTGGTCGACCTGCGTCTCGAGGGAACCGGCACCGACGAGGTCACCGTTCCGATCAAGCGGGCACTGTCCCGCCAGGTAGGCCGTACGCCCTGCCTCTACCACCGTGATGTGGTGGTAGCCGGGCGTCTCATGCAGCTGCTCGGGGTTGATGCGGATGATCTTCTCAGTCATGTCCGCGAGTCTGCCTAGCGTGGTGCCAACACGCACCGCAATTTCCCCACCGGCAAACACTCCGCAGCAACCTGAGGTTAAAGAACAAGCTGAGAGCCGTGTGCCCTAGGTGTATTGCCTCGTGAGGTTGGGGACGCGGCTGGCGGGTGGTTGGCCCTTCAGCGCGGTGTGTCCGCGGTGGTGATTGTAGGTGTACAGCCACTGCGGGAACGCTTCGCGGCGCTCGGTCTCCGAGCGGTAGGGGCGGGCGTAGGCCCATTCGTCGAGCAGGGTGCGGTTGAAGCGTTCGACCTTGCCGTTGGTCTGCGGGCGGTAGGGCCGGGTGCGCTTGTGGGTGATCCCGGCCGCGGTGAGCAGGTCGCGCCAGTCGCGTGAGCGGTAGCAGGAGCCGTTGTCGGTCAGCACCCGTTCGACGGTGATGCCAGCCTGGGTGAAGAAGGAGTGGGCCCGGGTCCAGAAGCCGGTGGCGGTCTCCTTCTTCTCGTCTGCGTGGATCTCGCTGTAGGCCAGGCGGGAGTGGTCGTCGACGGCGGTGTGCAGGTAGCTGTAGCCGGTCCCGGAACGGGTTTTGCGGCCGGCCTGGCGGCCCAGCACCTTGTGTCCGCCGCCGTCGGGGATGTTGCCGAGCTTCTTGATGTCCACGTGGACCAGCTCGCCGGGACGGTCACGTTCGTAGCGGCGTATGACGCGGCTGGTGGCCCGGTCCAGGTGGGTGAGGCGGGCCAGGCCGAAGTGGGTCAGCACGCGGTGCATGGTGGAGGGCACCAGGTGCAGCAGGTGGGTGATGCGGGCCGGTCCCCAGCGGCGCGGGACGCGGACCTTGATGATCCGGCGTTCGGTGCGGGTCGGGGTGCGGCGCGGACTGTGATGGGGACGGCTGGGGCGGTCGCTCATGCCGGCCTCGCCGAAGGCCCGGTAGCGGTCGGCCCAGCGCTGGGCGGTGGTCGGCGAGACCTGGAAGCGCTCGGCGGCCCGGCGCAGGGGCCAGTTGTCCTCGACCACGCAGCGGGCCAGGCGCAGCCGTCCGGTCTCGGTCAGGGGTGCATTAGAGTGGGGCACGAGGGCCTTTCGGTCAGGTGTAGACGTCGCAATCCACACCGAACCGGAAGGCCCTCACCTGTTCAAGATCCCTCAGCCGAGACCTGGCTCACCCGTCCACAACCTCCCAGGACAGAACACCTAGGTCCGGCCACCGGAAAGGTCATCCGGACCGTTGAAGTTCAACCCATCGTTCGGCGTCAAAGTTCTGCTGGTCGTGGTGTGCGCCCTGGCCTCGATAATCGTGGCTACCGGTGCTGGAATCCTCACCTACACCACCGGGGCCTCCCTCGCCGAGGCCGTCCTCTCTGCAGGGGGCGCCTTCGCGGTGTCCATGACGCTCGGACTCACGACACTGGCCGTGCTCGGTCTCGTCTGAAGACTGCCCGGCCGGGCCTCATGACGTGGGGCTCGGCCCGGCCGCCGGCTCTCTCCTACTGTCGCCAGTAGGTGAACCACCGGGCTGTTGATGTCCGCCCAGGTCCATGCCCTGGTCCGCGCCGGCACCGTTTCGGCGCCATCCCGGCCACAAGCCCAGGCCCGGGCTATGGGGTGACATTGCGCTGCTCAAGCGCCCGTCAGGGCGGCCTCGTCGACTTGGTGAGGGCCTCCGATGGCGAGGCTGTCCAGCTCGTTCTCCGTCTGCAACGCTGAGTCGTCCCACTCCGGGCACACGGGCCCGAAATCATCACCCATGAAGTCGACCCACAGTCCGGGCCAGGCGGGGTGGCGGTTCGTCACGGCGTGTCCGCAGGCGTCGCAGCTGACCGCCGGGATACCGTGCCGCCGCAGAATCTCGACGGCGTCGGCATGGCCGGCGGCACGGGTATCGCTCCAGCTGACGGCTTCCTGAAGGGAAGTGAAACGGCTGGCCTCCTCCCACTGATCTTTCCACCTCTCCAGGCCCGAGGCGGGGATCCGGTACCGGTAGGCAAAGCGCGGCAGCCTCGCCCCAGAGGGGGCCGCTTCGACGACGCAGTCGACCCCGTCAAGCGGGACATCGTCCGGGAGCAGGTCAGGCAGCGCACCGGTGATCCGCTTCAGTGCGTCGTCCTGGCCGTCGCTGTGCAGCAGCCCGCTCCACAGCGCGTCCCGCGTTCCGTAGGGCACATACAGGAGTGTCTCCACCACAGGTTCGCCATCCACCAGGATCACCCGCAGCTGGTAGAGCTCATGCTCACTGCTGTAGACCTCCACGGTCTCGCCCCTGCCACCCGCCTCGACGGCCGCGGTGACCGTGGGGAAGGCGCGGTAGAACCTCTCCCACTCCGGCAAGGTGTACGGCGATTCGAGCAGCTCCACGATCTCTTCGGGCACGCCCTCGTACTGCTGCGCGCGGCGCCGGCTCTCGGCGGCAGTCTTCTGGCGTCCGGCGCGCTTTTCCTTGCTGCTGGCGTTCTTCTTCTTGGACACCCGCCCACTCTTGCGCATCCTGGGCCTGAACGAGGCTTTATGGCCTACGTCAAGACCGGGCTTCGGCACGGCGGCCCGCCTTCTCACGCCGTGCGCTGCGCTGCTGGCGGCTGCGCGGCTGCTGATTGCCCGTCGGCCTTCTGAGCGCGCTGGGCCCGGGCACGCCGCAAAGCGGCGACACGGCTGGCAGCGGCATCGCGACGCCGTTGGATACGGGCTGCTTCGATGGGGCTGGGCTGGTCACCGGACTCGGGGTCGGGGAACGCGCGCCGGCTGAGCTCGCGCAGGGCGCGGGTCTGCGACTCGATGGCCTCCTGGATGGCTGGGTCGACGTGCCGGTCGGGCCGGACCGCCTGGTGGGCGGCGAGCGCGCGGCGGTAGCCGTCGCAGGCCATCTCGCGGGTCTTCACCGGCGCCTTCGCGTTCGATGAGCCCTCACGATCTGCCCCGGTGTCGGCCGGGGCAGACGCGGTGTTGCCCGGGGCCAGGACGCGCAGTTCCTTGACGGTTTCCTGGCCGGTCTTGGTGTTGATCCGGGCGATCAGCTGCCTGCCCAGCAACCGGAGCTGGGTGGCGTAGGCAGGGGAGACGGGCAGCAGGTCCAGCTGCCGGGTGGCCGGCTCGTAGTGCACCGGCTTGACCTTGCCGACCAGTTCGGGGGCGATGTCTGCCCAGCGGTCGATGACGCTGCCGGCTGCGGCCGGGGCCTCCCAGGCCCGCTCGGCCACGAAATGGTCGATCGCGGCGGCGAACGTGATCGGATCCCGTCCGCCGGTGCGACGCGACGGCCGCACGCGCCGGGTGGCGGCACCGCCTCCGGCCGCATCGGCCGGCCGGGTCTTCGCTGCTGCCCGCGCGGCCTGCAGCGCCACCCGGGCCAGGTCGACACCCGAGAGGGCGGGGGCCAGGTCCTTGCTCATGCGTACTCCTCCCAGGGGCGGTCGATGGCCAGGTGGCCGGTGCCGCGCACCCGCTGGACCAGGTCGGCGATGTCGGCGGTGAACACGTAGCGCGCGTAGTCCTCGCCGTAGGCGGCAGCGATCGAGGTGACCAGTGAGGGGTCCTTCTGCGCGGCCGCGCGCATGTCGATCAGCTCGTGCTCCGACAGCTCCGGCGGCGCGGCGGGGACGTCGTCGGTGGTGAGCGTGTACAGCAGCTGTGCGGGCGGCTGGTCGTGCTGGCGGACCTGCGCGGCCGCCTCACAGAAGAGACGGGCCGCGAACTGGCTCGAGGGAGCACCGGAGCCTTCCCATTCGGCGTGCCTGGCCTGCTCAGCGCGGCGAGAGGCCCGGTATGCCTCCACCGCGCGGGCGCGGCCTTCAGCGGTCGGCCACAGCCGCACGGCGCCGTCCAGGCGCTGCGCGAGGAACCCGGACGGGCGCAGCACCCGCTTTGGGGCGTCTTCCAGGTCCAGCCAGGCGATCACCTCGTCCGCGGTCCACCCGGCGTCGGCGACCTCCCGCACGATCCAGGCGATCCGCGGCCGTGCAGCCTTCGCCAGCCACGGCACCCGGCAGATCAGTTCCCCGGCCAGCTGGAAGCGGCGACCGATGCAGTTCAGCTTCCGGCGTTCACCGGTCTTCGCCTTGGACTTCTTCAGGGTGGGGGACTTGCGCTTCCCGCTGGCGAGCTTGCTCTCAGGGGGGAAGGAAGTATCACCCGCAGTAGAAGATGCTGAGGTACCAACCTGCATTGGGGTGCAACGGACCTCATCCGAAACGGCCGTCACATCCCCCTGCTCAGCACCCCTCACCGAGGCCTTCGCCGGGGCCTTCGAGCGCGGCTTGCGCACCTTCCGCGACGCCTTCTGCGCCAGCCTCGCCATCAGCTCCCGGCCGGCCTCCGCGATCCCGGACACCGCCCGCGTGTACGCCGGAGCGTCCTCATCGCGCTGCACCGTGCGGATGCCGAGCGCGACGTCGAACTCCACCGGGATCATCCGCGCGAACTCCGACGCCAGCGCGGGGCCGCCGGACACCCGGGTGCCCTTGACGATCCACGCGAGCAGACCGGCCTCCCGCAGCATGCCCAGGTGGTACTCCACCGACCGCTCGGACAGGCCGGTGCGGCGTACCAAGTACTCGATCCCCGGGCGGCACGGGAACAGCTGCGCAAGCTCCTGGGCGACGCGCACGGTCGTCGGTCCGAACGAGCGCGGCCCGTGCGACCGACGCCGTCGCGGCTTGTAGAGCCCGGACCCGGCCACCCAGTGCACCGCCTGCATCCAGGAATAGCCCTCGCCCGCGATCCGGCCCGCCGACGTCGACAACCACTGCGACGCCTCCGGCACGAACAGCACAGGCAGCACAGCGATCGTGTCGACGTCGTCGACCGACGGACGCGGAGCGGGCACCACCACGGCGGCCACCGCCGCCACGGCACTCATCGGCCCACCCGGACGCACGAGAAAGAGATCATCCCGGCAGCCTTGCGCGGACCGCCTGTGGACAGAGGCCAGGAACCGGCGAGACCCCCAATCCCTCCCGCCCGGCGGGCAACGACTTCCGATCGCGTTCCGTGGGGCGGGACGGAGCCCCGGAACACCACGGCGGCCGGTACCGCCAGGAGGACAGGGGTCCTCCTCTCGGTATAGGTGTGCCGGATCGGGGCCGGCGTGGCACTCCAACTCGAAGAATCTTCGTGACTAATGCTATGAAAAGGGCGAACAGGGTCAGCCGATTCCGTCACACGGGAAGTCTGGGGGGCTTGAACCCGCCCGAATCGGACACGGTCGAGCTGACAGAGGACACCGATCTCGTGCACTATGGCGGGGACACCAACCTTCATATGGATCGCCCCGACTGCGACCAGGCCCCTGCTAAGGGGCCCGACCACGGCCGAGCGCTCTGTGTGGATGGACACCAACGCGGAGCTCCGAGCTTCGACGGCCTGCCAAAGCCGCCGGAACCCGGGATGAAGCAGTGGTTCGACAGAGGCCCCCTGCCAAAGGGGCTCCTGGAGAGCCGAGGCGGTCGCCTTGCCAAAGGACGACCGGGTGGACCCGCTTGCCAAAGCGGGGTGTTGCTAGTGAGGTGAGCCAGCTCGTTGAGCTGGAGCCCAGAACCGGCGCCAACCGGGGACTGGGTGGCCGACCTGATGGTCGGCGAGACGGGCCGCGCGGGGCCAAGTGGATGCCATTCCACCTATCGGCGCGCGCGGCCGATGGCCGCTAGGTCATCCCGACCCCCTTTTGGAGGCCGGCGTCGTGCTGCCTGCATCCAGCTCAGCGACCTCGGGGAAACGCTTCGCGAGCCCTTTGAGTAGGTGGATGTAGACGGCGCGATGGGGCCGCCTGGGGTGGGCCTGGCCTAGCTCCCAGCGGGCGACGGCCAAGCGTTTTACGCCCACGGCGTCCGCGACTTCCTGCTGGGTGAGCCCCGCAGCGAGGCGCAACTGCTGACGCACGTGCGGCGTCGGCAGGACGTCGTCGAGGAGAGCGTTGACCCGTTGCATGGGATCCGCGTCGGACATGCCCCAACCTCTCATGATCACCGAATCCCTGAAAGATACACCACGGGATCGTTTTCGGCTGGCATGCATCGATACGCCGATAGGGCGGTGGGCGTCAAGCCTCAGCATGGTTTCAGGACCGAGGCGTAGTAGGACGCGAGCACAGCTTCCGCTCCAGAGCCCTGCGCCGTGATGATGCGTTGGAACTGGGCTGACCTCAAGTCGCCGGCGACCCGGATCCGAGGGTGTTGTTTGCCGGGAGGGCAGTAGCCGTCCTCGCTCGAGACGAGGCCGTCAAAACCCGCTGGCGTGTTGCCGAGGTTGTTCAGCACCGTTTTGGCGATGTAGGACTTGCGCTCACCCTGCCGGTCCTTGACCTGCACGCTCCACTCGTCTCCGTAGGCCATCTGCGACAGGACGACGTGAGAGACGGGCACGATGCGCACGCGCTCGTCCCCCGCGACCTCTGCGATCTTGTAGTCATCCGCCGGCGGACAAAGGACATGAAGCGTCGTCGAGGAGTGCGGGTGGGTGCGGAGCCATGTCCCGAGGGGACGGTCCCCTCCGAGAATGTAGGTCCGGCCTGCTAGGTCTGCAGGCTCGGTGCGCCACAGCGGAGGCACCGACACACGTGCGGAAGCGCTGATCCAGTCGGCGTCGGGCGGAGCCAGGGCGGCCACGCCGGTGGCGACCACGATCAGCTGTGCACTCAGTGCGCGTCCGTCCTCGAGTACGAGTTCCGCCCGGTCGTCGTAGCCGGTGACGCTGACCGCACGGCCCTGCACGACGGAGCATCGGCCAGCCCGCTGTAGGCGGTGCAGGTCGGCGGCAAGGGCTTCAGCCAGTTGCGGGCCGGTCGACCAGTTGCCAGGGACGTTCTCCAGTGCCCCAATGACATGCAGCTTGCCGCCTACTGAGTCAGCCTCCACGACGACCGTTCGAAGGTTCAGGCTGGCCGCCATCACCGCGGCCGCCACGCCTGACGGGCCGGCGCCGACCACCAGGACATCTGTCTCGTGCGGTGTGCTCATGCGTGGGCTCCCTGCGTTCCGCTGATTCGGGACAAGACAACCTCGCTCGTGACCAGTTGCTCAGCGCCGATGTTCCGGGCGGCGAGCAGGAGCGCGGCGTCGTGGTAGCGGGCGCCGCCGGTGGAGGCACAAGCGTCGGTGACAATCCACGGCCGGTATCCGGCCTGATAGGCCGCAACAGCGGAGTCGTATACGCACGCATCCGTGTCGATGCCGCACAGCACCAGATCGGTCCAGCCCGCCTCGTGGATGGTCCGGGCGCCCTCGGAGGTGAACACTGACGCCTGGGGCTTGTCGATGACCGCGGCGGCGGTGGCAGCGAAGGGGGCCAGGTCAGCAACGAGGGCTTGTTCCTCGGGAGTACGCAATCGCGTCCATCCCGTGATCGTCTCGTACGGTGATCCGGGCTCGTTGTGGAACCGCGACAGCACCACGGGAGCGCCAGCTGCTTGCCAGCCCTCCACCAGTCGAACAACCGCGGGGATGACGCCGCGGCTGTGCTGGTTGACAAAGCCCTGCTGCACATCGATGACCAGCAGCGCTGTCGATTGAGGGTCCACCCACTCCGCCTTCCACATGGCCGTCACGGATTGCTGTCTCGGAGAGCGTCCTGGGCGGCGCGCAGCCGATCAGGAAGTTCGCTGGTGGCCAGGATGGCCTCGCGCATCACACGGTGCTGGGCCGTCTCAGTGGGGCGCGCGGTAGTGAGCCGGAAGTAGGCGCTGCGCAGGAAGCGCCAGCCGTAGGCCGTCGGCATCACCGGGTCCTGGCCGTCTTCGATCGTGTGCAGGATGTGCGACGAGAGGGCCCAGAGGGCCTGTACGTCGAGCTCAAGGGCCACGATCTGGCTCATGGTCAGAGCCCGCTCGTCCGACTGCGGGTGATAGGCGACGCCAGACCAGCCGACGACGCCGCGGGAGACTCCGCCGTCGAATGTCACGGCCTCGGGGTGAGCCCAGCCGTCACGGAACTTGGCTTCCTCTACCCCTGGCCCGAGCGGCACCACATCTGCTGGGTTCTGCCGGTTGACCAGCACTGATGGCGTAGCGAGCAGCTGGAGAGCCGTGTCCAGGCCGGCGCTTGACCAGGAATGTGTGCGGAGCTCGTAGGCCGACAGCACGTACTGCGGAACGAGCGACTGGGCAGGCTGGTCCTTGTCGTCGCCGTGGCGGGCCAGCAGGTGGGCCATCCACTCCCCTACCCAGCCCGGTTCCTTCAGGTATGTGCGGTAACGCCACAACGCCAACTCGGTCAACGACTTGAGGCGGTGGTGCTCCTCGAGATGCACCACCGCGACGCCGCAGGCGTACATGTGCACTGTCGACGACTGCGCGGAGTGGTGGTCAGCCGGCAGGACTCGCTGCTCCAAGCCGCCGGGTCCAGGCTCGCCTGGCGAGCCCGCAGCGTAGAGGGGCGCACTGCACTCACCGAGGTACACCGGCAAGAACTTGTGGGAGACGACCGTGCACGGTGCCGGACGCGCTGCCGACTCCGCGTTGAGGGGAGCTGCCGTTCCACGCAGTGCTGCCAGACGGAGGCTGAACGCCTCTTGCTCAGCCGGGGTGCACTGGAGGAGCGCCGTGTCCAGGATCTGCGCCATCTGGGGACGGCAGACGCTCGTCTTGTTCCGCTGCCAGTTCGAGACGGTCCGGGGGCTGATGCCGAGGCGACCGGCGAACTCGCGCACAGACGCTCGCATCACCGACCGCAACAGCAGCGCCTCCTCACCTGTCCACCTGTCCACAGCGATCACTACACACCCCCTTGGCGGTCACCTTCCAGGTGTCAACGGCCCAATTGCCACGCTGTTGCTACACCACTGCCACGGCCGGACATCTCGCTCAAGGCCCCTGGTGCGGATGCTGTTTCTTGTTGATCCACACCCGCAATCCCGGCCGGAGGAACCATGGCGATCCCGGGCACACCCCAGTGCCGTGCCCGCATCGACTCCTGCTTGCCGTCAGGCATCGAACTCGTAGTCCAGGACGTACGAGGCGGAGTCGAGGGTCATCTCGTTGACCTCAACAACTCGTTGCTGAGCATCGAAGGCTGTCCGGCACATCTTCAGGACAGGGCGTTCAGGGGACATGCCCAACGTGGCCGCTTCCTCAGCAGTGGGCAGCCGTCCGCGGATCTCCTCCCGGAAGCGAACCGGGCCATGTCCGAGGTCAGCGAGGCGAGCGTAGGTTCCTCCCGGCCCGGTGTCGGCCTGGGTGATTGCCGAACCTTCCACCAAGGCGTAGGGCAGGTACGAGGTGGCGAGCATGACTGGCCGGCCATCCAGCACGAAGCGCCGGGACCTGGCACAGGCGGTCTCGCCGGCGTCCAGGGCAAGCATCTCGGCAATGTGCGCCGGCGGAACGACCTCCTGTACGGAGACCTGGTCGACCGCCAGGGGCCGGTCTTCGTCAGCCGACCAGATCGACTTTCCGGCGCCCCACTGGTCCTGCGCCAGACGCTGAATGCCGCGCCGCCGGATGGGACGGAAAGCTTGAACGAACACCCCCGCGCCCTTCCGAGACTCCGCGAGCCCTTCGTTGGTGATCGCGCGCAGTGCCCGCCGAGCCGTCATCACGGCGACGCCGTACTGCGGCGCAAGGGCGTTCTCTCCCGGCAGTCGATCACCGGGTCGGTAGTCCCCTCGCTCGATCGCAGCCTTCAGCTCGTCAGCGATCTGGAGGTATCTGGGCTGTTCAGAGCCCTTTCCGCCTGCCATGTGTCTCCTAACTTCGCTAGCGATCCTAAGGGCTTCGATGCTCAGCGTCAGCTACGGCTCGCGACTTTCATAGCGAGGGGACATCTCTATCGAAGTGCTTGACATCGATAGAGAGATCGCGCACCATCGTACTGCAACTTCGATATCGAAGTTGCCCAGGTAGTCGTCCGCCCTTCGGGGCGGCCGGGGTAGTCCTCAGCTCGCTGAGGACGCGAGAGCACCATCGAACTCCCCCGGAGCCTGACGGCCGCGACGACTTGTGTGCACGTCGCAGCGCTGTGCGCTGTCTGTCCTACGGGACGCCGGCCTCGTGCCGTGCGGCCCGGAGGGCGGAGAGAGCATCGCGATCCGCGCCCCGCCGCTCCGTCCGTGAGGAGTTCCGATGTCTGCTTCGACCCTTGAGCGCACCGCCCGCCCCCGCCGGAGCCGAACCCGCTCCCGCACCGTCAACGCCCGCCCGGCGCTGGCCCTCTCCACCCTCAAGCCCCACCAGTACGACCTGCGGCCGGCCTGCGCGTCGCTGGTCTGCCCCGACTGCGAGACGTGGGTGCCGATCACCGGCCTCCAGACCAAGCAGCCCAAGGTCGTGCCGCACGACACCGGCCGTGCGGGCAAGGACGCCGCCGTCCGCTGCCGCCTGGGCAGCAACCGCCTGGTCACCGTCAACGTCACGGCCAGGAAGTGGGAGGAGCGACTGACGGACGGCAACTCGGAGACCGTCCACCGCCGCCGGACCACCGTGCGGCGCAAGCCCAAGGTCGCGGTCGCCCCGGCCGTCAGCCAGATCGCCGCGCAGAAGCAGACGCCGGCGGATGACGAGCGCAGCAACGACCGGCCCCTGTGGCTGCTGCGCAAGGAACAGTGGGCGGCGACCGAGTCCGCGGTCCGCGACGCCGACACCCGCCGCGCGGAGCTGCCCGCCGGTGCCGCGCCGCTGGGAGCGCCGCCGGTGCCGCTCAAGACGCTGCACCCCCAGCGCCGCGCGAGCTGACCCGCTCCGGACGAACGACCACGGCCCCGGCCACCCCGAGAAGGGGAGGCCGGGGCCGTGGCTGCTCGTACACGCAGTCAGCTCCCCAAGCGGGGAGTGATCGTGACAGCCCTTGGGATTGCGGCCCGGGAGCTGTCCAGGACCTGACTCGGAGGACCTGATGCAGCACAGCATGACACGCACCACGGCGCAGCCGCGGGCCGGGATCATCGACGACATCGAGCGCGAGGACGACTCCAAGGGCTACGAGCCCGAGGACGCCGCCCGCGTCGACGTCGCCCTGGTCCTCGTTCTCAACCCCGCTGCGGTGCAGACCGGTTGGGCGGTGGCGGCATGACCGACGCCGAACGCGAGGCGCTCTCGCAGAAGAACCGGGAGCAGAACCGGCGCTCGGAGAACGAGCGCGCTGGGGACAACCGGTGAGCGCCCGCCCGACCGACGACCTGTTCGTCCGCTACATGAAGGCGTTCGAGGACTCCGCCGAACACACCGGCGCCTGTCTGGCCTGCCAGGGCGAGACGCCGTGCGCGGAGGGGGTGCCGATCCACGATCGGTTCGCCCGTCTCCAGGACGCCTACACCGCACGCCAGAAACAGCAGCGCTGATCCCCCCGGCCCTGCCCGTCGTCCCCGCGCCGTCCCGGCCGGGGCCGGCGGAGAGCGCCGGGAGCTCCCGCCCGCTCCGGCCGTCCGGCCGCCGCAACACGCAACAGCCCCGGGGTGGCCGCCCCGGGGCTGTCTCCTGCTCTGGACCTTCTGGGAGGCCCTGATGAATCGCGACTCCATCGTACGCACCAGCTACGCCCCCTCCGCCGACCTGCCGGTCAACACGAACTGGCGGGAGCGTAGCGCCTGCAAGGAGGAGGACCCCGAGCTGTTCTTCCCCATCGGCAACACCGGCCCGGCGCTGCTCCAGATCGAGGAAGCCAAGGCCGTCTGCCGCCGCTGCCCTGTGATGGAGACCTGCCTCCAGTGGGCGATAGAACACGGCGAGGACGCCGGCGTCTGGGGAGGCCTCAGCGAGGACGAACGCCGCTCCATGAAGCGCCGCGCCGCCCGCCAGCGGGCCCGTAACGCCTCCTGATCCCTTCTGGCGGCTGCCTGATCCGCCCGCACCGACCGCTGCACCACGGCGGCCAGGACGGGCGGTGAAGGGGAGCCGGACAGCCCGGACCACAGTCGAGGGAGGCCACATGGCCACGACGATGACCCCGCTCCAGCCCGGCACGGAAGCCGCCGCCCAGGCCGCCGCTTTCGCGATCTTCGGCAGCGACATCCCGCCGATCGGGCCGGAGGACTACAGCGGCAGCTGGCGCACCACCCTCCACGTCATCGCGGAGGAGTGGGTGGGCGAGGGCCGCTTCGAGTAGCACGCCGCCCGCACCGCGACCGCGCTCAACGAGCTGTTCGCCATGCAGGAGCGGTACGGCGTCGGCTCGCCCGAGGCGCTCGCCGGCGGCAGCGCGCTCCAGCCGCTGATCGACCGGTGCCGCCACTTCGGCATCACCACCGCCGACCTCCGCCGACACGGCGCGCGGTTCCCCGAGAGTTGATTTCGTTCCCGCCCGGCGGGAGCGGCAGACAGTTTCGGGCCCGCCCCGCAGCGCTCCCCCGCACCGGTCGCACGCCCCTCGGGAGGCCGGCCTTTTCGTGCGCCCGGACCGGGTAGTGCCGGTGCCAGTTTCGTGATCAACCGCCCGCACCGGCCGCCGTTTCGGGAACGCACCCCTCGCGTTTCGGGAGCACCGGCCGCCGTTTCGACCCCGCCCTGAACGATCCCTTCCGGAGGCCCCCATGACGATCACCGACATGCCGCAGAGCGCGGCTCCCGACACCCCCGCTTCGCACCCGCCGGGCCGCGCTTCGGGAGCACCCGAGAAGGTTTCGGGTACGCCCCGGGGCGTTTCGGGCCCGGACAAGCGGAAGACGATCAAGCCCACCCGCGACCGGCTGATGACCGCCCTGTCGCTCGTCGCCGCGTTCGGCGGCACGCTGGTCGGCGTCATCGGCTTCGCGATGTCCTACAGCACCCTGGCCAAGGTCGCCCTGAGCTGGGGGTTCAGCAAGGAACTGGCCCCCTGGTTCCCGGTCGGCGTCGACGCCAGCATCATCGCGTTCCTCGCGCTGGACCTGTACCTGATCCGCAAGGGCACCCCGTGGCCGCTGCTGCGGATGGCCGCGCACGCCATGACGGGCGCGACGATCTGGTTCAACGCCAGCTCACAGGGCCACATCGGCACCGACCCGGTACAGGCCGCCAGTCACGGCGTCATGCCGATCCTGTTCGTGATCGGCGTGGAGGCCGCCCGCCGCCTGATCATCCAAAAGGCCAGGCTGGAGGCGGGAACGGTCACCGACCGGATCCCGCTGCACCGCTGGATCCTCTCCCCCGTCGCAACCCCGCGGTTCTACCGCCGGATGCGGCTGCACAACGTCACCTCGTACCCGGAGATGATCCGGCGCCAGCAGGAGCTCATCGGCTACGAGCAGTGGCTCAAGCGCAAGTACGACGGCGACCTCGGCAAGGCCACCGAGGACGAACTGCTGCCGATGAAGATGGCCGCCCACGGCTACACCGTCACCCAGGCCCTCGCGATGCCTGAGCAGCAGGAACGTGCTGCTGAGGCCCGCGCGGAGGAGGCGGAGCGTCGGCGCCTGGACGCGGAGACGCGCAGGGAGCTCGCGCGCAAGAAGGCCGAAGCCGACCGGCTGGAGGCGCAGGGCCAGCTCGAGGCGGTCCGCGCCCGGGTGGAGGGCGAGACCGGCCAGGCCCGCGCGCACGCCCGAGCCCAGGTCAGCGCCGCAGAGCGGGCCGCTGAGCTGGAGGAGGCCGCGCTGGAGACGGCCGTCATCGCTGAGGCCCGCGCCCGCGAGGCGGAGGCGGAGCGCAAAGAGGCCCAGGAGCGCGAGGCCAAGGCCGCCGCGGACGTCCGCGCGGCGGAGCTGGAGCGCCAGGCGGCGGAGAAGCGGAGGCTCGCGGCGGAGGCCGACCGGGTCGCCGCGGCGGAGGCTCAGGCCATCGAGACGGCGGAGATCGCGGAGGCCCGGCAGCGTGCTGCCGAAGCCGACCGGGTCGCCGCCGAAACGGAGCGGGCCACTGCCGAAACCCGCCGCCGCGCCGCCGAAGCCGACCGGCTCGCGGCGGAGGAGAACGAGCGCAAGGCGACCGCCGACGCGAACACGCAGGCGGCCCGCAAGCGTGAAGCCGAAACCGAGTACGCCGCTGCCGAAAGGCGGCTCGCCGCCGCCGAAGTCGAGCGGCGCGCGGTCGAAATCGAGGACGCCGCGAAGCTGACGCCGCGCGAGCGGGCGGTCCGCAAGGTCGCGCGCATGGCGTTCGCGGCCGGCGCGGTGTTCGTCGGTCTGGACGCCGACGGGATGCACCGCGAGCTGTGCCGGGTCGTCTCGATCGCCGACGTCCAGCGCGAGTTCGACGTGTCGTCCACCGACACCGCCTCCAAGTACCGCCAGGAGGCCGTCGCGCTCATCGCCGGCGGATACCGCCCGGAGCAGTGACCTGCACAAACGAGCCTTTCGACGGTTCCACCGGCCCCCGAGACGAAGTCAGCGCCTCGGGAGCGCGGTGAAGGCGCCGAAACGCCACGACAAAGCCTCCCAGATCACCCCCGCCCCGAGAAGGAGAACCCCACCTCATGGATATCAACGCCCTGTTCACGGATGAGGGCCTGCGGGCCTTCACCGCGACCGTCCGCGACCAGCACGTTCGCGACGCCCAGCAGTACGGGCAGATCGCCGACATCGTGCGCCGGCGCCTGGAACAGACGCCGATCGATGGCGACCGCTGGATGTCCAAGAAGCTCCGCGCCTGGAAGGTGTCGCGGCAGCTCAAGGCCATGCAGAAGGCGTCCGGCGAGGCCGCGAGCAAGGCGGAGGCCCTGTACGCGACCTACAAGAACGAGGTCCTGGAGCTCCCCCAGCGCAGGGCTGCGGCGGAGGCCCGGAAGCTGGAGCGCAAGTCCGGCCGCCAGGCCGCCCTGGGGGCCGCCGTCGCCAAGTCCCTGGACAAGACGGTGACCTCGCTGAACGCCCCGGCCGACCAGGTGCCGGGCGCGGTTCCGCAGGCGAGGCCGGCGGAGTTCGTGGCCCCGGACAACCCCTGGCAGCAGTGGCCGATGGCGGCTGGCGGTGAGCGGCCGACCGCCTCGATCAACGACTACTTCCCGAAGGGAGAAGGGCAGTGACGACGCCTCGGCAGGTGCAAAACCGATCGAGGTTCTGGAACGCGCGGGTCGCGGAGGCCCAGAGCGACCAGGAGCGGGCCGGGGTCTGGTACGACGCGTGCCGGACCCTGGCCCGCCAGGCCGAACGCGACGGCAAGCCGAACCTGTGGCCCGCGCTCACCAAGGCGCTGCACGACTTCTACAAGAACAACGGAGGGTGACGAAGTTCTTCTTCATCACCGCCTCCTCCTCGCCGCCTGGAGCACCCCAGGGCGCGCGCGTGTCGTGCGCGCGCGAGGGTGCCCCAGGCGGTGACCGTCTGTCAACTCCGAGAGGGAGACGTCATGGCCGACGACGACGGCCCGAACAACCTGATCCACTTCCCCCGCGTGGGCTACACCGCCCCTGCCGAACCCTCCGCGGAACCCCCTGCTTCGGCCCCGGTCGACGTGCCGTTCGCTGCCCCCGCAGACACCTCTCCGGCCACCCCCGAAGCGTTTGCACCCGCGACGCGAACCGACCCGATGGACGTCATCGCGGCCCTGCCCGAGCCCGGTCTCGGCACCCCGTTCTCCGGCGACTCGGAGCCCGCAGCCGCGCCCGCCGCGACCTCCGCGACGGGCGGCGCGATGGTTCCGGCGACCTTCCGTTCGGAGGGTGCGCAGCCCGCCGCGCCGCGTCTGGGTTCGCTGTCCCTGGCGGCGATCCTCGCGGTGTCCCTGGCGGCCATGCGTGGCATTCACTCCGCCGTCGCGGCGGGCCGGGCGAACCGGGAGCAGCGCGAAGCGGTCGCGAAGACCGCGAGCACCGCCAAGGACGGCTCCTCCGGGGGCGGTTCGAAGAAGCAGGTGCAGCCCAGCCACGAGTACGGCCGCAAGGCCCTCCAGCGCGGTCCTGGCGGCCTGGGAGGCCGCTCCGGCGGCGCAGGTCCGGGCAGGTCCGGGCGGGGCGGCAGCGGCTCGTACAGCGGCTCGGGAGGCCGGGGGCGCGGCGGGTCGACTACCCGCTCGCCCAGCGGCTCCGGCGGCTCTGGCGGCGGCTCCCGGGGCGGGCGCGGCGGCGGTGGCTCCGGGCCCGGCCGCTCCAACTCCGGCTCCGGCGGCAAGGGCGGCTCGGGCGTCACCCCGCTGCGCCGCACCTCGCAGGGCGGCGGCGTGAACCTCAAGAAGAACCGCGGCCCCGGATCGTCCGGCGGCTCGGGCGGTTCGGGAGGCTCCGGCGGCGGCAAGGGCCCGAGCAACAGCGGCGGCGGTGGCGGCCGGAAGAACCGCAGCCCCGGCAGCGGCGGCGGGTCCGGCTCCTCCGGGGGCGGCACGAGCACGAACCGCAAGCGCGGCCCCGGCAGCGGGGCCGGAGCCGGCGGTTCGTCCGGCGGTGGCAGGAAGCGCGGACCGGGCTCCGGGACGGGCACCGGCAAGACGACCGGACCCGGCACCAAGAGCCCCGGCAAGGGCACGGGGTCGGGCGGGAAGAGCTCGCCCGGCACCACCAGCTCGAAGGGCCCCGGCGCCGGCAAGGGCACGGGGACCGGCCCCAAGAGCGGGACGAAGAAGTCGCCGCGCGGTACGACCGGCCCGTCCGGGATCCTGCGCAAGAAGCCCGGCACCACCACCTCTGGCACCGGCCCGAAGACGAAGCCGAAGGGGAAGGACAGCAGCGGCGCGGGCACCACGGCGCCCGGCAGCAAGCGCGGCGGCGGGAAGAAGGGCAAGACCCGCTCCGGTAAGGGCGGCACCGGTCCGGCCTCGGTGCCCAAGGCGCCGGGCGGCAAGTCCCGCAAGGGCAAGAAGGTCACGCTCACGCCGGGCATCGCGCACGGCACGTTCGCGGCGACCGACAAGTACGGTTGCCGCTGCCGCAAGTGCCGGCGCTTCCAGAAGGAGTACAGCCGCAAGGTCCTGGGGGTGATGAAGCCCGCCGCCCGGGGCCGGACCACCTTCGGCGAGGCGGTGCACGAGACCGCTGAGAAGCGGCTCAAGCGCCGCCGCAAGAAGATGCGGCCGCCCATCGTCACGAAGGTCAAGGTCAAGAAGCCGAAGAAGAAGACCGGCCCGAAGACCAAGACCACCAAGTCCGGCAGCACGAAGCCCGCCGGTCCGGCCGCGAAGGCGCCGCTCGGCCCGGCCGCGAAGGCGCCAACCCGCCGCACGCCCTGGTCCACGGCCAAGGCACGGGCCCGCAAGCGCGCCCGGATGCGCACCACCACCGTCCCGGTCGGAGGCCCGACCCCGACCCCGACCCCGGCCCCGACGCCTGGCCCGGCCGCGCCAACTCCGGCCGCCACGGTCACCGGGCCCGCCACCGCACCGCCTCCTGCGGGCGGGGGCACGGTGCCGGGCACCGGAACACGTCGCCTGTCGCCGTTCGAGGCGATGGGCATGGCGACCGCGGGCTCCGCCCCAACCGGCCCGATCACAGTCGAGCGGGCCGACTCCCCCGGGGCGGGCGTGCCCGACGGCACCTCGAGCACGAAGGAGAACAGCGTGAGTGACGCGTCCAAGACGGGCGGTCTCGTGGCGGCGAACCCGGAGCGCGACTCCTGGATCAAGCGGTGGGGCAGCGGTGCCATCGCGGACATGGACGCGCAGCACGAGACCGAGGTCACCCTCGACGACACGCTCGACGTCCTGGAGGAGCTCACCAAGCAGTCCTTCAGCGCACACGAGACGTGCCTGAAGCTGGCCACGAAGGCACGCGAGATCCGGCACGAGCTGGACGAACTTGCCGCCGACCTGCGCTCCACGCACAACGTCATCGGCCGTCTGACGGGCGCCGCGATGGCGAAGCTGGCGGAGTCCATGGAACTGCTGGCCCGCAAGGCCGACGAGATGTCCACGAAGTCGCTGACGGCGGCGGAGGTCTCCGAGTCGACGGAGAACGCGATGTTCGACGCCTACCGGCCGTTGCAGCAGGCCACCGAGGACGCGGGCCTGCTCGTGCCTGCCGCCCGCATCCACAACGAGAACTGAGAGGAGATCAGCACGTGAGTGACAACCTCCCGGCCATCCCGGGCATGAACAGCGGCGGCAGCGCCAGCAGCGGCAACGGCTTCCTCGCCCTGGCCGGCCAGACCGCCAAACTCGCGGCCTCCGCCCTCTTCCTCAAGGAGGGCATGCACCTGCTCCGCTCGCACATGAAGGCCAACGCCAACGCGGCCCTGCGCCTGTCGGAGATGAACAACCAGGCAGAGGTCGAGCCCCAGTTCATCTCCATGATCGAGGACGTCGCCACCCACCTCACCGCGGTCGCGGAGGCGTCCGGCGAGATGGTCGACGCCGCCGACTCCGTCGACACCGACGCCCGCGGCTTCAACAACGCGCACGACCGGGAGTACCGCCCCGGCTACGAAGCCTCCAACGGCTCCGGAGTCCGGCAGGCCAAGCCCGGCTACTACCGGCGCACCGGCCGCCGCAGCTGAACAACCCCTCACCCCGCAGCAGCAGGGGCCGCACCCGGCAATCGGGTGTGGCCCCTGCTGCTGCCTGTCCCTGAACGGAGGCAGTGTTGAGCACCATCGACCAGGCGGCGCCGGCCGCCGACACCACCAAGCGCGTCCCGGGCCACGTCATCTACCGGCGCGTCCTGGCCGAACGCACCTCCTACGCCCTCGCGGCGGCCGGGATGGCCGTCGGCCCGCAGCTCGACGACAGCGCCTGGTCCTACCTCGCCTCCGGCGGGATCGGACTGGGCACCCTCGCCTGGCTCTACACGAAGACCAAGGACCCCGACCAGGGCCTGAGCGTCCTGACCCGGGCGCAGCGGGCGATCCCGTTCCTGACGGCCGCCGGCACCTACGTGGCGAACCTGATCACCCCCGGCTTCAACTGGTGGGAGGTCGTCGCCCCGGCCGCGTGGGCGTCCCTGATGGGCTGGATGGCGCCGCTCACCCGCAGCGCTGGCCTGGTCCTGGAGCTCACCGAGCACCAGGCGCAGCACGGCGCCGACCCCGGGGAGCCGCTGACCTACACCGAGTTCCTCGCCGCGAAGTGGCAGCAGGCCACCGGCGACGGAACCCGGCTGGTGTCCATCACCCCGTACCGCGCCGACCGGCCCGACTTCGAGGCCGTCGTCGTCGCCCAGGCCGGGAAGGCGGTGCCCACCTTCACCGAGGTGCAGCTCGCCGCCGCGTTCGACTTCCCGGTCGGCACGGTGAAGATCCGCCCGATCCAGGGCTCCGGGCCCGGCCGGATGCGGCTGGTCGCCCGCCCCACCACCGAGGACGTGGAGGCCGTCGCCGAAGGCATCCGCGGCCTGTGGGAGACAGCGGTCGCCGCCCCGGGCAAGGCCGCCCCCGGCGTCGACCTCATCGACTACCGGTCCGAGCCGCACCGCATCGTGCTGCTGGTCGCCTCCCCGCCGGGCAAGGAAATCCACCTGCCGCACACGGCGATCTGCTCCGCCTTCGGCATCGACGACCCCTCCCGCCTAGTCATCGAAACGGATGGAATTCGTATGGGCGTCATCTCCATCTACAAGACGAACCCGCTGATGAAGGTCCGAAAGGCCACCGTCGAAGACCTGACGATGGACTCCAAGGGCCGCGTCACCATCGGTGTCTGCCACGACGGCAAGCCCGCCCGGATGCGGCTGTGGGATCCCGGACAGGGCGCCCTGCGCGGCATCACCGCCGGCGTCACGGGAGCTGGCAAGTCCGTCCTGCAGAACCTGATCCTCGCCGCGGAGAAGCGCTCCGGCGTCGTCTCCTGGGTCGGCGACGTCCAGGGCGGCATGAGCCTCCCGGAGGCGGAGGGCCGGGTCGACTGGTTCGCCAAAGGCCCGGTGGAGACGCTCCTGATGCTCACGGCCGCGCACGCGGTCATGAAGCACCGCGAGCGGATCTCCAACGAGATGGGCCGCGGCGACTTCGCCCTGAACCGGCCGTGGCCGCTCATCAACATCACGCTGGACGAGATCAACCGGCTGCTGTCCCACCCGGACGAAGCGATGCGCAAGGCCACCGCCTACCTCATCGCCGACATCCAGAAGACCGGCCGCAAGGTCGGCATCGGCATCCGGCTCGCCGTGCAGTCCCTGCACCTCAAGGACCTCGGTGACGACGACGCGATCCGCCAGCAGGGCAAGGTCGGCGCGCTGTTCCTCATGCGCACCGCCTCCTCCTCCACCAAGGAGATGGGCCTGGACGGCATCGCCCCGGCCGGTTTCCAGATGGAGAACATCCCCGCCCGGATCTACGAGAACGGGCAGATCGAGGCGCTGTTCTCCGGCAAGGACGACGAGGACGGCGAGTCCACCGCGGGCATGGCGTACATGTTCCTCGACGGCCGCGCCAAGTTCATGCGCACCTTCTTCGCGGAGAAGAAGGACGGGGTCTACCCCGACCTGATCGCCCTGTACGGCGACGAGCCGCCCACCGGGCTGACCGAGGGCGAGGCCAAGGCCGCGCAGGCCGGGGCCGCGATCTACGGCGTGCGGCACACCAACCCGTACGCCGACTGCGACACCCTCGCCCAGGCGTTCTCCGACGCCCCGGGCAGCACCCCGGCGGCCGGCACCCCGGCCCCCGACGCCGACGGCGCAGACGGTGACGAAGCACCCGCCGCGTTCGAGGCGCCGTTCGGCATCCCGTTCGGCGACGGCGGCCCCGAGATCGGGGAGGAGCCCGGCCTCCAGGACCAGATCCTCGACCTGCTCGCCGACGGGCCCAAGAGCCTCAAGCAGCTGCGCGAGGCCCTGCCCAGCTTCCAGCCCTCCAGCGTCAGCAACGCCTGCACCCAGCTCAAGGCGAAGGGCCTGGCCAAGTCGCTCAAGCGCGGCCACTGGCAGCTCGCCGACAGCTGACCCGCACCCACCACCCACTCACCGAAGGAAACCGGTCCCCGTGGCCCTGTCGATCTCCCTGGTCCTCCTGCTCGGCATCATCGTCGTCATCCTGGTGCGCACCGGCTACCAGCGGATCATGCCAGGCATCGCCGTCTGCCTGTTCGGCCTCTTCCTCGCCAGCACCGGCATCGCCCCCACGATCACCAGCGCCGTGTCCTCCCTCACCGGATGGATCGGCAGCTTCTGACCACCCCGGTCCCGTCCCTGCCGAACGAGAAGGAGAACACCCCGATGAACCGTCCCCTGGTCCTGGTCGTCGACGACGCCACCGACATCCTCGCGGCCAGCCCCGAGGCCCGAGCCCTGGTCGCCGACCTCCTGCGCACCGGCCGCCAGAGCGGCCTGGTGGTCCGCTCCGAGACCCGCAGGCCGTTGCAGTACCCGACGCCAGCCGCGCTCGAGGACGCCGCCGACCAGCAGTAGCCCCGCCCGCTTCTCTCGCCCCCTGCGCCCTCCCCGCCACCCCGGCGGGGAGGGCGCCCCGCGTCTGCCCCGAAACGGAGATCACCGTGGACTTCGAGCCCATCACCCGCCCGCTCACCGACGACGAAGCCAAGGCCGAAGCCGAGCGGATCATCGCCCGGTCCTTCCAGCCCGAGATGCCGCCCGTGCGGCACATCCCGACGTCGTTCCGCGACGACACCCCGCTGCCCGCCTACGGCGACACCCCGCCCGTCCATCAGGACGACAAGCGGATCGTCCCCGCGTGGGCGGCCGGGATCGCGGTGGCCTCCATCGGAGTCGGCGCCGGCATCACCGGTGTCGGCTGCGGTGCCTGGCTGGTCCTCCAGGGCCTGGCCTCCGTCACGCTCTACGGCGTCCTCATGGTCACCCTGCCGTTCGCCGGCATCGCGATGGTCGCCACCGCGATCGGCGGCGCGTTCAGCAAGGCCCGCAGGTCGGTGTCCAAGACGGTCTACGAGGGCCCGGTCACCCAGAACACGCAGATCAACAACACCAGCAACCAGCGCGGGATGTTCTCCCGCACCCGCAACGACGTCCGCTGAACTCCGGGCGCCCTGCCTCGTATCCGACACCTCGCCCACAGGGGCCGGGGCTTCGGGTGCGGGACAGGCCGTCCGGCCTCGCGGTCAGTCGTAGTCGATCCAGATCCGGCCGTGCTCATCGACCTCGGCACCCCGGATCTGCCCGTCGACGATCGCGCCATTGATCGTCACCTCGACGTCGTAGTCCACGTCGATCCACAGCACACCGTCGTCGTCGGTGAACGCGGGCCAGATCTGCCCGTCCGTGTCCACGACCTCTTCGAAGACGACTTCCTCCGGCTCATCGCGGGTGAACCACCCCATCGCAGCCGCCCCCCTCTCTTCAATCCCGTCGCTCACAGCTTGGCCCACTCGCACGCTCCGTGAACCCCGCATCGACAACAAGGAGTTGCCCCGTGCCGTCCAACGACAACACCCCCCGCGCCGACCGCCAGGAGCTCGCCTACCTCCCCGTGCCCTTCCCGAAGGCCCCGCCCAAGGAGCCGCGGTTCGCCGCACTGCGCACCTGGTGGCAGGAGGCATGGGAGGAAGACGGCGTCCTGCACGCGATGTGGGAGGACGTCCTCAGCGCCCCCAAGGACGGCTTCCGGTACATGGCCCCCTGGCTCCGGGCCGTCCTGATGGTGGCCGGAGTGTCCTTCGTCGTGCTGATGGCCAAGGCCGCCGGCGAAGTCGTCCTTGAGGGGCTGCACCAGCTGCTCACCGCCGTGCCCAAGGTGCAGGTCGGCGTCGACACCTCCAGCGGCGTGTTCGCCGTCGTCGACCAGCCGGTGCGCACCTACATCGCGCAGCACTCCGCCGGTCTCCCGGTCGCGGCCTCCACCGTCTACACGCTGTGGCTGCTCACCGGCATCACCGGCCTGGTCCTCGGCTACCTCTCCCGGAACAACGGGGTGCGTGCGATGTGGGCGGGGTGGGGCGCGGCTTCCGTGTTCATGGTCTGGACGGCGACTCCGGCCACCAGCCGTCCCATCGCGGTCGGCCTCGCGGTCCTCGCCTGGACGGTCCTGTCCGCGTTCGCGATGCGCGGCCTGACCCTGCGCCGCCGCGTCGGCCGTCCGGCCCGCCCGGCGAGGGTCTCCGTCAAGCCCGAGATCCACGTCCACGTGCCAGCCCCGGCTCCGGCCCCGGTCGTCGAACAGCACCCGCACAGCGGCTGCCCGTTCCGGGACTGACCTTCCGGTCGCTCCGCCTGGTCCTCGCCCACCCCGCTCGCGGGTGGGCGAGGGCTGGACAGGCCGACCGGCCACCTCGCACCGCGCCCGCCGACGAACAGCCGGCGGGCGCGGTGCTTGCTGTCCACCGACACCAGGAGGAACCGCTCGTGCTCATTTCCCGCCCGCGCCGCCGGATCGGCCGGCCCCGCCCGCAGCGTCCCGGCCCCCGCTACCCGCTGCCGCAACGCCGGTTGCCCGGTACCTGGAGCAGGTGATGGCCGACCAGGACCAGGACCTGGTCGACGTCGACCCGTACGACGCCGTCGACGGCTCCTTACCGGTCTTCCGGTGGAAGCAGGCCGGGCGCGACAACCTCGCCACCCGCCGCCAGCTGCGGGAGATGGGACTGCGCCCCGGCGGCCAGGAGCCCGTCGCCCGGATCGAGTGCCGCGGCGGCAAGCGCTTCGCGTGGCTGTACCGGATCGACCTGGCGAAGCCGAAGCGCCCGATGACCCTCGCGAAGGAAGCCGCGCTCGACAAGGCCATGGCCGCACGCCAGACGTGCGGCACCTGCCGCCGGCGCTACTTCCACTGCCTCCCGCTGAAGACCTTGGGGTCCTGCCTGGAGTGCTTCGACGGCACGCCCGCCGACCCCGCCTCCTACATCGCTCCCCCGGCCAAGCACCTGCTTGCCGCCTGATCCGAGAGGACCACCGCCCATGAGTACCACTGTCCGCGCCGCCGCCTTCACCGAGCCCGACCGCCCCAAGAACCTGCTGATCCGGTTCATCACGGTCGGCGGCAGCTACGTGGACGTCACCGGCCCCGGCGAGCACTCGGACAAGAACCGCTGGAACTGTCACGGCTGCGGAGACTCCTCCGACCGGCCCGAGGAAGACTTCCTGTTCTGCATCCGGCCGGACGCCAACGGCCACGCCGCCAACTGCCGCGCCATCCCGCTGCGGTGACCGGCTGCCGTCTGCGCGCCGCCCTGCTGATCGCCGCCGCCGTCCCGTTCGCCGCCGTGTCCGTGCTCAAGGCCGGCCACTGGCGGCTGTACGCCGACCGGCACCGCATCGAGCTGACGCCCCGGCCCCGCCGCTCCTGCCCCGACTGCCGGGGCGCAGGCGGCTGGTGGGTCGGCGGCGCGAACCCGGAGATGGAGGCGTGCGGCTGCTGGTCGGACCGGCGCGAGCTGCGCGTCCGGCTCCTGCCCGTTCCGGCCTGGCCGGACGGGCCCCCGTTCTGAACGACCCGACCCCGGCCACGCCGGCCGGGGTCGGGACCGCCGGGTGGCCGCGCATCGGCAAAGGGCCGGCCACCCCGCTCCCTCCCCCTCTTCGAGATCAGGAGACCTCCAGCATGCATCGTCCCGCCGTCTTCGCCGCCCTGCTTGGACTGACCCGCGCCGCCAGCGCGGTCGGCGACTTCTGGGTCCAGAACGACTTCTGCGCCCGCGTGAAGGGCGCCTCCGACGACGCCCCGGTGACCTACGAGGACCCGGCCACCAAGGAGAAGACCACCCACGGCACCGCCGACGGCCGCAAGGCGTGCCTGCACCACTGCGTCACCTACACCGCCACCCAGGCGGTCGTCGCCGGGCTCGGGGCCCGCGCGCTGGGCATCCGGGTCCACCCCGGCGCGGCCGCGGCCGCGCTCGCCCTGTCCTTCGGCACGCACTACATCGCGGACCGCCGCGTGCCCGGCCACGGCGTCCTGGAGAAGCTCGCCGACAAGACCGGCAAGACCGACTTCTACAAGCTGGCCTCGCACGGAATGAACGGCGCCTTCCACCTCGACAACTCCTGGCACCACGGCTGGGAGACCGTCGCCGCGCTCATCGCCACGGCCAAGGCCACCACCCGATGACCAGTCGGCCCCGGACGCGACTGGAACGCGTCCGCGCCTCGGTCGGGATCGCCTCGCTGGCCCTCCAGCAGATCGAGGACGACCTTCGCGCCGACGACGTCGACCAGGAGGAGCTCGCCGCGATCCTGCGCGAGCTCATCGAGGACACCGACCCGCCCGGCGGCTTCCTCGCGGCCGTGGCGCAGCTGCTCACCGCCGGGGCGCGCCGTGCGGAGCAGATCGAGCCCGACCGCGACGGAGACGCCTCCTGCCCGCTGCACGAGGCCGCCGCCCTGATCACCGACGACGCCGGGCAGCGGCTCATCTGGTCTGCCCGCGCCCTTCACCCGCACGGAGACAGCTGAGATGGCGAGCGCGAAAGCGACGAACCCGCCCCGGGGGCAGTGCACGCAGTGCTGGTTCCACGCGTACGCCAGCCGCGAGGCCCACGCCGGGCTCGGTCCGCGCGAGGACTGCCCGCAGTGCGTGGACCACATGAAGAACGGCCACCCCGCCCACATGATCGTCCGCTGACGGCGCGCGAAGCCGTCCCGTTCACCCACCACGCCGGGCAGCGACTCCACCGAGCTGCCCGGCACCCTCACCCTCCAAGGAGTCCGTATGACCGCGCCGTACTACCCGCAGATGCCCGAGAACAGCCTGGTGGTCCTCATCGGCCCCGCCGGAGCCGGGAAGACCACCATCGCGAACACCTGGCCCGCCTCGCAGGTCCTGTCCCTGGACGCGCTACGCGAGACGGTCAGCGACGACGCGGGCGACCAGGACGCCACCGGCGACGCGGTTGCCGCCCTGCACCTGCTCCTGGAGGCGAGGATGCGCCGCCGACTGTTCACGGTCGTCGACGCCACCAACGTCACCGAGGTGGCCAGGCGGCCGCTGGTCGCCGCAGCCAAGCGGCACAACATGCTCCCCATCGCGCTCCTGGTCGCCACCCCCGGCACAGTGTGCGTGGACCGGCAGAGCGCGCGGCCGGCCAACCGCCGCGTGCCGGAGGAAGTGGTCATCCGGCAGCGCAAGGACATGGTCGACTCACAGCGCCGCGGCCTCAAGGCGGAGGGCTTCACCGAGGTCGTCTACTCCGAGAGCCTCTACCGGCTGCTGCCGTTCCTGGAGCGCATGAGCGGGGCCCGGCAGGCCGACCTCGGCCTGGACGGCAGCGACGGCCTCGGTGACCTGAACCTCGTGGCTCGGATGTTCGGCGAGGAGATCGTGCCGCTGTGGCAGTGGAAGCCCGGCTCGAACGTTGCCGGCGGCGACCGCGTCGCGGAGATCCGCCTCGGTCAGATGTACCTCACCCTCGCCCTGCGCACCGACGTGGACGGCGAGGGCGACGTCGGGTTCGACGTCATGGTGCCGTGCCCGCACGACGACGAATGCGACGGCTACGCCTGGGTGCCCGACTACAGCGTCACCTGCCTGTTCCGCGCGCTCAACGGCGACCTGGACGACGACGAGGACATCGTCTGCACCGTCCACGGCCCCAACAACGGCGACGACCAGGACGACGACCCCGACGGGCGCGCCGACCTCGAGGAGCAGGCCCTCGAAGCGATCCGAAGCTGACGGACCCTCCGTGCTGCCCCGGTCCCGGCCCACCGCCGGGGCCGGGGCGGTCGCGGTGGTCCCTCAACCGCCGCGATCACGAGAGGAGATGGACGTCATGACCCTGCCCTACTTCGAGGTCGACGTCCCTATACGGAGCACCGAGACCGGCCTGGAAGGCGTGCATGTCTTCACCGGTCAGGCCGACAGCCGTAGCGCCGCCGTGAAGGCTGCACACGAGGTCTACGACGCGGCGCGCGCCGCGGCGGAGGCCGGACTTGAGATTCCCCACGGGCGCCCGGACGGCTGGGGTGCCTGCGGATACCGGCCCGGCTGGGAGCTCGACTGGCCCGCCGCGAAGGCCGGCCCCTGGAGGAGCCCGTACAGCTGGCTCAACTCCAGCCCTTTCGAGCTGTAGCTCTGCCCCGGGACAGGCGTCCAGGCGTGGAAACCGTCGCCTGCCCCGGGCCCACCCAACCCGTACGAGACGAGAGGGAGATCCTCAGTATGGACTCCGTCCTGCACCACCGGGGCCGAATCGGCTCGCGCACCCTCCTTCTGACGACCGCCGCCGTGCCGCTGACCGGCTGGGCGGTGCACGCCGTCGCGCTGCACAAGCGGCTCGCCGCCACGCGGAAGGACCCGCTGACCGGACTCTTGCGCCGCGACGCCTACACCGCCCGCGCCCGCCGGATCCTCGCCCGGCACGGCGACAGCGTGACCGTGGTCATGGTCGACGCCGACCACTTCAAGCAGATCAACGACACGGCCGGGCACCCGGCCGGGGACGCCGTGCTCGCCGCGTTCGGCGCCCGGATCACCGCCTGGGCGGGCCCGCACGCCGCCGTCGGCCGTCTCGGTGGTGACGAATTCGCCGTCGTACTGGAGTTGCCCGCCGGCCGTCGCGAGCAGCGCCTCGCGCAGCTGGTCCGGATGCTGCACACGCCGGTCACCCTGGACGACGGCCGCACCCTCAAAGTCGCCGCCTCGGTCGGCGCCGCAGCCCTCGACGTCCTCGGCACCCGCGACCTGATCGGCCTGCAGAGGGCAGCCGACACCGCGCTGTACGACGGCAAGCACTCCGGCCGCGCGGCCCTCGCCACCGCCGCGCACACCACGGTCCCGTCGATCAACGGACGCCGGGCGGGCAGGCCGGGCACGGCCGTGTGAGGGCGGGCCGCATGAGCACCGCGACCCTGCCCGAGGGCGACTGGATCCGGGGCATCAGCATCCGGCAGCCGTACGCGGCCTGTTCTCTGGGGATCGTCCCACTGTCGTGTGATGTCGCATTGAGGCCCGCGTGGAGCGTCGTGCACTGGTTCTCACGGGGTGTAGCTCTGTGGCTCTTCGTTGCATCAAGCGAGGAGCGAGGAGCAGTTGATGCGCGCATTCCCGGTGAGGATGCCGTCTGGAACCCGGTACTGGACGGTGCTGGACGACAAGTTGGAGGTGATGACGACCGCCGATCGCTTCCTGCGGCACGTTCGGTTCGGTCAGGACCGGGCCGAGTCCACAACGAAGGCCTATGCCGGCTCGGTGGCTCTGTACCTGCGGTGGTGTCTTCGCACCGGCCGCGACTGGCGGGTGGCGGCCGCCGACATGGGCTTGTTCATGGTCTGGCTGAAGTACGTTCCAGCCGGAGCCGAGGACCAACAGATGGTCCGTGGACCAGGCACGCAGCCGGTGCGCGGCGAGCGACGCATCAACAAGGTGCTCACCGCGGTACGGGGCTTCCTGGCCTTCGCGGTTGCCCGGGATGAAGCGCCATCCTGGATCCTTGGGCAGATCTACGATTTGGCGGACTCGCGCGACCTGCCGCTCGAAGCCCAGGCAGAGGATGCCCGGCTGGCCTACCGACTGCGGGCTCAGCACCGGCTGCATGAGCCTGAGACGGTGGTCGACCGGGCCGCGGACGTCGAGATCGTGGCCATGTTCCGGGCCTGCCGGTCGGCCCGGGACCGCCTGATCGTTCTGCTCATGGCCCGGGCTGGCCTGCGCCGCGGCGAGCTGACCGGTCTGCGACGCAGCGACGTGCATCTGCTGGTCGACAACGCCAGCCTGGGCTGCCTGGTCGAAGGGGCCCACGTGCATGTCCACCGCCGGGCCAACAGCAACAGCGCGTGGGCGAAGTCCCGACGGAGCAGAGTAGTTCCGCTGGACTTCGTCTCCGTCCAGGCCCTCGACCAGTACGTCGCTGAACGCCACCAGATCCAGGCCGCCGGGGAAAGTGACTTTCTGCTGGTCAACCTGTTCCGGGCGCCAATCGGGGCCCCGATGCGACCGGACGCCGTCAACGAGCTGGTCGACGCGCTGGTCAGGCGCGCGGGCATTCCGCGCCGGATCACCCCGCACATGTCGCGTCACGCCTTCGCCAGCAACGTCAGGGATGCGGGAGGCAGCCAGGACGAACTGCAGGACCTGCTGGGGCACGCCTACGCATCGTCCAGCGAGCCCTACCTGCACCCAGATCCAGGTCGGCTGCGCGAGGCTGTCGAGCGCGTTCCGACGCCCCGGGTCTTGGTCGAGGAGGCCGGGCGATGACGGCGATGCAGCTCGAATCCTTGTCGGGGCCCGAAGAGGTTGCGGACGAGGCCACCACGGCCCTGCTGGCCGCGATCACCCCGGAGTTCGCTGCGGCGGTCCAGTGGGACCCGACGGACCTTGTGGTGGTCTTCCCCCAGCAGCACCTGACGCTCGGCTGGAAGAAGTGCGTGGTCCCTGGCTGCGTCAAGGCCCGCTCGCTCGCAAGTGGCGTCTGTGCTAGCTGCCACGGCCGATGGCGGCGGCTGGGGAATCCGCCAATGGAGGAGTACATCAAGGCTCCCAAGGTTTTCGTCCGAATGGTGGGCGTCCGTCTTTGCACGGTGACTGGCTGCGAGCGCCCCTGGAAGAGCGAACGGACGGAGCTGTGTCTCGCCCACGAGGTGCAGAAGCGCAAGCTACGGGTGTCCCTAGAAGAATTCCTGGCCATGCCGGAGGCGACGGGCCACGCCTCGCTGGGACCCTGCCGGGCTGCCTCGTGTCTGCGAGAGCGCGCCGGCCGCGGCGCCTACTGCCTGGGGCACTACAACCGCTGGCGCAAAGCCGTGGGGGCCCAGCCGGATCTGGACGAAGAACAGTGGCGCCGCACCGTCCCCGCGATCGCCGAGGACAACAAGATCAGCTTGCGAGGACTCCCGCTACGAGTGGCTGCCGAGTTCGTCTACGGGCTGCAGCAGCGCAGTCAGCACGGAGTGAAGACCAGGTTCAACATGGTCCGCCCGCTGATCGACCAGATCCGGCTGCAGCAGCCCAGGACGCTGAGCGAAGTGCCGCCCGAGTCTTTGAAGTCGTCCATGCGCCACCTACGCAACGAGTTCGTACGGCACTGCGAGTTGCTTCAGTCCACGCCGGAGACCGAGCGGCACAAGGACCTTTGGACTCTCGCCGTCTTCGGATACGCCGGCAACCTTCATTTCACCGATATCCGCCAGCCCTGGCTGCGGGAAGCGACCAAGGCGTGGGCGTTCGATGCACTTCCACAGCGCCGGGGCAGGGGTGTTGCCGGCAGCATGCAGGCGTCGATCGAGGGCATCGTCCAACTCTCCGAAAGCCTGCACCTGCAGTGCGACGACCACGGCGAGAATTTGCGGAGCCTGACCCGGACCGACATCACCGCCTTCTGCAACCGTCTCGCCTACCTCCAGGACCAAGGCGAGCTGTCTTCTGGCCTGCGGTCGCGCCACTGCCACTCGGTGCTACGGCTGCTAGCCCGGATGCGCACCATGGGCCTGACCCGACCCGGTCGCCCGCTACACGGCCTGCCCGAGGACTTCGCGCTCGGCCGCGAGGACCTGCCGGACGAGCCCGAAGACCAAGAAGCCGGCCGAGATCTGCCCATCGAGGCCATCCGCCACCTGTGCTCCCATCTGGGCAAGATCGACGGTGGCAGCGGCGTTGAAGTCCGCGCGGCCATCGAGCTCCTGATCGACACCGGCCGCCGTCCCGATGAGATCTGCCAGCTTCCATGGGACTGCCTCATGCGTGACCAGGACGGCAAACCGGTCCTGATCTACGACAACCGCAAAGCCCATCGCCTCGGGCGCCGACTGCCGATCTCCGAGGCCATGGCGTCCGTGATCGTCAGACAACAGGAGGCGGCCCGCGGCCGTTTCCCCGACACACCCGTCGCCGACCTGGCGCTGCTGCCCTCTACCGTCGCCAACCCTGACGGCCGCAAGTCGATCAGCGCGGACTGGGTGAGCGGCCGGCACCGGACCTGGGTCGACAGCCTGCCAGAGATTCTCGTGCCCACGGCCGTCGAGACGGACGGCAGGACGGAGACCCGGATGCTGCCGTTCGACAAGCGGCGCATCTACCTCTACGCCTACCGGCATACCTTCGCACAACGGTATGCCGACGCCGGCGTCCGCGTCGAGGTCCTCAAAGAGCTGATGGACCACAAGCAGCTGTCCACGACCCAGTGCTACTACCGCGTCGGGGAAAAGCGCAGGCGAGAGGCTGTAGACCGCGTCACCACGATGCAGTTCGACCGGCACGGAAGCCGGATCTGGCGGCAGGCGACCGCCCTGCTCGACTCCGAGCACGCCCGCCGGGCGGTCGGTGAAGTCGCGGTCCCCTACGGCATCTGCACCGAGCCCACCAACGTCGCTGCCGGCGGCGGGGACTGCCCAGTCAGGTTCCGCTGTGTCGGATGCGCCCACTTCCGCACCGACGTTTCCTTCCTGCCCGACCTGGAGGCATACCTCAGCGACCTCCTGCGCAACCGGGAACGACTGCTGGCCACCGTTGACGCCGATCAGTGGGCGAAGGACGAGGCCATGCCCTCAGACGAGGAGATCCGCCGTGTCCGGCGGCTGATCAACCGCATCAAAGCTGACGTCGATGAACTCGACGACGACGAACGAGCCCGGATCGAGCAAGCAGTCACCACCATCCGACGAGCGCGAAACAGCGTCGTCAACCTGGGTATCCCCCGCCTTCGCCAACCCCTCCCCGACATCCGCCCGGACCGGAGCGCATGACCACCACACCCATGACCCAGGGACGACGCGCCGACTCCGCCCGCAGGCGTCAGCGCGTCCAAAAGGCGCTGAACGAGGCCGCGAAGAACGGCACGGAGATCAGCGTCTCGGCGATCGCCCGCAGCGCAGGCGTCGACCGAACGTTTCTCTACCGCCACCGAGACCTGCTTGCTCAGGTCCACGCCGCCGCATCCGAACCGCCCGGCACCCCGGACACCGCACCTCAGGTCAGCCGGGCCTCTCTGCAGGCTGACCTCGCGAACGCTCAAGGCCGTGTCGTTCGCCAGGCCGCCCGGATCCACCAGCTGGAGAACAAGCTCAGCGGACTGCTCGGCGAACAAGCCTGGAGGCAGTCCGGCCTGGGCGCACCGGACAACATCGAGCAGCTCAAGCGCCGGATTACCGCACTTGAGCAACAAGCCGTCGACCTCACGCGCCAGCTCGAGGAATGCCAGCAAGAACTCGACGCGGCACGAGCCGCCAACCGTGAGCTGATCACCCGCCTGAACACCACACCTCGTCCGCGGGAGGACCCCTAAGAACCCATCCTTAAGCCTCGATTGATCTCCTCGCGCTCGCCCGGCTTCATCGCGATGAGTGCGGACGCCGGCGAGCACGACCTCACTCAGATAGCGCGGCCGGGGACCACATGCCGAACCACTGCTCGGCGCCGTAGGCCTCGAACCGCTCTACTTCGGTGAAGCCCAGCTTCGCCGCGAGACGCATCGAGCGGACGTTGGCGGTCTGGGTGGCGAGCACCACTGGTTCGCCGGGAAGCGCGCCGGCGAACCAGTCGAGTGCCGCGGCGCATGCCTCGGCGGCGAATCCGCGTCCCCACGCCTGCGGCAGAAGGAGGTAGCCGAGCTCGGCCTTTCCGGCGGCCTGACGAAGGTGCCCCGTGTCTTTGGTGAGCGTGATCTGGCCGATCATCGCTCCGTCGAAATCGATCACGAAGCAGCCAGGCCGCCGTCCGGGTATCTCAGGCACCTCGCGTTCGAGCACATCGCGCGGTCGAGGACCACCGAGGTAGGTGTGCACGTCCGATGAGACGAACAACTCGATGAACGCCGCACGGTCCCGGGTCTCGGACTCACGGAGCACGAGCCTCTCGGTCCTGATCGGGGCAGGCGGCCAGGCGACGGATCCAAGATCAGTCATGCCGACCAGCCAATCAGCAGGCTTGGTAGCGATCAAGACTCGCCGACCGATCAACTCGCCTGCCCGGGCCCGTCCTTCCTCCCAAGGAGCTATAAGCCGCGCTGCTTTGCCCTGTGGATTTAAGGATGGGTTCCAAGGCGGAAACCGGTGAGTCCGCCTGCACCACACCTGTTGCAGACGCTACATTCCAGACCTACGCCACTGAGCTGCAAGAACTTCGTCGAGGGCCTGCATCACGCGCCTGGACCCCCAGAGAAGTGGCCCATCCTCGCCGGGGCCAAGACGGTGGAGAACCGGCCCACACCATGGCGGACCGGGTGGGTACTGCTGCACACGAGCAAGACCATCGACCAGCCCGCCCTGCGCACCCCGCTGATCGGCCGCACGATCCGAGGCCGCGAGCTGATCGCGGGCGCCGTGGTCGACGTAGCCCGGATCACCGACTGCCACCAGGACCCCGACGGAGCGCCGCCCTGCTCGGAGTGGGCGCACCCGGGCGCCTGGCACCTGGTCCTCGCCGACGTCCAGGAGCTGCCCCTGCCGGTTCCCGCACGCGGACAGGTCGTGCCCTGGAAGCCATCGCTGGACCTGCTGGACCGCGTGTTCCAGCAGTTGCCCGACTTCCGGCCGTGACCCGCAGGGGACGCACGAAGAGGGAGAAGCCGCCGTTCGAGCCGGGCCTGATCCCGGCTCCCGGCGAGCTTCTCGTCTGGCGGGACGGCCAGCACTTCGACCGCTGGCAGAACCTCCCCTGCGAGCTGTGCGACCAGCCCACGCCCATGCGCTCCCACTCCAGGGAGCCCGTGCACAAGGCATGCGCGGAGGGATGGATCACCGCCAACCCCGTGGAGGCCCGCCTCGGGCGGTTCGCCTCCGACCTCGCGCCGAAGCCCAAGTCCAAGGGCCAAGGCGACCACGCCTGACCTCCACCTGGAGGACCTCCATGAGCAGCACCGACCGCGACGTCGACCACGCCCTCGCCTACCCCGAGCCGCCCGCCTCCCCGCTCTGGCACCGCCACGGCGCGAAGGCCCGCCCGCTCACGCCCGCCCAGCAGCGGTGCAACCGCGAACTGCTGGACATCGCCCAGGGCACCACCCGACCCCGCTCCCCTCGCCCCACCGAGACCCTGGCGGAGGCCAACTGATGGACACCAAGTACTGCGCCGTCGACGGCTGGGTCGACGCGATACCCGCCCCCGGCCCGCGCATCGGGACCGCCACCTTCGACCTGATCGTCCGGCCCGCCGACATCGACGCGCTCGCCGACGACGCCCCCGACACGATCGTCACCTGCACCAGCGGCGACCCCCGCATCACGCACGAGCTGCTGACCGGCATCCAGCCCGGCGACCTGCTGCGTGTCACCGGCACCCTGGTCCAGCCGCCGGCACCCGGCGAGCCCGCCCGGCTCACCGTCGACGCCCTGGAGGTCCTGGACACCGGACTCATCCCGGTACTGCGGGACATGGTGCTCGACAGGTACGGCGACTACTGCTGCATCTTCGACGCCGACCACGACAAGATCCCCGTCTTCACCGCGCTCGGGCAGTGGGTCGGCGAGGCGGACAACCCCGACGCCATCGCCACTCTCATCGACATCCACGAGCGCGTGAACGGCGGTGACGCCTGATGGCCACGACCAGCCCACAGGCCCGCACCGTCCTGGAACGGTTCCCCGCCGGAGGACCTCGCGGCTCCTGGCCGGCCGAAGAGTACGCCGCCAGCCAGCGAGCCCAGGGCACCAACGCTCAGGTCGTGATGGACCTGCGCACCGACCAGTTCCTCGTGGTCACCGACACCACCACCCAGTAGCCCCGCCCCGGAGCGCCGCGCCCCGCCCTTCCCGGCCGGGCGCGGCGCTCCGCGCGTTCTCGCCATTCACCCCCGAGTAGGAGGCTCCCTTGCACCCGATCCGTCTGATCTCGTTCGGCTACCTGCACCTGCCCACTGGCCCGGACGGCTCCCCCGTCCCGCCTGCCGCCGACCGGATCGAGGACGTCCGCGACCGGCTCCGCGACCCGGCCGCCGCCCGCGACATCCTCGACCTCGACGGCCTCAACCCCCGCGTCCAGGACGTCGTCCTCGCCACCCCCGGCGCCCGCGACCTACTCGCCAACCTCGCCGACTACGCCGACCTGCCCGCCGGCCCCAGCCGCATCGCCATCGGTTGTGCGGGCGGCAGGCACAGGGCCAGCGGTCTTACCGAACTCCTTGCCCGAGAACTCCGCGCCCGCGGCCGTGAGGTCGTAGTCGAGCACCTGCACGTCCATCTGCCGCGCGTCCTCAAGGCACCCGTCGGCCCCCGCACCGCCAACACCGAGCAGGAGACCGCCCGATGATCCGTCGCTTCCGCCGCTGCGGCCACGGCCCCGGCGCCCTCACACCCGAGGACCAGGCTGTCGTCGACCAGTTCCGCGCGATGCTCACCGCCCTGCGGAACCCCGAGCCCTGGACGCCCGGGAGCGCCCGGGACATCGCCGTGCGCGTCGGCCCGTTCGTGGAACGTGCGCACACCCGACCCGGCGACGACCACGGCCCCGAGATGATCGCCGTCGCCCTGGTCCACCCCGATACCCCGCACGCCCGCGCCTACCTCCACGGCCGCCAGCTCGGCTACACCGAGCGCGGCTGGCTGCGCTGCGAGACGAGCGCGATCCTCGGCTTCTGGCAGCCCGGCTACGCGATGCTCACCCACGCCGCCGCCGGCCTGCTCCTGCCCGACGACGTCGGCATGGCCCCCGCGCACTACGCCCTCTACATCGAGGCCCGCAAACGCGACGGCAGCCGCGACGGCTGCACCTTGCTGCGCGTCGGCCCGTACACCCAGACCCGCCACGCCCAGCAGGACCACGACCGGATTACCGCCGCGCTGGACGGACGCGAGACCACCCTCGTGCCCGGACACCGCGTCTCCGCAAGGTTCGGTCCGTTCGACGTCAGCGACCACCAGCTGTTCGCCGACCCGTACGAGGCCGACGCCGTGGCGCTCCTGGACGCCGCCGTCGCGGGGGCGAGCGCGTGACCGCACCGGCCCTGTAGTGAGATGACACCTGGCGCATGGTCTGGGCATCCAGCACCGAGCCTGGCGCCGTTCCGGTCACCGCTATGCGGCACCCGGCCGCCGTGGTGACCGCCGCTGGCATCCCCAACCCCGACACGGGCGTACCTGCGACCTGGGCAGCCTGACAACCGAAGGCCCGGCACCTCCCCCAGATCGATCTGCGGAGGTGCCGGGCCTTCTCTGCGTTTCGGACCCTTAACCGGGTTAAGACCCCCAGGGGTCAGCTGTCGGCCATGAGGAGCAGCACGAGTTCCTCGCGGTGCTCAGCCGACATGTGGGCGCGAAGCCGGTCGTTGAACCACTTCGGATCGTTCCACGGGAGGTCCAGCCCGCGGCCGTCCGTCTGCTCCCCCTTAACCGGGTTAAGACCTACGGTGCCCGTCCCCTCGGCTTCGCTCGCACCAGCCGCCTGCGATGAGATCGAAGAAGCCACTGAGTCCACGGACGGGACACTCGCTTTTTTGGACCGCGGCTTCCGGGGCGTCTTAACCCGGTTAAGGGCTGCGTTGGCCTCGGCTTGCTGCTGATCGGCAGGGAGCCGACCAATACGGCGCCCATCCTTGACGGTGAGCTCGCCGGACTCGACCTTCTCCTGCAGGTCCTCGCTCAGCCCGAGCAGCGCCAGGCGCTGCGACACCCAAGCCCCCGACTTTCCGAGCCTCTTGGCTACCTTCTCCTGGCTGCCGTGCTTGCTGAGGAGCTCTTGGATGGCCTTCGCCTGGTCCAGCGGGGGGACGTCGACCCGGTGAACGTTGGCGATCAGCGCGCTCTCAAGCATGTCCTCCGCGCTGGCAGCGAGATCGTCATTGACGTCGATCCGCAGTTCTGCCAAACCCGCGACGGACGCGGCCGCCAGTCGCCTGTTGCCGT
The DNA here is from genome assembly GCF_026242095.1 of Streptomyces sp. NEAU-W12. Classification (NCBI taxonomy): domain Bacteria; kingdom Bacillati; phylum Actinomycetota; class Actinomycetes; order Kitasatosporales; family Streptomycetaceae; genus Streptomyces; species Streptomyces sp. NEAU-W12. Next base: position 61,878 of record NZ_JAPJDM010000033.1, read on the forward strand.
CGATGACGACGTACTCAGCCGCCCCAATCTCCTCTTCCCGGCCGGGGTGGGCTGTCAAGAAGGCCGCTCGCCGGACGACTGCCACGGGCTGAAGCTGACCCTTCTCCTTCAGAGAGGCCGCGGTCTCTTCGATCTCGGTCAGCTCATCGCGAGGGTTGAGCGGATTATGCGCCAGCACGGACAGCGGCACAGCCGCCGGCGGGCGCTTCCCCTCCCCGCTCATGATCTGCTGCCGAGTCCGGACCCGACGGGGCGCAGGCTTCGCGTCCAAACCGTCCTCATCGATGCTGAAGCCACGGGTGACCCGCTGCGTCGGAGGCGTCATACGGCCAGCTCCTTTGCCAGATCGCGCATCACCTGCGCGTGCTCACTATCCGGTGCGTACTCCAGCAGCGGGATCTCACCGTCTGCCGCCTCACGCCCCTCCTTGAGATCACCGATTACTGCAAGGACAGACGGGGAGCTGCTCTTCTCCCACTGGTCCTTGTTCTCCTTCACAAGCTTGCCGCGGCGGCTGTCGTAGGCGTTGATGATCAGGCCCAGGTAGTCGACCTGGATGCGACCCTTCCGGCAAAGATCGTCCATCTGCGACTTCAGGAGCCGGAATGCTCGGTGTGATGCCTTGTTTGCCCAGACGGGCGTGATGACGCCAGAGCGGTCGGCGAGTTCACCGTCGCGACGCCGGACGTAGTACAGGGCGGTGTCCATGTTCAGCCCGAGGCTGGGCGGTCCGTCGATGATGATGACGTCGTAGTCCGCCTCCAACGGCTCCAGTGCCCGCTCCAGCGCGGCCTCGCTGAAGCTCACCTTGGACAGAGCCACGTCGCGCAGGAACGCGTCGTCAGACGCTGGCAGAAGGTGAAGCCGCTCCCCGAACCGCTCGCCGTCCAAAGCCACCAGCAAGTCATGGATGTCGCCCTTGGCGCTGCCGTCCATGTGCATCATCAGGGTTTCGACGTCGTCCTCGTACATGAGGTCTTCGAAGCCCAGCTCCGCCGTCAGGTGCCCCTGGGGGTCGTAGTCGACCAGCAGAACCCGATGGCCAGCCTCTGCGAGGGCCTGCGCGATGCCGGAGGACAGGAATGTCTTCCCGACGCCACCCTTCTGGTTCGCCACTATCACCCGTACCACGGGCTGTGCCACCAACGGAGCTGTGGGGGAGGGGTGGTTGTCGAGCCACAGCGAGAGAGCCTGCGCCAACCCTTGGACGTAGGTGACGCCGCGCTCCGAACAGGTCGCCTTGAACTTGTCCGGCTCTCCGACCGGAAGGAACGTGCCCCAGGTCTTCGCCCCATCGGTTTTGACCTCGGGCAGGCCTTCTGCCGAGTACCAGGCGTTAATCGCGTGCTCGGTCGCGTCCTGGATGTCCATTCCGTGCTCAAAGGCGCGGATCTTTAGATGCCTACGTAGCTGGGGAGTGAGGGCCGTAATTAGCTTCTCTCGCTCTCCCCGAGGGTTGGGGATGCTCATGCGGCCGAACATTACTAGGCAGACCCGCGGTCGCTCAGCATCCTGCGGCATCTCATGCAGCTCGCGCCGAGTGAACCGACAGGTCTTCTGAGGGGGCGAAGCGCCCTCTGGCCGTCAGGCAGGGAGGAACTGCAGGCCCTGACGCAAGACCTCCGTAGCCGCCTGACGCCAGAGCAGGTGGAGAAACTGATCGAGCTGCTCAAGGGGGATTCGTTGCGGGTATGCCTGCCATCCCCTTGCTCGGTGTGCACAAACTGCGCCACCTTCAGGAGAACGCCTCCCACCGTGCTGGCCTCGGGAGTAGCATCCGCAGGTTCTGCACTCGGGGGAAGGTGGACGGATGCTGCGGCTGCAGGCCTGGCTGGAGTTATGGGCGGCGAGGGCCTTCGATTTCGTCGACGGTGTCGACAAGCCGGCGATCTACCAACGGTGCGTGCTGGCCGCAGTTGACGCGCCCGAGACGAAGCGGCTGCTCGGCAAACGTGCCGGCGTAGACCGCGACGCCGTCGTAGAGCGCATGATGACGACGCGGTACCACCGCTACACCACCCTCCGCTGCCCATCATCCCTGCTCGACAGAGCGATAGAGGACTTGGCCGAGGCCCGGGACAAACACGAGCGAGCGGCTCGAGCGACGCCTTGGAACTGGCGAGTGGTCTGCTCGCTGGTCGCTGTCGGCTCCTTGGCCCTGTTGATATTCAGTGGCCTACTCGCCCTGCTCATAGCGGTTGTGGTGGCGGCAGTCATCATGGTCACGCTGTTCATTTGGCGCGGGTCCCGACTGTGGTCCAACCTGAGGCAGTGCCTGATAGCCGCAGGGCTCAAGGGCGCGTGGCTCGTTCAGCGCATAGAGGTAGGAGCGTGCGCCGCACGCTGGGGTGAAGAGCTGCAAGAGACGGGCCTTGACCCCTGATCTTGGACACACGAGACACTGGATCCTGAGGATCTGAGAACGGACATCTCGTGGTCATGAAGAACTATCCGCCGCAGTTCAAGGCGGACGCGGTCGCGTTGTACCAGTCGCGGCCCGAAGCGACGATCCGGCAGGTCGCTGCCGATCTGGGGATCAATCCCGAGACCCTGCGTAACTGGGTCCGCGCCGCTGGTGCGAGTCGGCCCCGGGGACGCCGGGCCGAGGTGCCGACCGAGCCGCCCACGCCGTTGGAGGCGGAGAACGCCGCTCTGCGCAAGAAGGTCCGCGAGCTGGAGGAGGAACGCGAGATCCTGCGCAAGGCGGCGAAGTATTTCGCCGGGGAGACGCGCTGGTGAACCGCTTCCAGTTCGTCGCCGACCACCACCGCCGCTACGGCGTGAAGCGGCTGTGCACCATCCTCGGCATCGCCCGCTCCAGCTTCTACTACTGGCGCCGCACCGCTGCGGACCGGGCCGCCCGGCAGGCGGCCGACGCCCGCCTTGCCGCCCGGATCCGGGCCGTGCACCGCGAGTCGGACGGCACCTACGGCGCCCCGAGGATCACCGCCGAGCTCCGCGAGGCGGGCGAGCGCGTCAACCACAAGCGGATCGCGCGCGTGATGCGGGGTGCCGGTCTTGCGGGCGTGCGTTTGCGCCGCAGACACCGCACCACTGTTGCGGACCCGGCCGCGGCGAAGGCCCCGAACCTCATCGGCCGCGACTTCACCGCAAGCAAGCCGAACACGAAGTACGTCGGCGACATTACCTATCTCCCCCTGGACGGCGGGAAGTTCCTCTATCTGGCCGCCGTCATCGACCTCGCCTCACGGCGCCTGGCCGGCTGGGCGATCGCGGACCACATGCGCACCGACCTTGTCACCGACGCCCTGGCCGCCGCCGAGCGGACCCGCGGCGGCCTCACCGGGGCGGTCCTGCACACCGACCACGGAGCCCAGTACACCAGCCGGGCCTTCGCCGACGCCTGCCGCAAGGCCGGCGTCCGCCAGTCCATGAGCGCGATCGGCTCCAGCGCGGACAACGCGCTCGCCGAGTCCTTCAACGCGACGTTCAAACGCGAGACGCTTCAAGGTCGAAAGCACTGGCCCACCGAGGGCGAGGCCCGCCTCGACGCCTTCCGCTGGCTGAACCGTTACAACACCCGACGCCGTCACTCCCGCCTCGGACACCGCAGTCCGATCGCCTACGAGAACACCTTCCGAACGACATCAACTACGTTGGCGCAAGCCGCATAACCCGTGTCCAGAAACCGGGGTCAAGGCCCCGGATGCCCTCGCGACGGGTTCACTCATAGCCGGCATCGTAGAGGCTGCTCCCTCAAGCGACGATCCAGACGCGAAAGGCATCCCGCTCGATGACCCGGTTCTTGATGTAGAAGCGGTTCAGCAAACTGCCCGCGCTGCTGTTCTGGCTGGCCGGGATCATACAGGCGCTCCAGCCGTTGGGGCCTGTGACGTTCTGAGGCAGTGCGCTGATCTGACACCAGTTGAACGTACGGCCCGGGTAGGGGGCAGGTTGAGGTAGTGATCCTGTGAATGCCCCCTGCCAGGTGGAGCGGAAGGGGTATTCGTCGCAGCTGTACTTCCACGGACGCGGGTAGCCGCCGCTGGATGCCTGTGGGCAGGCCGTGTCGCCGTTCCTGTTTCGAAGGGCCGTGTCGGTCAGCCGGTAGAGCGGCTCACCGTCCGGGTAGGCGCCGGGGAGACCGGATGCCTGAGCGGCCTGGACATGGCGGGCGTAGTCCGGGTTGGTGCCGGTGAGGCTGACGACGTCGACCGCGTCGTAGTCCGATATCACGCAACCAATCTTCGCAGTCCCGGGGGTGGCATTGTCGCAGCGCACGTCGAAGGAGGGGGTCGAGGCGACGCCGGACGGCTGCGACACCCAGGACGTGTTCGCCAAGCGGTAAGTCACCGTGGTGCGGCCCTCGCCGATGTCGCCTACGCCCAGGACAGTGCTCTTCGGCAGGATGTCACCGTAGGTTGTCCCCGTCTCGGTGATTGTCTGAACGGGGAAGTCTTTGTCGCCCGCGGCGAGCGTGCAGTCCCCCGCACAGGAGCCGCCGCCGCTGACAGTGGTGCCGTTGATGTTGCCCCAGCCACCTGACTTGTCGATCACTACCTGGTGGGCCCAGTGAGGTGTGTCATAGCCGGTATAGATCAGGTCGGCCTGGAGGTACATGATTTGGCCGGTGAGCTCGCCGGTCCTGATGTCGGTGACGTCGAGGGTCCACACCGAGATGGAACATGCATCAGTGCGTGTGTAGTACCAGGCACCGTTTCCAGTGGCGAGGTCGAAGCAGTAGTCCGGCATGGCCACGGGGGCCCGAGCGGCCAGCTCCGACATGCGACGGGCCGTAATCGTGCTTTCGCTGCCTGGTTGGATACAGGCTGCCTCGGTCTTCCCGCTCTCTGGCGTCAGTTGGCCAGCGTCGATCTCCGCTTGCAACTTGTCAGAGGCCTTCTCGTTGTACCGGAAGACCAGCACCCACCGGCCCTGCAGGCCGCGGGCCCGCTCGATGAGGTCGCGGCCGCGGTCGGTCTCCTGCTGCTCGGTGCGGATGTGCTCCGTGTCCCCGGCCGGGGAGCGCAGGGTGAGCAGTCCCCGGCGGCTGGACTCCTCGATCTCGACCTCCTCCAGGAACGCCACGAACCGCGAGGCGCTCTCCAGGCGGTCGATGTCCTGCGCCGCCTGCTGGGCGATCAGGTGCAGGTCGACGGTCAGGGCGTGCACGCGACGGCCCCAGGCCGGTTCCTCACCGAGCGGGCAGGGGCCGGCGGCCTGGGCGGCCGCGATGACAAGGCTGTAGTCCACGTCCTCAATCATGACGGCCCGGCGCGGCGTGCGAGCGGCCCGCCAGGTCCACGCTGCGCAACCGCGTCGGGCCTCTAGACAGCGACGGCGGGGCGTGGGCCGTCTCTGGCACGGCTGGCCTCTCGCTCGGCCTCCTGCCGGACGACAATGCGGCGCAGCTTCCCTCAGCATGAAGGTGCCGGTACCGCTGTGGCTGTCTCCTGGCCGACAGCGCCTGCTTCGGGCCGTGAGAAGCGGTAGCACTGGTCGATTCGTGCGTCGGCGCTGGAGACGAGGACGGAGACGATCACCGTGTCCCCTTCGTGCACTACATTCCTGACGTCGAAGGATCGGCGTCTCGTGGGGTTGAGGACATGCTGTACACCCTCGGGCGTCAGGTCCTCGGTGTACATGCCTGAAATGCGCGTCAGCGCCAGGCGGACCCGGTTACCGATTTGGGTGCTCGGACGGCACACGACGTCGTCGCGCTCGGATACCTTCGATGTCCACGCCTGGCCAGGGTGTTGGGTGTACGTGAAGACGAAGCAGCGGGTCACCTGGATCGATCCGCCACCGGGGAGCATGGTTTCCGCATCGTATTGGGCGGATGACGCAGCCGTGGCAGTGAATTCGCGGTAGGTCGCGTCGTAGGTGACCACCGGGGCTTTGGAGTGCTGCCAGATTACTCGGGTCAGTGTGTCGACGTCGGTGGTGCCGCTCGTCTCAAGTGCGCGGTCTGTCTCGTCCGCCCTGGCTTGAGCCTGCTCGAGGATCGCTGCCAGGGCCTGCTCCCTGCGCTCGCTGTTGATGTTCCCGTCGTGCCAATGCCGGTACCACAGCCAGGAGACGACGAGACTTAGAACGGCAGCCAACGCGATCAGCACGGTGAGGCAGCCGGTGGTCACGAGGCGGTTCCCCGGCCTCGCGACCACCGCACCTCTGGTTTGGTCAGGTGCCACTAGCTGCCTTTGTATCCGATACCGGCCAGTGTCTGCTCCATGACCCGTGCATAGCCTGTGGTGCCGGCGTTCTTGGGATGGAACGACTCGAGGCTGGCACAGATGTTCTCCCCGGGCCAGGGCAGGCACGGGGCCTGGTTGGCCGGGTCTCCGGCGTGGAAGTCGCCATCGCCGTTCGGGCCGGCGACGATGCGGTTGATCCACTCGTCGCCGTCACAGATACCGTGCCCCTGGAAGGCGGGTATCGGGTCGGCGAAAGCCACCTTGGTCCCGGCCTTGCTCAGCTCCGCCACCTTGGCCTTCTGCTTGTCTCGGACGTAGTCGGCCAGTTGGTTCAGGGCGTCGAAGTCGGCTGTCACGCATTGCTCGTCACTGACCAGGCGTGGATAGCCCATAAGGACGATCTGTGCGTTCGGCGCGGCGAGTGCGATGTCGGCGATGAGACCCCCGGTATCGAGTACCGCTTGGTCGACCTTGCCTGTGTAGTCGGCGGGATCACATATTCCGATGATGTAGCAGTTCGTGACGGCGTTGGTGAAGTTGTCCCCGTCGTTGCCGCCGATGGTCAGCATGACCAGTGTGGTGTCCGGGCTGAGGACGCCGGAGTCGATCTGGCTCACCTCATGGTAGTTGCCGATTTCTCCCCAGGGCAGAGGGTCGCCTGGGGTCAGCTGCGAGGTCTTCGCACCGGAACAGCTGACGTCGAGGAAGTCGACGGTGGCGCTCCTGTTGTCCGAGAGTTCGCCGAGGCTGGTGCTGTGACCGGGCAGCCGGAGCTTGCGCGGCCAGGAGTTGTCGCTGCGTCGACAGGCGTTCCAGTCGCTCTCTCCGTGGTCTCTGTCGGACTCGGGTGAGTAGGCTCCGGCCCCCTCGCCGGAGGTGTAGGAGTCGCCCATGGCGACGACCATGTGCTTGGGCTTGCCTGACAGCGGCTGGAAGGCAACGGCGTCCCAGGCGACGTCTTCGTCGGCGGTGCCGTCGGCGGTAGTGTTCGTCAGTTGGACTTGAGGGGTGCCGGTGAAGCGGTAGACGCCGAGTTCCACCCAGGTGTTGGCACTGAAGTGGGTGTTGACGTAGCGGTGTCGGTCGCCGCCGGCGACTCCCTTGATCACGTAATGGGCCTGCTGGGTGTGCGCCCCCGTGTCGGGTTGGTGGGCGAAGACGCGTGTCCACTCGACGTCGCGGTCGAGGGTCCAGGTGCCGTCGATGGTCATCCTGTTGCCAGGACCGCCGAGGTGAGCGATGTCGCGGGTGTGCGTGTACCAGAAGTGGCCACCTTGTCCGCCGCCGATCTGGTGCAGGTCTCCCTTGGCTTCGTACGGGCCCAGGCCTGGTCCGGTCGCCAGGGGGTTGGGGTGGAAGGTGAACTGGAAGTGTCCGGCGTCGGTGCCGGACGCGCAGCCGCCGTAGGTTGCGGTGTCGTCAGGTACGGACTCCACGATCAGCGCCCCGGCAGGGGCAGCGCCGCACTCCGGTGTGCCGTACTGCAGACGGTAGCCACGGCCGGGTTCCGCGCGGGACGTGACGTACTTGACGTTCTCGTGACCGCAGTCGGCGTCACAGTTCGCCTTCCACGTCACGTTTGCGCCGCGCCACCAGTACGTCTCATAGCACTTCGCGTCGGGACAGTCGGGCGGGTTGGCGGCATCGCAGTTGTTGGTGGCGTTGCAGAACGCGTCCAGTGGCGGCTTGATCCGGTCGCGCTGGCCTGGGTTGATCCACCAGGCGGGCCGGAAACCGGCGGAGTCGTAGCCGGACTCGCCGGGCCAGTCCTGCCGCCCGGAAGTGGCATAGGAGTAGCCGGTGTCCATGGACCAGGCGGCCCAGCCCATCACCTTTTCCTGGTAGGGCCAGTTCTGGGGCTTGGCGGCGTCACGCGGGTCGGACATGAACGGGTCCCGCGAGGGCGGGTAGAACGGGTTCGCGGGGTTGTTGTACCAGCCCAGGCCCCACGGCGTGCCGTCACCCTTGTTCTCGTTGAACCCGAGATTGTAGTTCCACAGGGCGGCGAACCAGTTCTCCGGCTTCGACGGGTCGTCGTTGTTGACCGTGATGGTCTGCCCGGCGGTGTGCACCTGGTTCCACTTGTCCGCGAGGATGTACATGGACGCGGCGATGTTGACCGCGTAGTCCAGAGCGACGGCCTTCTGCTTCGTCGGGGACAGGGACGTCTCACCCGGCTTCTCATAGCCGGCGAGCCGCATGCCGTCGGTGACTTGACCGACTCCGTAGCCACAGTCGGACTCGTGCCAGCGAATCCTCCAGTACGCCTCGGACGTCTCGCCCTCATGGCCGTAGAAGCCGGCGATCGCCGCTTGAGGGTTGCCCATCTGACCGGGGATGGCGCCGCCTTCCGCCTGCCACAGGTTCGACTCCTGGGCGAGCACGCCCAGCAGCACCTGCGCCGGGATCTGTCCACCGCCCTTCAAGGCGGGAGGCGGGAAGAGTCCCTGAGGGTCGACGGTGCCCAGGCCCAACTGGGAGCGCCAGCCTCCCTGCGTGATCCAGTTGGCGCGCAGTTCGCCGCGGATCGCCATGTTGACAGCCCATTCGACCTGGTTGGGGGTCGGCTGCAGGGCCAGCGCCTTGACGTCGTTGCGGGGGATGGAGCACCAGCGGTCGGTATCCACCGGGTTGTGCGCCCGTGCGTCGGCCGCTTGAACGGTCCGCGCGTTCTTTCCCGGTGCCTTCTCCGTGTCGGCGGCTGCGCGCAGGGCAGGTGAGAAGGAGCCTTTTCCTGTGTCGCTGGTTGTGTCGGTGACCGCCTGGGTGATCTTCTCGCCGGTGGCGGTCGCGACACTGGTGATGGTCAGCGGGTCGGCACTGTCCCGCGTGGGGTCGTCAGTGGCGCGAGCTCGTGGTGTCGGTTCTGCCTTGGTGAAGCCCTTGCCTACGTTGCCGATCCGTTCCAGGCCTGCACGGACGCCGGGCATGAGGACGGGATCGACAGCGAGTCGGCCGTGGGTGGACACATCGGTGTCTGCCGAAACATGCAGGCGGGTGATCCCGGTGCCGGCGACGTTCGCGTCTGTGGTGTCTCCGGTGAGGAATGCCCGGCCGTCGGTTCCCTGCTGGAGGGCCAGGTCGCCCAGCTTGCCCGTCGCGAGAAGCGACGGTGTGCTCCCCTTCTTCCACAGTTTGGCGTGGGCGGTGTTGTCCTTACGGTCGAGGAAGGCGATGCCCTTGCTGGTGGGGCGGAGGCTGAAGGGCACTTCGTTCGTGGAAGCCAGCCGCGTGATGCTGCTCTTCGTCGGGTCGACGCGCACCAGACGGCGGCCGTGTGCCGCGACAAGACCGTCCTTGGTCGGGACGGCGGAGGTCACCTGACCAGTGACAGAAGTGTCGCTGGTCGTCTTACCGCTGGTGTCGACGGTGACGAGCCGGGTCTTGCTGTCGCGAAACGCCGTGAAGACGGCCGTGCGTGTTGTGGGGTTGCACGACGGGTCGAAGTAGGCCAGCGATCCGGTGAAGGGCAGTTTCGTCACCTGGCCGGACTTCAGGTCGACGACTGCGGTGAACGCCCCACCCTGCATCAGGTCCGGCTTGTTCGTGAACGTCCGGGGCGCATACACGACCGCAGCATGATCGCGGTCCATGACGCAGGAGTTGCCGATCCACGAGTCCGTCGGCATACCGGGCTCGGCGAGCGTCGCAGCGGTTCGCCACTGGTAGGCGTCCTTGCTGTCCGCCACGAGGACCTTGAATCCGTCGTTGTCTGCCGCTGTGGTCACTGCCCGGTCCAGCGAGGTGTCCCAGCTCTTTCCGAGCTTCTTGCCGGGGTCCGGCACACGCGGGGGCACGTCGGACGACGGGTTGGCGGTCGGCTTCGGTGCAGGCTTCGGGTTGGGAGGGCTCGAGTCGGCGAACGCCGGCGCGGCCTGTATGAGCCCGGTCAGGATCGCACTGGCCGCAAGGCCCGCGATTCCGCTACGAGCTAGTCTGTGAGCTCTCAACTACTACTCCAACAATGCGATGTCAGGGTGTACGGAAGGGGCCCGGCGCGGCCTCTGCGGAAGCTGCGACGATCGACCGGAACAGTGATGACGTGGCATCAACGAGGACCGTTCCTACTGCCTTCCTAAAGACCGGCCTCGGCGGTGGGGCGCTCGGCCAACGCTGAACTGGATCGCCGCGGTCCCGACCAGGGGCGTACGGGACCGCGGCTGACAGCCAGGACGCACGTCTCTCGGGCGCCAGGCGCCGTCGTGCAGCGCGTCGTCAGCACGAGATGAGGCCAGTCCCGGCCGGTCACATGGTTATGTAGTCGGCCTTGTCGTTGAAGGTGCCACCGGTCGGGTAGCTGGCAGTGGAGAACTTGTAGCAGTACCCGTTGGTCAGGACCATGTACGGGTCAGGCAGGCCCGTTCGAGCGTCGTAGACCGACACACCGCCCTGATCGCGCTGTACACAGCCGGCACTGGCCTTGTCCCGGAAGTCCCAGTCTCCGAGCTGCTTGGTCCCCTTGGCGCTCCACTGGAGCCGGCGCCCCGTGAAGTCCGAGTGCTCCCACAGGCAGACCCACCCGTACGCGCAGTCGCTCCAGGCTGTAGGACCGAACGCACCGCCGGCCGTCGCTGCAGCCCTGCCACTCTCCGACCCTCTGGTCGTTTTCGGGGCGATCGCGGCCATTGCCTGGTCCGCTTCGGCGGCGCTGTCGTAGCAGTAGACCTCACCGCTCGGTACTTCGTTACAGGCCTGCGCCCCCTGCCAGCCGTCAGCCAGGTTGATTCTCTCGCCCTTGTAGGTGGCGATGACGGGCTTGGATTCGGCGAGCTGCTCCTGCAGCTGGGCCTCCTCGGCCTGCGTGGTGATTCTGACCTCAGGTACTGCGACGGGCTCCGGTACCGCGGTTGCAGTCGTCGCGCTCGCCGCCAACGCACAAAGGGTGGCGACAGCCGGGACAAGGACGCGTGCAGGGCGCATGCTGCTTCTCCTGTGATGGTTTTGTGGCGGTGATTCACAGGGATCCCACAGCACGCTTCGTGGGTGCGGGGCGGCCGCGATCTAGTATGTCGGGTTCTCGATCACGATCGTCCGGATGTTCGATCTTGTGCGGGTCGTCGTCATGGGTGTATGACGTTGTGCCGCGCGGCCGTTCGCCCTCTACGGAGTCTGTCCGGCCTCGTCGACGATGCCGCTGTCGATGACGGCGACGGACGTGACGACTGTGCCGGCTTCGCCCCAGGCGTTGTCCACCACAAGAACTGTGCGCTCACCCAGGAGTCGGGCCGTGCTCCTGTCGAAGATCCATTCAGTGCGCTCATCGTCGTGCGTCCGGGCGACGGCGACCCCGTTCCGTCCTGCCGCGTCGACGGCGTCGGGGACGACGTCGACGCCGGGAATAAGGGCAGCGGCGCGGTAGAGAGCCGCAGTGGTCTCGGGAGGTGTCACCCCGTTCCGCAGAAGATCACCGATCGTGACGAAGGCTTCCTGGTCCGGTCCCGTCGTGGAGCCGGAGCCAGCTCCGTGATTCCTCTCGGCGTCGTCGCGGATCCGCTTCAGCAGAGTGTCAGGATCGGTCGGCAGGGCGGCCAGGAAGTCGTAGGTCGGCGCGTTCAGACTCCCCTCACCTGCGGTGCCGGGCAGCAAGCTGTCGTTGCCGTCCTTGCGCTGCAGAGTCTGCTCACTGCCGTCCACCGAGGTCCACTGCTCCATGCCCTCGTCCTCGCGCAGGAGCTCCATTTCGCCGGCCGTGGTCTCGGACAGCACCGATGTGTGGCCGACCGTCTTCACGTACGAGTACTGTCCGGCGCGCACCGTCGTCTGCGGCGTCGTCGCGGCGGCCAGAGCCGCTCTTTCCAGCAGCTGGACCGATGCTGCTGAGGCCGGTGGCACGTTACCCACAGTGTCAGAGGGTCCGGAGCCGAGGCTGAGGACGGCGACGACAGTTCCTGCAGCGGCAACTGCTCCCCATGCCAGGCCCCAACGTCCTTTCGGCCGCAGTGCCAGACGGGAAGCACGGGAATGCGTCTGCCGGTCGACCTCGCTCAAGAGGTGTGCGCGGCGCGCTGCCACGCGTTCGGGTGCCGGGTCCGGGTAGGGAGCGGGAGGCAGCGTCCGGCTCGCCCGCTCACGCTCGGCTTGTTCCCGCTGTTCCGGATTCATCGTGCTCTCCTTCGGTGGGACGTGCGGGCTGCGGCCACCCCGCTGTGCGATATGTGTCCGCTGTCGGTCCGCGGTTCCGCACCGTCCAGATTCGGCACCACCAGTTCCTCATCGACGAGCCTGCGCAGTTTCTCTCTCGCCCGGGAAAGCCGGGAACGCACGGTGCCTACCGGAATCCCCAAAGCCTCAGCGGCCGCCGCGTACCCCAGATCGGACCAGACCACCAGCGTGAAGACCTCGCGCTCGCTGCGCTTGAGACGCTGCAGCGCTCTGGCGGCGGCGGCCAGGCGTTGGGCATCGGCCATCTGACCGACCAGCTCGTCGGAGAAGTCCGGCAACGCTTCCGGGGGCGGCAGACGGGACATCGCCTCCCGGTGGCGGCGTGCCGACCGAGCGATATTGCGCATCACGTTCGTCGCGATGCCCAAGAGCCACGCCCGAACGCTTCTGACTTCCTCACGCAGCTTGTCACGCAGCCGCCAAGCCTCCAGGAAGGTGAGGGACATGACGTCCTCGGCCATGGCCCAGTCGCCCGTCGTCCGGATCGCGTGGGCGTAGACGACTCGCGCGTGCTCGTCGAAGATCTCGGCGAACGCCGCCCGATCACCAGACCGGACCCGTTCGTGCAGTAGGAAGTCCACAGCAACAAGTGTCCGCACAACCACAACGGTTCCACTTCCTCTGCGAGACCGATACGGAACTTGAACCGAACTGGCACATACCCTCGCAGAAGGCGCAACGACCCGAGGTCGGCGCCCGACTGATCTGGTCTCAACGAGGATTGAGTCGGAGCCCCGAGGACAGTACGCACAGGGTCCGGGGCCGGGTCGCGTCCAAGGAAGTGGTGTACGGGTTCGACCTGATCCGGGGGTTTGCTCCGGCATCGGGGTGGTGCCCGCATAGATGAACGGCCACCGGCTGATCTTCGAGATGTCGAAGCTCGAAGGAGATCAGCACGATGACCGCACCAGACAGTCTGCCCCTGCGCGCCCTCGCCGAGGACAACCTCGTCGCGGCGAGTCCCGATCTGCTGCGCGCGATGGTCAAGACGTTCGCCGACGCGCTCATGTCCGCGGAGGCCGACGCCCTCTGCAACGCCGAATACGGGCAGGTCAGCGACGAACGCGTCAACCACCGCAACGGGTATCGCCCACGCGAGTGGGACACCCGCGCCGGGACCGTCGAACTCGCCGTCCCCAAACTGAGGCAGGGCAGCTACTTCCCGCACTGGCTCCTCGAACGGCGCCGGCGGGCCGAGCAGGCCCTCATCTCGGTGGTGGCCACCGCCTACCTGCTGGGCGTCAGCACGCGCAGGGTAGAGAAACTCGCCGAGTCCCTCGGCGTCACCCAGCTGTCGAAGTCCCAGGTCAGCGCGATGGCCAAGCACCTGGACGAGCAGGTCGCAGCCTTCCGCAACCGGCCCCTGGACGCGGGGCCGTATGCCTTCGTCTGGGTCGACGCACTGACCCAGAAGGTCCGCGAGGGCGGCCGCATCATCAACGTCCACGCCCTGATCGCGGTCGGCGTCAACGCCGACGGACACCGCGAGGTCCTCGGCATCGACGTCGCCACGGCCGAGGACGGCGCCGGCTGGCTCGCCTTCCTGCGCTCGCTGACCGCCCGCGGCCTGTCCGGCGTCCAGCTGGTCGTCTCCGACGTTCACACCGGCCTGGTGAACGCGATCGGCGCGGTCCTGCCGGGCGCGTCCTGGCAGCGATGCCGCACCCATTGAAGCCGTAAGGAATCAACATGGTGTTTCCCCTCTTTCCGCGACGAATTTGAGTACGTCGGCGGCCGTGGCGAAGCGTCGTTCGGCGGGTGTCACGACGTATTGATCCTGGTCGAGGAGAGGCTGGACGTCCTCGATGGCGTTGCGGATGGTGCCGCGGCTGACGCCGAACACGGCGGCCAGGGCCTGTTGGTCGCATAGACCTCGTTGGGAAAGGACAGTTGCCAGGATTCGGTCGGCGTCGGTGATCTTTTGGCGGAAGAGGCCGCCGCGGGTTCCGGGTCGCCTGTCACCGCCGCGCTGGCGATGCCGGCGTTCTTCGAGGGCGGCCTGGTAGGGCAGGGTGATCCGGTCGATCAGTGCCTGGAGGTCTGATCGAGGCATGCCGGTGAGGGCGGGGTGGGACAGAGCTTGGGAGAGTTCCATGCGACTGGTGGTCGCACCGCCTTCCGCCCAGTCGCGCAGTTCCCGGGCGGAGGAGAAGTAATGCGTGGTCTGTGTGACGGTGATCTTCTGTGCGTCCATGAGCGTGCGGGTCTCACCGATGACCTTGCCGATGGTGACCGCGTTGATGGCCAGCAGATCGACCAGGACCTTCTGGGAACAGACGCGGCGCAAGTAGATCACGGTGATCAGGACACGATCGGCGTTCGAGAGCAGGGGTCTGCCGTGGGCTCCGGGGGCCTGCAGCCGTCGGCCGCCGCGCTGTTGGAACTTGCGTTGTTCCGCCTGGGCGGCTTGTGCGGGGGCCAACTGGTTGCGCAGCGTGTCCAGTTCCGATGCGGTCATGCCGCTCAAGCGGGGGTCGGTGAGCATCGTGAGGACCTGCGCCCTGGTGCGGTCTCGATCGCTGGGGCTGACCTGGCTGCCGTCCTCGGCACCGGCGGCGGCGATCGTGTAGTTCCAGGATCCGTGCTGGTCATGGGGCGTGATCGGTAGAGAGCGCAGGTGGTCGCGGCTGACGGAGATGCCCACCGGGTAGGCACCGGCATCCAGCTCGGCGTGAACGCGCAGGCCGGTACGGGTGCGGGTCGCAGCGATGCTGTTGACGACGACTTCATAGCTGGTCAGGGGCCTGCCGCGCCAGTTCATAGTGATGTGGGAGAACAGCCGGTGCTCAATCTTGTTCCACTTTGAGGTGCCCGGCGGGAAGTGACAGACAGTCACAGTGAGACCCGTCTGGGCGGCGAAGGCGGCGAGCTCGGCCTTCCACAACCGGTAGCGGTAACTGTTGGACCCTCCGCAGTCCGCAGTGATCAACAAGCGGTTGGCATCTGGGTAGTCCGCCCGTCCGCGCGCCTGCCACCAGCGGCGAATTGACTCGACGGCGAACACGGAGGTGTCGTGGTCGGTGCCGACGTTCACCCAGCCGCTGTCGTTGGCCAGGTCGTAGATGCCGAAGGGGATCGCCACGTCGACGTCGGGGCCGATGAAGTAGAAGCTGTGGTCTTCCACCTGTACTGGATCACCTGCCGGTCGCCACTGCCGGCCGGGATTGGGTAACTGCCCCAGCTGTTCCTTCTTCTTGGCATCGATGCTGATCACCGGCTGTCCGGCGGACTGATGCTCCTTGACCTGCTCGTTGAGATAGCGGAACTGCGCGTCACGGTCGGGGTGCTGTTTCCCCTCCAGGGTCTTGGCACTGGCCTGCAGGCTGAAGCCCTGCTCCTTCAGCAACCGGCCGACGGTCGGAGCGGAGACCGGATGCCCCTGCCGAGTCAGTTCTTCCGCGAGGTTGCGCAGCGACTTGGTCGTCCAGCGCAGCGGAGACATCGGATCGCCCCGTTCATCCGGTTCCACCAGCGCCAACAGCGCGGGGACGAGCTCGCGGTCCACGTCCTCGACGCGCATTCTCCCGCCGCCCGCCTGCCGGACACGGCCTTCGGGTAGCGGTCCGGTGCCGCCTTCGAGTTCGAAGACACCTCTGCGGACCGTGGTCTCGCTGGCCCCGGCAGCTCTCGCCACGAGCCTCACACCACCATGGCCCAGCAGCCGGGCCTCGGTGGCCAGGGCGAGACGGCGCTGCCGTTCGTTCAGGTGCGGGAGCAGGACCTCGAACCGCCGGGTCAGCAGGACACGGGCCTCGTCGGATATTCGCATACCAGACCAACGAACGCGTCCTCGCGAAGCAACGTGTTATTTCCTTACGGCTTCATTTGCTTCGGAACAGCTTCCGCTACGCGGGCCGCCAGGACTGGGACAAGATCGCCAAGAAGCTGAAGCCGGTCTACACCGCGCCGAACGAGGCCGCGGCCGCAGCCCGCTTCACCGAGTTCCAGGAGGAGTGGGGCGCCAAGTATCCGGCGATCGTCCGGCTCTGGGAGGACGCCTGGGCAGAGTTCGTGCCTTTCCTCTCCTTCGATGTCGAGATTCGCAAGATCATCTGCTCGACCAACGCGATCGAGAGCGTGAACGCACGGATCCGCAAGGCCGTCCGCGCTCGCGGGCACTTCCCGAATGAACAGGCCGCCATGAAGTGCGTCTATATGGCACTGATGTCGCTGGACCCGACAGGCAAGGGCCGCAAGCGCTGGACCATGCGCTGGAAGGCCCCGCTGAACGCCTTCCAGATCCACTTCGAAGGCCGGCTCACCCCGGCCACCCACTGACCGACCAACAACCAAGATCAGCCGTTAAGTTGACACTCCCCCTGGCCACCGAGTACCAGCAGATCTTCTACGGAAGGCCTGACGTCGGCCAGCAACGTGAGCGCGATGGAGGCTAGACACCCCTTGGCCAGATGCTCGACAGCCACAGCCATGTGATGGACTGCGAAGTCCTGGTCCACCGGCTCCTCGAAGTAGGCGTCGAGGGCTGTCCGAGCCCATCGCTGTGCAGAGCGCACCAGCTCATCACGGATCTCATCCTGGTTCATCGAAGAACCGTAATGCGCTTGGCGCTCGATGTACGGCACTCGGTGAGTTGTCGAGTGAGCCCGATGAGGTCGGCCAGCGGCCCGTGGTTCTCACGCCCAGTCCTTGCCCAGTTCCGCGAGGGCGGCGAGCTGTTCGGCGTCCAGCCGGTCCCTCCTGGATTTCGTGTTCGAAATCCATACGCCCCGCTTACGACCACCGGCTCCGCTTTGCCGGCCGACCGTGATCTCTTCGCTGTGACCGCCGGCAGCCCCCGGATCGGAGCGGGGGGAACGATGCCGCGAACCTGATGTACACCAGAACCATGAAGACACAAGAAGCGTTCTGCGTGCGATGTGGCAGCGCAGACACCCGAGTTACCCGCCTTGACCAGACCGCAGCGGAAGGCACCTGCTTCCGCTGCGACAAGCCCTTCCACGCCACACCGTGCCAGGGCTGCGGAGGCTTCCGCATCGACGGCTCCTTCGGCATCCCCGGCATACGGTTCGAGAACCTCCCCGAGAGCGTGAGGTGCTGGGACTGCAGTCACCGCAACCCGCTGCGCGACCCTGGCCCGGAGTAGGCAGCCGCCGCGCGCTCATGGTGGCTATGGAGATCAGGCCGGTGGTGGACGTGAGCCGTCCTCGGGGGGAGTGAGGAGCGGGCCGGGGCCGGCGGCCCGGCGGCCTGGGACGGCGGGGGAGAGGTAGCCGCGGTCCCGGGCCGCTTTGATCCAGTCCTTAATAGTCGGTTCCGGCCGGTTGAACAGGTCAGCCAGGCGGCGATGGAGGCCAGGACCGTTGATGGCTTCACGGAGATAGGCATGGGCCACGGCGTGCAGGAGTTCACCGTCGAGCGGGGGGCGCCCTCGCTGCGCCGGCTGTGCGAGCGCGTTCGCGTTCTCCAGGGCTCGCATGGACGGTGGTGCGAGGTCTGATCCCGCGGCCCGCGATCGGCCCAAGACCGTGACACCTTCCTCTTTCCACGACTGGTCGGCCAGCTCGGCCTGGGCCCGGGCGACGATCTGACCCAGTGGGATACGGCGCAACACGTCACTGGTGATCGGCACGGACACCGCTACCGCCGCATCCTCGCCTGGAGGACCGACGAAGTCTCCCCAGTCGTCCCAGTAACCCCACCCCGGCTGCCAGAGCTCGAGCTCGATCACTCCCAGGCCGGTTCCTTGGTTCGCCAGAATGCCGTGCACCGTGACCGGCAGATTGGCTGCCTTGTAGAGGAAGTCTGCGACGTAGCCTGGCCCGCGCTCTCGCTCTTTGACGAACAGTGTGAGTTCCGGCCCAGGCACGGCATTTTCAGGGATCTCCGCCAGGTCGGGGTAGCCATCCCAGGGTTCCATCACGGTGGAGATGAGAGAACTTTTCCAGAGGTCAAGCTCCTGGGTGCTGCGCGCACAGTCGTAGGAGTGGTCACGGACACGAGGATGGTCTGGCTTCAGGCGGAGTTCGTCTTCGGGAGCATCGGGGTTGACGTAGTCGTCGGCGCTGAACACGGGCTCGGGCATGCGCCCAGGCTAAAGACAACCGGTTCGCGCAGTGGAGGGGAAAAGAGGATGAGTAGACGCGCGAGGCAAGTCACCCTGTAGTGGCTGCACGTCCGGCCCATCGCCGGTAGCCATCGGCCGCCCAGGGCTCGCCGTCGACTGCCCTGGGCGGCGAGCCGCTGACCGCTCCGTGAGCAGCGCCGACTCGGCGCCTTCTTGGGAACAACCTTCCGAGCCCGTGACACGATCAGCGGCATGGACGCTTCCCGGAACCCCGAGTACCTCACCCCGAGTACCTCCGTAAGACCGCCGAAGCCGTGACCGAGTTCAAAGAAGCCTTCAAGGCGTTCATGGAGCTCCACATGGAGACGAAGGACGCCGGCTTTGGGCGGGGTCTCCTCCCCGCCGCAGTCGCCCGGGAAGGCGTGTCACTCGAGGAGATCCAAACCGTTACCGATCGGGTGGCGCGAGCAGCTGGCCGCGCCTCGGCGGCCCCCGGCCTGACCCGGATGTACATAGGCATCGCCAGCTTCCCGGAGCCTTTGGACCCGATTGCGGCCTGGAAAACCGTCATCACACCGAAGCCGCTGCTTGAACCGGGCGATGTGTTGGACGCGGCGGAGCAGATTCTGGGGCGCTTGGAGGCGATGACGGATAAGGCGGAGGCGGAGTTGCCCCCGACTACCGGAGTGGAGGCGATGCACCCGACGATTTGGGGAGCCGCCCGCAAGCTCTGGGTCGACGGCCACTTCCGTCTTGCTGTCCAAAGCGCGGCTGAAAGCCTTACCTCCCAGCTAAAGACCCGCACTGGGCTGGCCAACATGGATGCCACTAACCTCTACGAGAAGGTCTTCGCGTCCAAGAACCCGATGCTGGCGTGGCCTGGGGACCCGAGCGACCGCACGGTCAGCTCCATGCAGAACGGCCTGGCCAAGTACGCGCCCGGAGTCAACATGACCGTCCGCAACACGGCCACTCATGTGGCCTGAACCGTTCCGGGTTCGGTAGAGACTTGATTCCGTGAAAGGATTGAGTCATGGCACGTCCCTCCTCTTATCCCGTTGAGCTGCGCAAACGAGCGGTCCGTATGGTCGCCGAGGTTCGTGGTGACTATCCGAACGAGTCGGCCGTGCTGCGGGCGGTCGCCCAGAAGCTGGGCATCGGTTCGGCCGAGACCCTGCGGAACTGGGTGAAGCGCGATGAGGTCGACTCCGGGAAGCGCCCGGGGACGACCACGGAGGAGTCCGCGCAGATCAAGGCGATGAAGAAGGAGATCGCCGAGCTGAAGCGGGCGAACGACATCTTGAAGGCGGCGGCGGTGGAGTCAACCGGTTGATGCAACAGCTGCCGCGAGCCTATCAGCGGGAGTTTCGAACCCGAGGGTCTGCCGGGGGCGGGTGTTCAGCTTGAGGGCGACGGCATCCAATTCGGCCTGGGTATA
>NZ_JAPJDM010000034.1:0-68318 GCF_026242095.1 Streptomyces sp. NEAU-W12
AACCGGCTCAAGCGCCACCGGGCCGTCGCCACCCGCTACGACAAACTCGCCGTCCGCTACGAAGCGACCGTGCTGGTCGCAGCCATCAACGAGTGGCTGTGACCAGCACTTTCACAACAGGCCCTAGCCGGCCAGCCGCTGAAGGAACGGGCAGGAATCATACCGAAGAGGTGGGGTCCTGCCCGTTCTGTCGCCCGTCTCCCTCACGAGGTCCGGGACATCTCGCACGACGGGCTCCGAACCCATGCCCATGGGCACGACCGACACACCTGCTGAGGTAGACATGGGCGACACCCCCGCCGGGGATCCGGTCGAGGAGATCCCGGTCAAGGAGATCCCCCCGCTGCTGTTGCGCATGGTCCCCGAATCCGCCGACTCCATCGCCGAGATGTTCCGCCGACCCGCGGAAGCGGCCGTCCTGACCGAGGACGCGGCCGTGATGCTGTACGAACTGCTGGCCGGATGCTTCACCACGCCGCTGCTGATGCCGCAGCTGAGAAGCGACAGCCCGGACACACGGCTGCTCACCCGGTGCTGGGACTTCGTGGAGCGCATCGTGGACCACTCCACGGAGCACGTCGGCGGTGCCGTCTACTTCGAAGTGCTGGATCAACTCCTTCTTGACAGCGGTTTGGTGGAGGCCGCCTGGCCCTATATGAAGGAGCGGACCCGGGCGCGTACCCTGCTGATGCTCGACGAGGCCGACGTTCGCCTGCCTGGAATCAACCGCCGGTGGCCCGGGGGCGGGACGACAGGCGCGGTGCGCGGCCGGCGGGGTTCACCGCGCCGGCCGCCCGGCCCCGGCCGCGCGTCCACCGCCCTCGACGGCTTCGGATCAGACGGCACTCGTACGTGCGAGCCGTGGGTCCGGGAGTCGGCCCGTGAGGCAGGCGGTCCTTGAGGAGGCCGTCGCCACGCTCGGGGAGCGAGGGCCCCGCAGAGGGCGGGGGCCCGGCCGGCCCCGGCTGCTCCGCTTCATTCGCCGGGCCTGACCAGTCCCGTCTCGTAGGCGAGTACGACGGCCTGGACCCGGTCTCGGAGCGACAGCTTGGCGAAGATGCGTGCCACGTGGGACTTCACCGTGGCCTCGCTCAGGGTCAGTTCGGCTGCGAGTTCCGTGTTGGACAGGCCGCGGCCCAGCAGGGGCAGGACCTCCGTCTTGCGGGGGGGGCAGGGCCGAGAGGTCGAGGTGCACGACGGGTGTGCGGGCGGACTGCGAGGCGTAGCGCTCCACCAGGCGGCGGGTGATCGACGGGGCGAGCAGGGCGTCGCCCGTGCCGACCAGCCGTACGCCCCCGCCGAACCGCCGGTGAAGATCGACGCCGAGGGACCGCGCAACGTGCTGCTCCTGCAGAACCGGCGGGACGCGTCGACCCCGCACCGGGGCGGGAAGATGCTGCGCGAGAAGTTCGGCGACCGGGCCCGGCTGGTCACCGTCGACGACAGCGGGCACGGCGTGTACGTCCTGGGCAAGCACTCCTGCGTGCTGAACGCCGCCACGCGCTACCTGG
Organism: Streptomyces sp. NEAU-W12; assembly: GCF_026242095.1. Taxonomy (NCBI): domain Bacteria; kingdom Bacillati; phylum Actinomycetota; class Actinomycetes; order Kitasatosporales; family Streptomycetaceae; genus Streptomyces; species Streptomyces sp. NEAU-W12. The sequence goes on from NZ_JAPJDM010000034.1 coordinate 1,512, forward strand.
TCGAGGGCGAGATGCCCGCGAGGGACACGTCCTGCCGTGCGGACCGACCTTCCCCGGAGGCCGTCACCGTGGGTCGCCCGTATGCGAGCCCGGAAGAAGCGGCAGCCCTGCGCGAGCAGCCGACCGTCCAGCCCATCCGGCCCGTCCGCACGCAGTCACTTCACGCCACTGTGCGAGATCGTTTCGTTCAGAGGACTCATCCGCCTCAAGGGCCACCTCGCATCCTGGTCGTTCACCGTCCTGGAATGATCACCGTCCGGGTCCGTGGGCCGTTCCGGCGGTGGCCTCGGGTTCCCGTGCGGGCCGCAGCGGCCGCTCGGGCAGTGCCAGGACGGCCAGGAGGGTGATCAGAGCGAAGGGAACCGAGAGGGCGAAGACATCGCCCAGAGCCCGTCCGTAGACCGACTGGATGAAGTCCGCCGTATCGGGCGGCAGCGCGCGCAGGTCCGGCAGCCGCCCGTCGCGCACAGCGGATTCCCCAGCGGCCATGGCGCCCGCGGATTCCGTCAGCGTGTCCACGCGGGCGGCCAGGGCCCCTCCGAGGACGGTGACGCCGAACAGTCCGCCCAGATTACGGCAGAGCGCCACCATCGAGCCGGTGGCGCCCAGTTCGGCCGGGGGCACCGCGTTCTGCGCGATCAGCACCAGGTTCTGGGAGGTCATCCCCATACCGGCACCGCCGGTGAAGAGGTAGACCCCGACGAGCAACAGAGGTGTGTCCGCGCGTACCGTGCCCATCAGCGAGAAGCTGAGGAGCAGCAGTACCCCACCGGCCGTCAGATGGGCCTTCCAGCGGCCCTTCGCACTGATCAGGTGACCGCTGACGGTCGCGGACAACAGCAGTCCCGCGACCATCGGAAGGCACAGCAGCCCGGAGACCGTCGGCGACTGGCCGCGGGCGATCTGGAAGTACTGGCCGAGCAGGGCCGGCGAGGCGAACAGTGCGGGGCCGGCCGCGAAGTCCGCGACCGCGGTCAGCACGACCGTGCGGTTGCGCAGCAGCCGCGTCGGGATGAGGGGGTCCGCGGCCCGCCGCTCCGTGCGCAGGAATGCGGCAGCGGATACGACAAGGGCGCAGACCGTCGCGGTGAACTCCCAGGACATCGGGGAGAGTCCGGTGCCGACCAGGGAGATGCCGGCCAGCAGGGTGCCGATCGTGGCCGTCAGCAGGAAGGCGCCCCTGATGTCCAGGGAGGACGCGCGCAGACCGTCGCCACTGGGTGGCAGCCGCAGAGTCCGATGGAGGGTGAGGGCGGCGGCCGCCGCCAGGGGCAGCCCGAGGTGGAAGCACCAGCGCCAGCCCAGCCACGGGACATCGGCGACCGTTCCGCCCACCAGCGGCCCGCAGACCGTGCCGCCCATCATGACCAGTGCGAGCCTTCCGTTGTACCGGCTTCGCTCGTGGGACGGGATCAACATGGCCATGATCACCTGGGTGAGTGCGGTGATACCGCCCACCCCCAGGCCCTGGACGGCCCGGCCCGCGATGAGCAAGGGAAGGTTCTGCGCCAGTCCGGCGAGCGCTGAACCGAGAGCGAAGAGGCCGAGGGCGCAGTGGATGAGCGTTTTCGGGTTCGTCAGGTCGGCGAACTTGCCCCACAGCGGAAGACTGAGGATGGTCGTCACCATGGTGGCAGCGACGACCCAGGTGTACGCGGACTGGCCGCCGTCCAGGTCGGTGATGACGCGTGGCAGGGCCGTGGTGACCACCGTTCCGGACAAGAGACTGGCGAAGAGCCCGATCAGCAGGCTGCGTATGGCGGCCTTCGTGTCCGAACGGCTCATGTCCCCGGGGTGCGGGCGGGTCATCCGACGTTCCTCCGTGCGGCCTCGTGCGGTGTCGCGGCTGAATGCCGCGCGGGTCCCGGAGCGGGAATCGCGTGCCGGCGTGGCAGCCGGGGCGGATCATCCCCGCTTCGCCGCAGAGTCGACGGCCAGGGGCGCGCCTGCTGTGACCCGTGGTTCCTCCACGACACGGTCGGGACGGGTGATGGTGTAGCGCAGCTGCAACGCGAGCTCGTCGCCGACTTCCGGCGGCACACTGCCCCCGGGCACCAGCAGGACTGATTCCTGCAGGCGGGGAGGTTCGACGAACCTGCACCGCCTGCCGTCCCAGACGAAGGGCGACAGATGGTGGTTGAGGCAGGTGTGTCCGATGCCCGCGACGTGGCGGGCACGGTCCCACAGACCGCTCAGCCTCCTGGGCGCCCTCAGCCCCACCCCGTGCGAGGTGCCGCCCGCCACGACGACGTGGTACGGGCCCGAGAGCGGCTGCCGCCGTCCGGCACCGAAGCGCTTGCTCCGCTCCGGTCGTGTGATGTCGAGTACCCGGCTGTGGTACCGGGTGGCCCCCGGGGCGCCGAGCCACAGCTTCGTTCCTGTGCGCAGCCGGAAGCGAGTCCGCGGGAAGTCGTTCTGCAGCCTGGCCATCTCCTCGGCCGACAGGTGGCTCACGAAGACGTGATAGAGCGGCATCCTTTCCTCACGCAGTCGCCGCACCCAGGCGGCGACCTCTTCGGTCCCGCCGACGCCGCCCACCCGGTTCAGCGGAAGGTGGATGGAGAAACCCTCGAACTCCCACCCGCTCATCACCGCGCGCAGGGCGGGCAGATCGGCCTCCGTGATGCCGTGCCGCCTCATGGAGGACCTGAGCTCCACCATGACTCGGCGCCCCGCGAGACCGTCGCAGTGCCCGGCGGAGGAGACGACACGGATGGTCCTGCCGGACAGCGTCGGGGACACCTCCCCGTTGCGGTACGGCATCAGCACCAGAAGGTCTCCGGGAAAGGAATCCTGCACGAGGGACGCTTCCTGAACGGTGCCGACAGCGGCGAGCCGTATGCCGAGTTGGGTCGTTTCCCGCATCAGCCTGTGCTGGCCGAACCCGTAGCCGTTTCCCTTGCAGACCGGCACAAGGCCCGGAAACCGGTCGAGGACGCTGCGATGGTGTTCCCGCCAGCGCACGGTGTCGATGGTGAGTGTGAGTGTCATGGTGCATCTCCTCGGTGAAACCTCGCGCCGGTGCCGCAGCCCGCCGACGGACGGCCCGGATGCCGTCCTCTCCCGCTCGCGGCAGCGGTCCGTGCGGGGATCACCTGGCGGAGAGGTTCAGAAGCCGGGTGGCTCCGTAGTAGTCCTTTCGCGGCATGGCCTCGTCCAGCGGGACCCGTGAGATGAGTTTGCCGGTTCGGGGGGCGTGGATCACCTCGTCGTTCCCGCAGTAGAGGCCTACGTGGTAAACGCGTGTGCCGTTGTGCCAGAAAACCAGATCGCCCTCACGCAGGGCGGTCCGCCGGACGGTGTATTCGGAGGTCGCCGCGTACTGGCTCGCGGAGACCCGGGGCAACCGGTTGAACGGCCAGTACGCGTAGCGCACCAGGCTTGAGCAGTCGAACCCCGGGGTGACGGAGGCCACGCACTCGCCCGACGGCCCGTAGCCGTTGGCGCCGTCGCAGAAACCTGTGCTCGGTCCGTAGGGTGTCCCTCCTCCCCACGAGTACGGCGTACCCAGCCACCGGGACGCACGTCCGACGACGACGTCCGCGTCCCGGGGCAGCCACGCGGTGCTCCCGTCGCCGTACGTCCACCGTTCGGGGCAGGCATCCGTCAGTACGGAGGTCTGCAGCCGGCCATCGCTCACACCGCCCCCCGGTCCAGGACTTCCGCCACGCTGAGACCGGTGGCTGTCCGGCCCCCCGGTGAACCGGACAGAGCCGCGAGGAAGGCGCGGAAGGAGTGCCCGTGGCTCTCGAACTCGTGGTCCGTATAGCGGGCGGAGTTGGCCTCCAGATCGAGGCTCACGCCGCCCTGCTCCTCGGGTCGGCTGCCGTAACAGACGAAGTCGATGTCGGTCACCGGCCCGGTGGACAGATTACGCATCACTCCGCGGGCCCGGCCGAACGACAGGTCGTAATCGAATGGCATGATGTTGACGACCGGACCGTTGAGGCGTTTCCTGTTGTGCAGTATGCCGAGGTCCTCGCGCAGTTCCTCGTGCCGGTAGCGCTGGTGGGTCAGCGCGGCCCTCATCTCCTGCCTGGTGTGCCCCACCAGTTCCTGGACCGTCATCCAGGGCTCCACCTGAAGCCGGAGGGGGACGATGTTCGAGCGCAGGCCGGGAGTCACCTGGGTGAGGAACGTCGGGCGCGCCGCCACAGGGAACCCCAGGATCACGTCCTTCTCCCCCGTGACGCCGTGCACATAGGCGGCGACGGCCGCCATGAGCGCCCGGGGCCAGGAGGTACCGGCTTGGTCGGCCGCCTTCTTCAGCGCACTTCCGACTGCGGGATCCAGCGTGGCGGAGGAGCGGCGTCTGACGGCCGTCGGCGGGTCTGTCCGTGCCGAGAGACTCAGGGGTGTCGGCCTGTCAGCGAACTTCGCCCGCCAGTACGCCTGGTCCTGGCGGTACTGTGCGGAAGACCGGTATCGCGCTTCCTCGTCCAGCAGCGTGCGCAACGGCGGCAGAGCGCCGTCGGCCATGTCGCGTCCCTGCGACAGGGCGGTGTAGACGTCGGAAAGCCGACGGACGACGACGGCGGATCCGTAACCGTCGTTCACCAGGTGGTGGGTGGAACCGAACCACCGATGACGGCCGGGGGCGAGGGTGAGCAGCGCGCACGAGAACTGCGGAGGCCGGCCCCACTCCCGGGGCCGCGCCATCTCCTCATCCATCCACTTCCGGGCGGCGTCCTGCGGGTCCTGCTCTCCGGACAGGTCGATGTGCGGCATCGTCCAGGGATCCACAGGCCCGATCCGCTGGCGTATGCCGTCCTCGTCCTCGACGATGACGGCTCGCAGTGTCTCCGCCTCGTCGATGACCTGCCGGGCGGCCCGCTCCAGTAGCCCTGGGTCGAGGTGGCCCTGTATGTCGACGTAGATACCGAGGTTGTAGACGGGACTGGCGGGGTTCTTCATCTGGCCTCGCCAGATGCGTTCCTGCCCGGCGGCGAGAGGGAGGTCCGGGGGATGGAGGGCCATGCGTGAAGTTCGCTTTCCGGTGGTCGGATTCGGGCTCGGAACGACCAGCTGAACAGGTCGCCTTTCCGGACGGTTTGCGCCGAGCGCTGAGCTGCCGCAGGAGCCAAGTCCTCAGTACCCGATACATGAAGAGATGCGGTTGTCCCACTCCGCCGAAGCCACCCACGTCTGGTGGGGGCCGACTTCCAGCACTTCACCGCGATAGGGGATGTCCGAGAAGAACAGGAAGCGGTAGTCGGAGTCGTTGACGATCAAGGAGATCTTGTCCTCCTTGTCGTCGCCGGGGTTCGGCACGATCGACGGGTAGTTGTCGAGCAGTCCCGTGAAGTCCGCACCGTCGTGGATGCATAGGGGCGCCACGCTGGGGTGCGGCCTGGGACAGACCGGCGCGGACGTGGCCGCCGGCGTACCGGGAGTCCCGCGACGAGCAAGCCGCCAAGGGATGCGAGGGCGCCGAGCGCCCCTCCGATACGACGTTTCACCACCATGTCTTTCTTCTTCTCCTGTGATGCAGCACGACATGAAGAGGCACTCGACGTTCCGATGCGGAAAAAACCGGGAAGCCGATGTTCCGTCTGCAGCCCTGCAATCGGTCATCCCCCGGACGGCGCACAGCCCCGCGATCGAGCTCGTGCTCGGCCTCCACAGATTGTGCTGGAAAACCCGCCGGCGGACATCGGCTGATCGACCTATGTCGCTGGGCCTATCCGGCTCGACGAGGAACCTCGTGAACCGAACCGAACCGAACCGGGACCGGCGGAGGCTCTGATGTGCCCCGGGTCTGGTGGAGTCACCTTGTTGGACAGACGATGTCCCAGACACCAAGGAGGCTTCAGTGCCCCGTAGTTACCCGGCTGAGTTCCGGCGCAAGGCCCTCGATCTCGTCGATTCCGGCCGGGCGATCAGGAAGATCGCTCACGATCTCGGCATCAGCGAGCAGACGATCTGCGTCTGGCGACGTCAGTACCTCGTCGACACCGGGCAGCTGCCCGGGCCGACCAGCCAGTACCAGGCTGAGCTCGTGGTCGCCCGTCGAGGGATCGCCGAACTGGAGGCGGAACTGCAGCCGGCGTCGGGCCGATTCGCATAGTCGACGACGCGCCGCCATTCCGCGACCTCGTCGTCATCGGGATCAGTGATCCGGACGCGGCCCTCGGCGACGAGCCGCTCGATCAGCTCCTGTGCCTTCGCCCGCCAGGAGATCGCCGGGGCCTTGGGCGAACTGGTGACGATCATGGGCGGCACCGGCAGGCAGCCGCGCCGGCTCGCGGGACCAGGTCCTCGAAAGTCGCGTCCTGCGTCCTCTGGTGGGAGTCGCGGCGAACTCGCGGGTCTCGGTGTCGAACTCGGGTGCGTCGAAGTGGTGCTGGAACTTGCCGATCTGCTCCAGCCACCGTTCCTGCTGCTCCGTCTGGAATCCGGGGGGCGGTGGTGCGGTTTCCCAGTCGTTGGAGTTCGCCAGCTCGATGGGGGTATCGCCCAAGGAGTTCTCGGCGAGAGCGAGGCGCCGTTTTCCTTGCAGTTGCCCGGTTGTCCGGCTGGACACCCATCGGCAGGCTGGGCAGGCGTGTGGCAGCGGATGCCGACGGCGCTGAGGGCAAGGGACCGGCGGCAGCAAGCGGCACCTGCTCGTCGCCAACCGTCCACGAACGACGCGGCGGTAGCGCTCTACCGGTCGTCCCGTCCGGCGAGCCCGAACGGCGCGCCCCCCGCGTCGACTGCGCGCACGGGCGGGCCAGTTCGGGGAGCGAGCGGGACTCTCGCCGCCCGTGCCCTGTCCCGTACACGGTGTGTGCCACGCACGTCTGCTTCCAGGGCAGGGAGTTCCCCGTGGTCGTCTGCGACACGGTCGAGGGCGCCGACGGCAAGGAACTGCGGATGTCGCTGGCGCACCGGGAGCCGGGCTCGTCGGACTGGGCGCGCAGCGGCGTGCGCCTGTTCAACGTGGCGGCCACCCGCGTCCAGACCCGCCTGTACGTCATCGGCAGCTGGGAACGCATCCGCTCCTCGAAGCAGGGCACGGCCTTCTCCCACCTGGCCGCCCTGGTCGGCACGCCGGGCGTACGGCGTCTGCAGGCCGGCCACTTGATCACGCCGCCGCACGAGGACACCCCGAGCCGCGGGGAGTTCGGTGCCGCCCTCGCCGACGTGCTCGCCCGGCACGTCGAGATCACCGGCACCGACGACGAGACGACGTTCTTCAGCACCTTCGAGGACGAGATCCGCACGGCCCGCACCTCGGTCTGGCTGTGGGCGCCGTGGGTCGCGAACCGGGTGCGCGGCATCCTGCCGCTGCTGCGCGAGGCGGCCGGTCGCGGCGTGCGCGTGAGCGTGTTCGTCCGCGACGACACGGACCAGCTCCAGGCCCGCCCGGACAGCCAGAGCCTCATCGCCGACCTCCGGGCCGTCGCCCACACGGTCGTTCCCGTCAACGTCATGCACCAGAAGATCGCGGTGATCGACGAGCGGGCGGTGATGCTCGGCAGCCTCAACACCCTGTCCCAGTCGTGGACCCGCGAGGTCATGCTGACGATCCGCGGTGGCCACTTCGCCCGCAAGCTCCTGGAGCACGAGCACGCCGAGCTGTTCACCCGCCCGCCGAAGTGCGGCCGCTGCGGCGGCACCGGCATCGAGCTGCGCCGCCGCAGAAACGGCGTCTGGTTCTGGCGCTGCTACGACACGGTCTGCAAGACGGGGCGGAACGGCCGGAGCGACGCCTGGAACCAGGACATCAGGGTGGGTGGAGGGAGAGGCTGAGGGCCGCCCGTCTCTGCGGCACCACCGGGCGTACGGTCCGTGGGCGGGTGACCCGCGCAGCGGGCTACAGGTGAAGTCCGACGTGGTTCACGATGAAACGCTTGCCGTCGGAGTCGAGGGCGAAGTAGATCCGTCCGACCTCGTTGGGCGACACGGCATCCCGGACCTTGACGTGCGGCAACCCGTCCCTGCGCTTCTCGTCGAACTCGAAATAGCGCTTGTCCTTGTTCTTGCTGAGCTTCTCGTCGCTGTTGGCGAACCTCAGCCCGTGGTTGTCGTAGAACCACTGGTCCAGCCTCGGCATCTTGCCGGGCTTGGTGTAGAGGTCCATCGCGGCCTGCGCGAGGGCGATCAGCTGGTCGGTCATCTCCTGGGGATACGGGTACTGGGATGCCTTCCAGGCGCGCGCCGCCTTCGCCGTGAAGACGATGTGCTTCTCCGACGCCTCGACGAGGGCCTCGAACGTGGGGAGGGCGTCCGTTCCCAGCACCGGGATCTCGCTCCAGGCGTCGAACTCCGCCACCTGTCCGGTCCCGCCCTTCGACAGGTCCAGGTACAGCTTCTTCCAGTAGTCCCGGTCCTGGCGCAGCGACTCGGCGGTGGCGGCTTCGGACTGCGCCTTGTCCCGTTCCTCCATGCAGGTCTGCGCCATGTCCTCCCACGACCTGGCGTCCTCTTCGAGCTGCTGGGTGCGTTCCTTGAGCGCCTGGAGCTCGGCGGTCCTGTCCCCGGCGGCCTGCGCGCGCGCCAGCTGCTCCGCCGCCCTGCGCGCCCCGGCCCGGTACGAGGCCTGCCGCGCTCTCTCCCACGCGGTGTCACTGCCGCGCGCGATGACGGAGAGGTGGGCGAGCGACGGCATCAGCCGCCTTTCCACGAAGGACGCCTGGGAGACCTCCTCCCGCGAGTAGGCCGGATGCTCCAGGCCGAGGTTGGGCCAGACCAGCCGGGCGCCGCCGCTGGGCACGGCCACCTGCTCGTGGACCCGGCGGACGGCCTGTGCGGTCACATAGTTCAGGGTCACCACCTGGGCCAGTCCGGCGAGTTGTCCCGAAGCCTCGGCCGCCCCGTTCCATCCCGCCGGATCCCTGGGGTGCACCAGGAGGATGGGCAGACGCGTGCTCAGCGCCAGGGATTCGAGAAGTACGCCGGCATGCCCCTCCTCCCGGATCCTCTCGTAGCGCCCGGTGGCACGCTGGCCCAGCACCCGCACGTCGAGATCTTCGTCGGCGAGTACGGCCCGCAGGAGGTGGGGGCGCCTGAGCCGCGGGTCCTGCACGGGGGCGATCCAGCCGTCGGGAATCTCCCTGCCCATGACGACCCTGAAGCCGCCGCCGCCGTCCTCCGACTGGGAGACGGTGACCCGGGTGACGAACTGGGCCGGGCTGTCGGACAGCGGCTGGTGGATGGTCATCCGCAGCGCACGGGTCCGCTCGTCACCCGCCACCGACCAGTTCAGGTTTCGCTCGCCGTGGCCGGGGTACTTCCCGACGAGCACCGCCCTCCCGGCACGGTCCAACTCGGCTGCCGACGGCGCCTGTATGCGCCCTCGGTCACCGAGCCAGTCGGCGAGATGGTGACGGAGACGCCCGAGGACATGCCCCGGCTCCTGGGCAGGCCGGACATCCTGGACATCGAAACTGACGGCATACAGCACCTGCACGGTGGCTCCCCTCGCCCCCGGATGCCCCGCGAAGCGGACCGGTTCCCCCTCGAACGCGGTCGAGGCATCCCACGAGGTGTCACCGTAATACCGCGGTGCCCGAGCACCCAATGCCCCGGACGGAGCAGGGGCCCGGCCCGACGGTCTCGGCCGGGCGGCCCGCTCTGCGGGTGCGGCGGGTCCGGAGGGATGTTCACGGTCGACGGTGGTCAGATCGGGGAGCCGCCCGTAACGCACTCGGCCCACACCGTCTTGCCGGGGCCGAGGCGGTCCTGTACGCCCCAGTCGGCGGCGAGCGCGTCGACGAGGAGCAGGCCGCGGCCGCCGTTCTCGTCCGTGCTGGGGGTCCGCTGCGTCGGCTGGGCGGGGTGGGTGTCGGTCACTTCGATCCGGACGGTGCCTCGGCTCTCGTCGTGGGACAGGGACAGGGCGAAGTCCCGTCCGGGGACGTGGCCGTGGAGGACGGCGTTCGTGGCGAGTTCGGCGACGACGAGGACGACGGTGTCGTGCGCCTCGGTGCCGTGCGGGTGGCTCCACTCGGTGAGCTGGTGCGCGGCGAGCAGCCGGGCGAGGCGGGCGCCGCGGCGGGTGGCGGAGAAGCCTGGGTGAGCGTACGGGCCGACGTGGGGCTCTGGGGGCGGGGGACTGACATGGCGGCCACGCTGCCGGGAAGTGACGTGCCGTCGGCAGGTCCGGCGCCGATACAGATCGCGTTGTACTGGTCGACTCGCTGGACTGGGTTGTCGCCGTACGTGACGATGAGTGTGCCGAGCGTGGCGCAGCGCGTACGGCAGACGGTACGGCGAGCGTCCGGGCCCGGCGTCGATCGTGGCACGGGAGAAGTCGAGGCGGTCCGCCGCCCGAAGCCGGTCCAGCAGCACCCGCTGGAGGTCCTCCCACACTCCGGCCTGCTGCCACTCGGCCAGTCGCCGCCAGCACGTGGGACCCGAACCGAACCCCAACTCCTGTGGCAGGAAATCCCACTGGATGCCGGTGTAGAGGACGAACAGCACCCCTTGGAGCGTCTTGCGGTCATCGATCCGCTTGCGCCCCGGGTGCCGGAACCGCCGCTCATGCTTCGGCAGCAGCGGCTCGATCCCCGCCCACAACTCGTCACTGACCTCCCACGGCTTCCGCCGCGCCATGGTCACACCCCACAAAACACGGAGTCACATACACCCCCACCGTGCCACAAGAGGATCATTCTGCAAGGACCCCTTAACCCAGGGGCGAGCACTGGTAGTGAACCCCCCGGCTCACCGTCCTGAAACGGTCGCGTCCCTGGGCCGAGAACGGGTTCGGCAGGTCGAAGACGCGGCGTTCCTCCGGGACGAGGGCGCAGGTGATCAGCAGGATGCGGTAGCGGTTGCTCCGGGCGTGACGGCAGGCCGCGTCCGCCTCGGACGGTCCAAGTCCGAACTCCACCCGCGACCTCACGGCGTTCCGGCGCTGCCTCGACTCGCGGGGGCTGACCTCGGAATGCTGGTGGCGGCAAGGGAGATGAACCCGAGTCCCAAGATCCCCGACAGAGTCAAGGCCGGCCGACGGGTCCTTTGGCCCCACCGGTCCGGTGGGGCAGGACGGCGTCGGCACGGCCGCGTCCCGGTGGCCGGAGTCGGTGACCGGGATCGGCCGCGCGGGACCGGTGGTGCGGGAACGGCGGTGGGTAGGTGCGTTCCGGAGAACAGAGGTGAGGATCTTCCTCACCGACGACCGACCCCACCCGGACACCGAAGGAACGGACACAGCGATGGAACCCCCCACGGCAACCTCCACGGAGACCTCCGGGACGGCCTCGGCCACCCTGGGCGAGCAGCTCCTGCTCCTCTCGCTGGACGACGAGTCCGGCACCGCCAAGGAGTCGGCGAAGGTCGCCCCGGCGATCGCAGCGGCCGCGCTGGTGGAGCTCGCACTGGCCGGCCGGATCGACGTGACCGGCGACAAGGTCACCGTCGTCGACGCGACGCCGCCGGGCGAGCCCGCCCTGGACGCCGCGCTCGAGGCCGTGGCCGGCAAGGAGGAGCCGGGCAGCACCAGGGACTGGATCAACCGGCTGAAGACGGACGCCGTGGCCCGGGCGAACGCGGGTCTGATCGAGAAGGGGCTGGTCCGCGAGGAGAAGAAGAAGGTGCTCGGCCTCTTCCCCGTGCGCCGCTACCCGGAGGCCGACGGCTCGGTGGAGGCGGCGGTACGGCAGCGCCTGCACGCGGTCGTCCTGCAGGGCGCGGCGCCGGACGAGCGTACGGCGAGCCTGGTGGCCCTGCTGCACGGGGCGAAACTGCACCGCCTGGCCTTCCCGGGCGCCGACGGGCGCCGGGTGGAGGCGGCCATGGAGTCGGTCTCACGGGGCCGGTGGTCCGCGACGGCGGTGCGTCATGTCGTGAAGGCCGCGGAGGACGCGCTGACGGCGATCATCGCGGTGACGGTGACGACGACGATCGTCACGAACTGACGTTCCCGGGGGCCGTGCCCCACTGGAGAGCGGGGGCGCCGTCCTCGGCGAGCGCCTCCGCCAGCAGGTCGCAGTAGCGGCGCAGGTCCTCGTGCCAGCCGACGAACGACGCGAAGTCCCGCATGTGGACGGCGAGTCGGAGTGTGGCCGCGCGTTCGGTGCCGGACGGGAGGGCGGTGACGCCGGTGGTGCCCGTACCGCCCGCGTAACCGGAGAGTAGGGCGTGCGCCGCCGCCGGGTAGTCGACCGGTGGTCCCTGCCCGGCGGCGCCGAGACCGCGTGCGGCGGCGGCGCGCAGTTCGTGCAGCTCCCCGAGGATCCAGCCGAGGTCGAGGGCCGGGTCGCCGCCGGTGACCTCCTCGCCGGTGAGCAGGGCGGCCCGGCCGCCGGCGGCGGAGGGGACCAGCCAGCCGGTGCTCGGCGCGCCGTGCAGCAGGACCGCGCCCGGCCCGCCGGGGGGTTCGTTCGCGGCCTCGGACCAGTCGGTCAGGCGGGCCCACAGCGAGGGGCCGAGCCGGGTGCGGGCCAGTGCGCGCAGCCGGGTCGCTCCCGGGGTGCTCTCCTCCCCCGCGGCCCAGGCTCGAAGCCGCCGCAGGCCGGGGTGGGGCGGCCGCTGCGGGAAGTCCCACGGCTCCCGGTGCAGCCGCCGCAGTGTCCTGCCCGCGTCCGCCAGCGCGCTCACCGCGAGCCGGTGGGCGGTGCTGTCGCCGGAGGGCAGCAGCCGGGCCACCGAGACGGCGCCCTGCACGCGGTACAGCACGCCCTGGCGCGCCTCACCGTCCGGCGCCGGGCCGCCGGCCCACTCCCCCAGGGCGAGCCGGGCTCCGGGCCGGCCGTCCGCGGCGTCACCGTCCGCCGCGTCACCGACGGCCGTGCCGGCCCGGCGCAGGGCCGCCTCGACCGCCGCCGCGGGAAGGCGCTGCGGACGGGTGTGGGCCGGCCCGGGTGCGCGCAGCCAGCTGAATGCCGTGCCCCCGTGGTGCCGCACGGTGATCCGCAGATAGCGGGTGCCGTACTCGCGCACGGTGACCGGTTCCGTCTCCCGGGCGGTGACCGGCTCAGCCACCGTGCCGCCGCCGGACCGCCTCGATGATCTCCCGGGCGTCCCGGAACGCCGCGTCCCGGCCCTCGGTGAAGAGCACCCCGCCGCAGTTGAGGATCACCTCGTCCACCCCGGCGCCCCGGTACTCGTCGAGGCGGGCGGCGATGTGGTCCGCCGAGCCGAACACGTAGGTGCCGCTGTCCACCAGGGCGGCGGCGCCGGCCCTCGGGTCGGACGGATCGGCCCGCACACCGGCGCGGCGCAGCATGTCGGTGTAGTGGTCGGCCGCCAGATGCCCGGAGGCGGCCGTGTGCGCGAGGACGTACGGGTCCCGGCCGCCTCGCTCCACCGCGACGTGGACGACGGTCGCGACGCGGCAGCGGGCGTCCCGGTCCTTGGCGCCTTCCTCCAGGGCGGGCAGCAGGGTCCCGGCGACGTATCCGGGCGGGGTCATCCAGGTGATGGCGACGTCGGCGACGCCGCCGGCGGTGCGGGCCATGTTGGGGCGCAGTACTCCCACGCCGACCTCCACGCCCGGGTGGTCCATGGGGATCAGCCGCCCCCGCAGCGCGTGGTAGTCGCCCGCGTGGTCGACGATCTCCCCGTCGAGCAGCGAGCGGACCGTGCGCAGGTAGTCGGCGGCCATCGTGCGCGGGCTGGGATAGGTCCGTCCGTTGAGGCTGCGCACGAACGCCGGTGCGCCGACGCCGTATCCGGCCACCACCGTCCTCCCGGTCAGCAGGGCCAGGGAGCGGGCCTGCAGGGCGGCCTCGTAGGGATGGCGCAGCGGCATCAGGGTCACGCCGGTGCCGACGGGGACGCGCACCCCGGCGCCGGCGAGGTGGGCGAACGCCTGGTGGGTCTCCACCTTGAGCGACTGGCCCGTCCACAGCCGGCGCGCGCCGGTGTCGCGCACCAGTTCGGCGAAGGGCCGCAGGGCGTCCGGGGTGTCGGGCATGTTCGGCACGAGCACGCTCGGGAGCACGTCGGTCACAGGTAAGCCTACCTTCCTGTAGCTGTTTCTTGACGAGCTGTTGTGTTAGCACTACATTTCCTCGCATGAGCCCAGTGAGCCATCGCGAGGGAATGCCGATCTACAACCAGCTGAGAGTGCTGCGCGCGGAGCGCGGTCTCAGCAGGGTCGCGCTGGCCGAACTGGTGGAGGTGCACCCGCAGACCATCGGCGCCATCGAGCGGGGCGACTACTTCCCGAGCCTCGATCTGGCCTTCCGCTTCAGCGACGTGTTCGACCTTCCGGTCGAAGCGATCTTCAGTCGTCAACCCTTCACCCCGCTGTCCGCCCAGCTGTACAAAAAGGAGGAACGCACGTGAGCCGGGAAGGTTCCGACGTGACGACGGGTCCGGTCCGCAGCCCCATGCGCCCCGTGGCGTTCTCGCTCTGCGCGCTGAGCGCCGCCATGGTGGTGCTCTCACTGGTCTCGGACGGCAACGCGTTCTCCGACTCGTGGTGGCTCGTGGGATTCGCCCTGTGGCTGCTGCTGTGGGGCGTGCTGCGCTCGATGACCCGGGGCGTGGCCGAACGGCCGGTGGCGGGACTGGACGAACGCGAGCGCGGGCTGCGCGACCGGGTCTCCTTCATCGGGTACCAGTGCGCGATCGCCGCCGGCATGGCCGTCGTTCTGCTCATGGTCGTCTTCCAGGACGACCCCGGGGTGATCGAGCGGATGCCCGGGCTGCTGACCACGCTGATGCTGACGTCGTCGGCGCTGCCCTCCATCATCCTGGGGCTGTCCGACACGGGCGCCGAGGACTCCGAGTCCTGCCAGGACGAGTACGAGTGAACCGACCGCCGGAAACCGGCGACCCGCTATCGTGCGACAGGGCGGGTGCCCACCGATTGCGGCGGTGGGCACCCGCCCTGTTTCTCAGCGGATCACGCGATTCAGCAGGAGTGGTCGAAGGTGTTGTCGATCGACACCGCCGAGACGGCGGACGCGGCGGAGATGCACGCCTGCGACGAGGTGGTGATGGTGATGGTGGCGCCCGGGGCCTCGACCGCGGGAACGATCTCGTCGGCGGCGGCGTAGGCGGAGTAACCGGCGATGAGGGACTCGGTGTTCATGTTCACTCCCATGGGTGTGAGCGGAATCGGATGGTGACCGGATCGGCGATTTCGGCGATCACGTTCTCCGGCCGTGCCAGAACCATTTCCCGGCCGGTGTCGCGATGGCAATGGAGTTGGCCGCATGCGGACACTGGCCGCTATCGGTCAACTCCTCCCGTTGAGTGGGAGGTTGCCTCGGCCTATGCTCGCCCGGGTGATCCGGACTCAGTTGCGCCGCCTGGAATTGGACAATGGTCTGCGGGTACTGCTGGCACCGCATCCCGTCGGCGCCTCGGTCGGCCTCGCGGTGCACTACGGCGTCGGTTTCCGGACCGAGCCCAAGGAGCACACGGGCCTCGCGCACCTCTTCGAGCATCTTGTCTTCCAGGGTGGCCGGGGTGCGGCGCCCGAGGGCTATCTGCCCCGGCTCCAGCGCGCCGGCGGTTTCGGTGACGCCAGAACCCGCCAGGACGTGACGGTCTACTACGCCGCCGCACCGGCCTCCGCCGTGGAAATGCTGCTCGCCCTCGAAGCGGACCGAATGCGCGCCCCTTGCCTTTCCGCGCAGACCCTGCGCACGCAGACCGCGGTGATCGACGAGGAGATCCGCCTCATGGTGCGTAATCGTCCGTACGGCGCATTCCCCTGGGTGCTGCCGGGCGCCCTGCATTCGCGCCCGGAGAACACCAGGGACGGTTACGGCGAAACCGCCGATCTCGCGGCCGTCGGCATTCCGCGGTGCGAAAGGTTCTTCGCCGACCACTACGGGCCCGGAAACGCCGTGGTGACACTGACCGGCGCGTTCGACCCGGGGTCGGCGGAGCGTCTCGTGCGCGGCCACTTCGCGTCCGTGCCGGCGCGTCCGTCGGTGGCCGCGCCGGACGCGCACGAGCCGTCACCGGATCGGGAGCGGCGGCTGACGGTCGCCGACCCGCACGCCGGGACGCCCGCCGTGGCGGTGGGTTACCGGATGCCGGACCCGGTGACCGAGCGCGCCGACTACCTCGCGCACCTGGTCCTGGCCGCGCTGCTCGGCCAGGGCAGACAGGCCCTGCTGCGTCGCGGACCGGCCGCCGCGCAGGTGACGAGCCTCTCGGTGGGCTGCGGCCTCTTCGGGCTGCCGCTGGACACGAGGGGGCCCGATCTGCTGACACTGTTCGCCGTGCACGAGCGCGGCGCCGAGGACGTCCTGGCCGCGCTGGACGGCACGCTGGAGACACTGGCGAAGGACGGGGTCGACCCGGGCCTGCTGCGTGCCACGACCGCGCGCTGGGCCGCGGGGGCGCTGCGCGAACTCGGCGATCCGGGCACCCGGGCACAGCTGCTCGGCCTGCGCGAAGCACTGTTCGGCGAGGCCGAGTTGACGCAGACACTGCCGGAGCTGGTACGGAGCGGGGTGACCGGGGAGCAGGTGGGCCGGGCCGCCGCCCGGCTCGCTTCCTCGCACCGGGCGGTCGTGCGCTTCGTACCGGCCGGGGCGCGCGGGAGGGCGGCGTGACCGGGGGCTCGGGGCCGGGCCCCGCGGGCGGGCGGCTGCCGCTGCCCGACGTCGACACCACCCTCCTCAACGGACTGCGTGTGGTGGTCTGTTCGGCCCCCGTCGTCCCCGTCGTGGAGATCCGCCTCACCGTCCCGTACACCGCGCGGGAACCCGGCGAAGTGACCCGGTGCCAGCTGCTGGCCACGACCCTGCTGCGGGGCACCGCGCACCGGGGCGCGGACGCCCACGACGCCGCTCTCGCCGCACACGGCGCCACCCTGGACGCCGCCGCGGACGCGCACCGGTTCACCTTCGCCGGGCACACCATGGCCGACGCCCTGCCCGACGTGCTCGCCCTGCTGGCCGAGACCGTCCGCGAGCCGCGGCTGACGGAGGACGCCGTCCGCCCCGGGCGCGAGGCGCTGGTACGCCGTATCCGGCTGGCCACCCACCAGCCGGCGGCCCTCGCGCAGCACGCGCTGCTGCGGCGGCGGTACGGCGACGGGACCGCCGCCCTGCGACAGCCGGCACCCGGACCGGCGGCCGCCTGCACACCGGACGACCTGGCCGCACTGCACGCGCGGCATCTGGGCGCCCGGGGCGCGGTGCTCGTGCTGGTCGGTGACCTGCGGCCGAAGGACGCCGTCGCCGCGGTCGCGGACGCCTTCGGGTCGTGGGAGCCGGGGCCGGCGGGCGACGGGCCCGACGCGTCGTCGTGGTTCGCGGGCGGACCGCTGCTGTGGGTGGACCGGCCCGGCGCCGTCCAGAGCGTGATCCGGCTCGCCGCCCCCGCGCTGCCCCGCACGGACCCGGGTTACCCGGCCCTGCATCTCGCGCAGTTGGTCTTCGGCGGATCCTTCGCCTCCCGGCTGGTCGCGTCCCTGCGGGAGGAGAAGGGGTACGCCTATCAGCTCGGTTCGGGCATGGAGTCGGTGCCGGGGGCCTCGACGCTGATGGTCGAGGCCGACACCGCCGCCGAGCACACCGTGCCGGCCCTCGCGGTGATCAGGGCGGAGCTGGAGCGCATGGCGGCCGAGCCGCCGTCGGCGGGGGAGGTGGACGCCGCCCGGAGCTACGCGGTCGGCTCCACCGCTACGGCGATGTCCTCGCCGGGCGCGCTGGCGTCCGGTCTGGCGAACCTGCTGCACGTCGGTGTCGGTTCGGACTGGCTGCACGACTGGGGGCCGCTGCTGGGGGGCGTACCGCACGACGCGGTCGTCGAGGCGGCCCACCGGTTCTTTTGCCCCGGCGGTTTCACGGGCGTGGTCGTCGCCGACGAGGCGGCGGTGGCACCGCTGCGCCGGGGTGCCACCGGCGAACTCGACTTCTGACGGATCGAGGGGGCGTGGGGCGGCCGGGGGGCGCGCGCGCGCCCCGCCCCCCCCGGGACGTGCCTCGCGGGGGGGGGGGGGGGGGGCCCGGGGGGGGCGCCCCCCCCCCCCCCCCCCCCCCTCGGGGACGTGCGCCGATCGGGCGGGTCAGCCCCGGCTCTTCTTGATCCCCGCGATCACGGCGACGGCGAGGGCGATGGCGATGACGATCCAGAGGGTGGTGCTCATGAGGTACTCCTCAGTTGTCGGATGGCCCGGCGGGCCGGGTGGGTGTGGTGCGAACAGGGGTGAGGGACGAAGAACCGGAGTGGGGACGAAGGACAGGAGGGGGAGGTGACGGACCGGAGCGGGGAGTGACGGACAGGAGGGGGTGACGGGCAGGGGCGGCGGGCAGGGGCGGCGGGCAGGGGTGACGGCCGGGGGCGGCCTCCTCAGCGCAGCCTCAGTGCCTCGGCGAGCGGAACCCTGGAGCCGCTGCGCAGCACGCTGTTGGCGTACATCCGCCCGGCGACCCGGGTCATCGCGGCCAGCGCGGCGGCCGCCAGGACCAGGGAGAGGGCGATCTGCCAGACGGGGGCGGTACCGAGCAGCATGCGGGCCGGCATCAGGATCGGGCTGAGCGGTGGTACGAGCGACAGCCACTCGATCAACGGGTCGTGCGCGTTCTTGCTCAGCAGGGCTATGCCCAGCACGAACGGCGTGGTGATGAGCAGCATCACCGGTTGCACCACCCCCTGGAGGTCCTCCTGCCGTGAGACGCGCGCGGCCGCCGCGGCCAGCATGGCGGCGAAGAGGAAGAAGCCGAGCAGGAACCAGACGCCCAGCGTCACCAGGGTCCCGCCCAGGGCGGTCGGCAGGGTGACGGTGCCGGTGCCCTGCGCGAGGGCCACCGCCGCGCCGCCGAGCAGCACGAGCTGGGTGAGACCGGCCACGGCCACCCCGATCAGTTTCCCGGCGAGGAGCTGCCAGGGGCGAATGGTGGAGAGCAGCAGCTCCACGACGCGGCTGGTCTTCTCCTCCACCACGCCCTGCGCCAGCATGATCCCGTAGAAGACGAAGAAGAAGTACAGCAGACCGGTGGAGGCGAGGATCAGCGCGAACTGCTCGGCCGCGCTGTTCTCCGAGGGGTCCAGGGCGTCGACCTGCACCGTGGCCGAGGCCACGCGTTGCCTGAACTCCACGGGGTCCACGCCCGCGCGTTCCAGTTCCCTGGTGGCGCGTTCCTCGGCGGCCGCGGCCCGTATCACGGCGAGCAGGTCCTCGTCGGCCTCGTGTTCCACGGACAGGGTGAGCTGCCCGTCGGCTCCGCCGCCGATCACGGCGGAGAGTTCCCCGTCGCGCAGGAGCCGATCGGTGCGGTCGCCCTCGACGGGGACGAACTCGAAGTCACCCGTCTCCTCGGCCACCGCGGCGAGCACCGGGCGCAGCGCCGAGGCCTCTCGTTCGACACCGACCCTGGCCGGCCCCTCCTGGGCGACGACGACGACCAGGGCGTAGGCGGCGAGCCCGAGCAACAGCCCCAGGGTGCTCAGGACGAAGGACTTCGTCCGCATCCTGCTGCTGATCTCCCGCCGGGCGACCAGGCCGACCGCCCTGCGGGCCGACAGCGCGCCGGGGCCGGCCTGCGGGCCCGCGGTGTCCCGGCCCGAGGCGGGGTTTCGCTCCCCGTCCGGTGTGTCGCGGCCGGTGGCTCCGTCCGGTGTCCGTGTCATCGCGCTCATCGCTCACCGCCCCCGGGCCGCTCGTCCGTCCCGGTGACCAGGTCGCGGTACAGCTCGGTCAGCGGTGGGTGTTCGGACACGAAGGCGGAGACCGGCCCGGTGGCCAGCGCCGCGTGCAGCACCCGCTGGTCGTCCGCGCCCTTCGCCAGGCGAAGCCACGTACGGGTGCCCTCGCGGCTCACGACCTCCACGCCCGGCAGTCCCGCGGCCCAGTTCCCGTCCGCCTCCGGGGCGTCGACCAGCAGGCGGCGGCCGGCGTTCTCGCTCAGCTCCCGGACCGTCCCGCAGGCAATCAGCCGCCCGCCGTCGACGATGCCCACCCGGTCGCAGACCCGCTCGACCAGCGACAGCTGGTGGCTGGAGAACATGACGGGCACTCCGTCGGCGGCCCGTTCGGCAAGCACGTCGCGCATGACGTCCACCGCCACCGGATCGAGCCCGGAGAAGGGTTCGTCGAGCACCAGCACCCTCGGTCCGTGGACCAGCGCGGCGGCCAGCTGCACCCGCTGCTGGTTGCCGAGGCTCAGGTTCTGGACCTCCTCGGACGCGTGGGGGGTGAGCTCCAGCCGCTCGGTCCACCGGTCCGCCGCGGCCCGTGCGGCGGCCGGCGACAGGCCGTGCAGCTCCCCGAGGTACCGCAGGTGTTCGCCGACCTTCATCCGGGGGTAGAGGCCCCGCTCCTCCGGCATGTAGCCGAACTGCCTGCGGGCGTCGAAGCCGACCGGGCGGCCGAGCCAGCGCACCTCTCCCGCGTCGGGCGTGAGGACTCCGAGGACGATCCGCATCGTGGTGGTCTTGCCGGCCCCGTTGCTTCCCACGAAGCCGAACAGCTCACCGGCGCGGATGTCGAAGGACATGCCGTCCACGGCCCGGCGTCTGCCGTAGCTCTTCCGTACGCCGTCGACCTCCAGCGTCGGCCCAGCCATGTCACACCTCCCGATGCAATGTGTTGACTCACTGGAGTATTGCGTTAACACAACATCCCGTCAAGTTGGTCACACGCTTTGGCGCTCCACCACATAGACGTGTTTCTCCGCCCGGTCCGTGACCGGGCTGCGGTCCCAGTCGGCCCAGCGGCCGGTCACCCGCAGTCCCGCGAGCCGGGCCATCACGTCGAACTCGGCGGGCCAGGCGTAGCGGCTGACCTCAGGCACCTTCCGCAGCCGGCCGGACTCCATGATCGTGTGGACGACCAGGACGGACTGGAGCGACTGGTTCACCTGGATCGTGTCGAGCAGCAGCGCGTCCGGTGCCGGATGGCCGACCCGGGTCGTCGCCTCGGTGAGCCGGTGGTAGACCTGCGGGTTGTACGTCTCGAAGACCGCGGCACCGCCGTCCGCGAGCGCGTCGTGGATGCCGCGCAGGCAGTTGATCTGCTGCTCCTGGGTGGGGAGCATGAAGAAGGTGTTGAGCGCGGTGAGGACGAGGTCGTACCGCTCCTCGACAGCCAGCGCGCCGAAGTCGCCCACCGAGGTGGTGACCTCGCCCGTGGGGTCGTTCTCGTGGAGTTTCGCCAGCATCGCCGGGGACGCGTCCACGCCGTGCACCCGGTAGCCGTGCCGGGCCAGCGGGATCGCCAGCCGCCCGGTGCCGACCCCCAGCTCGAGCAGCGACGCGGGTGCGGGGCGCAGCTCCCGCAGGAAGGCGACCAGGGAGTCGACAGCCGGCCCCGAGGCGGGGTAGAGCGAGTCGTAGACGTCCGCCAGCGACTCCCCGTACGCGCTGCTGTCCTCGGAGGCCGCCCGCTGCCGGGTCTGCCGGGTCTGCCGGGGTGTTTCGGTGGTCATGCGTGCCTCCGTGAGGTGTCAGGCGGGTGCGTGTTCCTGCTCGGGCCCCGTGCGGCCGCCGGGGTCCGGTGCCTCGAGCGCCGCCCGCAGCCCGTCGGCCGCGGCCAGGACCTCGGGGAAGGACGCGGGCGCCCACGCCTCGCGCTTCCCGCTGGTCGTGCTGCGGCCGGGGTGGGGCGGGACGACGACCACGTTGCGGCGCGCCCGGAGCCGGGCGGTGTGTTCCGCGTACGCCGCGCTCTCCGCGCCGCCGGGCGGCAGCGCGGGCGCGAGCGCGATCGCCGCGCGTGTGCACTGAAGCGCGAGCAGGGAGGGCGAGTCGCCCAGTCCGGCGGCCAGCCTGGCCAGGTAGTTGAGCGTCGCCGGCAGCACCACGACCGTGTCGGGCCACTGGGCGAGGTCGACGTGCCGGGCCCTCGGTTCGGGCTCGTCGGGCCACCGGTCCGCCAGTACGTCGCAGCCGCCGATGGCGGTCAGCGCGTCCCGGGTGACGAACCTGGTGGCCGCCTTGGTCAGGACGTAGCGCACCTGTGTCCCCGGGTGCCCGGCCTTCAGCCAACCGGCCCAGAAGGGCAGATGCGCGGCGGTCACGGATCCGGTCCCGATCACCAGCAGGCGGCGCGCCCCCACAGGTTCCCCCGCGTTCGCCGTACCGGTCACCGGGACACCGCCCCGGCCACCGGAGCGGTCGGCACCGGGCCGCCGGGCGGCGCGGCGCCGGGATCCGCCGGGGCGGCGCCGGCCGCCCGCCTCGCCGGGTCGCGCAGCGACTGCCCGTGCACCAGTTCCTGGTAGAGCGCGGAGCGCGTCAGCAACTCCTCGTGCGTGCCCCGGTCGACGATGTGCCCCTCGTCCACAACCACGATCAGATCGGCGTCCTGCACCGTGGAGATGCGGTGCGCGACCACGATCACCGCGCGCTCGGCGGCGAGGGAGCGCATCAGCACCCGCAGCCGTTCCTCGTTCTCGCTGTCGAGCTGTGAGGTCGGTTCGTCGAAGATGACGACGCGGGTGTCCCGCAGCAGGACGCGGGCGGCCGCCAGCCGCTGCCGCTGGCCCCCCGACAGGTCCTCGGCCCGTCCCAGTTCGGTGTCGAGACCCTCCGGCAGCGCTTCGACGGCACCACGCAGCCCCAGCGTCTGCAGCGCCCGCCACAGGTCCGCGTCCGGCAGGTCCTGGTCCTGTCCGAGCTGGAGGTTCTGCCGCACCGTGCCCTCCACCAGGGTGAAGCTCTGGTCGACGTAACTGATCTCGCCGCGCAGCTGGTGCAGGGGCCACTGCTCGACCGGCCGCCCGCAGACAACGATGCGGCCCGACTCCGGCAGGAGGAAGCGCTCGGTGAGCGCGAGCAGTGTCGTCTTTCCCGCTCCCGACGGCCCGACGATGGCGGTGAGTCCCCGCGCGGGGGCCGCGAAGGCGGCCCCGTGGATGAGGGTGCGCCCGCCGTCCGTGTAGGTGACGTCGTCGAACTCCACCGCGGGCGCGGTGGGCGACGGCTCGATTGGGGAGGCCGCCCCGGAGCTCTCCGGGGCGACGGTGAGCACGCTGTTGAGCCGTCCGCGTGCGGCCAGGCCGCTCTGCATCCGGGCCACGCCGGAGACCAGCAGGGTCAGCGGCGCGACGAGTTGCAGCAGGTAGACGATGAAGGCGGCGAACTCGCCGATGCCCAGGTCCCCGGAGGCCAGCCGGGCGCCGCTGGTGACCATCACCGCGATGATCGAGAGCTGCTGGCCGAACTGCATCGTGGGTCCGACCAGGGAGGTCACCCGCGCGACCGACACGGCGGCCCGGCGCGCGTCCTCGACGCTGTGGCCCAGCGTGGACGCCACCTGGCGTTCGGCGAGGAACGCCTTGACCGTGGGCAGGGAGAGGACGGCCGCCGTCATCTGCTGCGACATGGCCCCGATGGCGTTCTGCTGGCGCTCCACACCGCTGCGGATCGAGCGGACGCACAGGAAGATGCCGGCACCGGCGACCGAGAAGGTGGCGAGCACGACGAGCAGCAGGACCCAGTCCAGCACCCCCATGGCGATCAGGGTGCCGACGGCCAGGAAGAGCGAGGACGGTATCTGCGCCACCCCGACGTCCACCACGGAGCGCAGCTGCGTGCTGTCGGAGTTGGCGCGCGCGACCAGGTTGCCGGCCCCTTCGCGCCGGACCCACCGCAGCGGCAGGGTCAGGATGTGCGAGACGATGCGGAAGCGCGCCTCGGAGACCAGGCCCTCACCGGCACGGGCGAGCAGGTAGGAGGAGAGCGCCGTCGCCAGCCCGGCGCCCACCGCGAGGCCCGCCATCATGAGCAGCGGGCCGACGGGACGTTCGTCCTCGGCCAGAGCCATCACCAGATCGCGGACCTGGAGGGGAAGGACGAGGGTGGCGGCGGCGGACAGGAGGCTCAGCACCACCGCGGCGGCCACGGTGGTCCTCCGGCCCTCCAGGAGCTGCGTGAAGACCCGCAGTTCGTCGGTGCCGTCCGGGCGTGTTTCTCTGGCCATGCTGCTGGACCTCCTGCGGGGTGCGGTCGGGTCGGGCCACCGTCGTTCGCGCGTCCGGCGGTTCAGGCCGGCCGGGGGGCCGTGTGCCACGGCCAGTCGCCCGAGTCGAGGTTGCGGGCGGGGTCGGCGGGGTCCACGTTCGCCGCGACGCACGCCGCCGCGAGCCCGGCGGCCGTCGGACGCTCGCGCTGCTGTTCCGCGGCGGCCACGAAGGCCCGCGCGACCACGTGCGCCCGGTGTTCGCCGAAGCTCAGTCCGCGCATGCCCGTACGGTCGTCCTTCGGTTCCCACGCGGCCGTCACCCCGGGCGCGACCTCATGGGCGAACGCGGGGGCGGGTCCCTCCGGCAGGCCGGTGGCCAGGGCCTCCTCGGTCACCGCGCCGACGGCGTCCCAGGAGCCCTGGCTCAGGTAGACGACCATGCCGTCGTTGCGCGGCAGGCTCGCCGGATTGGAGATGATCTTCGCTCGGTAGGTGACGGAACGGCTCTCCAGGGCGCTCAGTACGGCACGCCACAGCTCGGGGGCCGCGTCGGCGTCCGCGACCCGCAGGTAGAGCCGCAGCAGATCACCGCCGCCGGTGCGGCCCGTGCCGCTGTCCACGAGGAAGAAGCCGGGCGAGACGAGCGGGCGGGCCGACGGGAGGTTCATCAGCACCACCGGGCGACCGGTGCCGCCCGCCGTGCGCCCGGTCTCCCGCAGCGTCACCGAGTCCGGGACGCCCACCCGCAGACCGTCGATCTCCACGACCCGCCGGCCGGTGGCCGAGCGCCGGTCGGTGAGGATCCCCGCGGCGACCGTCTCCGGATGCGGCGTCGCCTTCGCCAGCCGCGCCTCGTAGCCGGGTGCGCGCAGGGTCCTGGGCGACTCGCGGTCCTTGACCCCGCGCCCGGTGTGCAGCACCTCGTACAGGGTGCGGGCGAGGGCGAAGCGCATCGCCGACGGGGACTCGGCGGTCACCTCGTCGTCCCGCACCCGGGCCGTCCGGCCGTCCGGCGCGATGTGCACGTCCTCCAGTGCGAGGCGGAGACCGGCCGACAGTACCGGTGCGGGCGCCCCGTGCGCGGCGGGCCGCTCCACCGCCCGCTCCCCGTACGGGACGGGCTCTTCGGTGGTCGTGCTCATGAGGCCTCCCCCAGGCCGACCGTGCGCACGAAGCTCCGCGGGTCGAGCAACGCGGTCCTGCCGATGCCCGCCGCCGCCCGGACGATGGCCGACAGCCGGCCGCTCTCCCTGGTCGAGGCGATCAGCCGGTCGATCAGATGCCACCCCGCGTAGGACGTGGCGCGCACCACGAGTCCGTCGTCCTCGGGGCCGCCGCCCTCGCGGTAACCGCGGTGGAACGCGGAGATCAGCGGCAGCACGCGGGCCAGTTCCTCGCTGCCGCGCGCCACGACCTCCTCGTGGGTGAGCACGGCCGAGAACGCGTCGTCCGTCTCCTGCGCGGGAATCCGCAGCACCGCGCGGTGCAGCCATTCTCCGACGTACGCCCCGACATCGCGTGCCGGGTCCCCGAGCCGGAACTCCTCCCAGTCGTTCACGTGGAACGCGGTGTCGGCGAGCAGGAACTGATCCAGCCTCAGGTCGCCGTGGACGGGGACGCGGGCGACTCGGTCCTCGGCCGCCCGCAGCCGCTCCAGTTCCTCGAGCAGCGCGGCGTCGCGCTGCAACAGCCCCCATGCCTGGACGAAGGCACCGGTGGCGTGGACGTACGTCTCCAGCGGCAGCGACCGCAGGTCGTCGACCGGCGGGAACGGATGGGGGTCCGGCTCGGGGAAGTCCTCTTCCCGGAACGGGAGTCGGTGCAGCGTGGCCAGGGTCCGGCCCGCCCGGGCCGACATGGACTCGGTGAACTCCTTTTCCGCGGCGAGTTCACTGCCGGACCTGATGTCGTCGAGCATCCGGAACACCAGCAGTCGGTGCTCCTCGTCCCCGCCGAGGAACTCCGGGCGGGGAAAGGGGCGGGTGCCCCTGTTGGCGAGGCGCTCGAACGCCACGATCCTTCGGTATCGCTTCCGGGATTCCCCGGGGCTCCCTTTGAGCCGTTTCACGAATACCGAATGACCGGTGTCCGTGACACCGGCCCAGTTCTCGTTCCGGCCGGGATAGGAAGAGACCTCCGAAGAGCTCAGGGAACCCAGCCGGAGCTGCATCAGGAGCTGTTCGACCGATGCGTCCACGGGACTGTCGACAGCCGACGCGGAAGGCCGGCCCTGCGGGTATGTGCTCGTTTCGCCTGCCACAGACGTTTTCTATCGCGGGGCGAGGCCGACGGACAACGAAGTGACCGGCATCGGCCACCGACGACGAGGGTGCGCCGCGTGCCGCGCGGGGCGGCCGCCGACGGCGCGGCCGTCACCGGGCCCGGGTACGGGGCGGCGGCCGTCGACGGTTTCCTCCCCGTCACCGGCCGCCGCCGCATACGCTCTCTCGTCTCTACGCTTTCCCCGCCCGCGCCGCTCAGATGATTCTTCGACGCACGGCCCAGACCACTGCCTCTATCGGGGTTTCCACGTCGACGCGGTCGCATATCGACCGTACTTTGCGCCGCAAGGTGCGGTCGCTCATCTCCATACGGCGGGCCACCTGCGTCATGGTGCAGCCCTGGGAGACAAGTTGGAGAATTCTCAAGTGATCGTTTCCTAATCTGAGGTGGGAGTCTCTTAAGGAAGTATTACGATTCACCTATCAACCTCGTGGTCGTCCGACGGTGGGGCGCCGGGTTCCGATGCACTGGAACACTCGAGGAAGGAGACGGCTCACGCCTGTCGAATAGCCATCGGCAACAATTGCCTTGACGGTCAGGCGAGGGCCAAAGGGGCTGCGACGTCCTGGTCCACCTTGCTCAGCGGCATGAGCTTCCCCCCTCGACTGAGACCTCGTGAAACGGCGGTCGATCCGCGGCACCGAGCGCGTCGCCAGTATATGAACCATCGGATCCGCTTGATCAAGACTTTACACATGTGTCCGACGTCACATCGCGGTCATTTATGGAATCCGAGATTCCGAATACGGCGGCCGACTTACCGGGGTCCGCAATTCAGCGCCGCGTTTCTCGCTATTCACTGGAACGCGGGGCGCATATCAGAGAGCACCGCGGCGCGAACGTGCCGGGCGACGACCGATGAGTGCCTTCCCGCCCCCAGTCGGACGTCACGCCGGTACGCCACGGGCGCAGAACGATCACAAGACGGCGAGGAACCGCGAACGTGTGCCCTGATCAGTACCGACTTGAGCCTCTGCCCATCTGAAGTCGCGGGTCAAGGGAACGGTGTGACCGGTTCTCGGGGCGCCCGCCAGTGGGTCAGGACCGGCAGGTTCCGTGCGCAGGGCATGCGGAAGCCTGTTTTTCCCATCCTGTATGCCGGCGGGTCGGGACTCGGCCAGGCCGTCGGCTCACAGCACCAAGGCGGCTCCGGGCACTTCGGGGCCCCTCAT
The DNA here is from genome assembly GCF_026242095.1 of Streptomyces sp. NEAU-W12. Taxonomy (NCBI): domain Bacteria; kingdom Bacillati; phylum Actinomycetota; class Actinomycetes; order Kitasatosporales; family Streptomycetaceae; genus Streptomyces; species Streptomyces sp. NEAU-W12. The sequence continues at coordinate 28,716 of NZ_JAPJDM010000034.1, forward strand.
GTGGCCGCGCCGGGCGGGGGGTGGCCGGTGCGCCGGGAGGGAAGCCGGGCCCCGGACACCGCGATGTCATCTTCCGGGTGCGGACGGTGGTTCGGCGGCGACCGGTGCGACGGGGGTCGATGTGCGGGCGGGGGGAGCCGACGGCGTTGCCGTATCCGGTGTGCGGGGCTTCACCGGGCGCCGTCTCCCCGCCGACATCGCGCTCATGGCACGCAGCAGCGTGGTGCGGCCTCCCCTGGGAACGCTCCACACATCGTGTCCGCGTACGCCCCACTGTGCCAGCAGGGCGTTGGCCGCCTGAAAGCCGCTGGTGGCCGCGCGCTCCATGAGGGCCACCGGCAGGTCGACGCGCACCAGGTCGCCGGCCAGAACGAGGCAGGGGTCCGGAGTCGTCACCGTGGGCCGGTCTCCGAATCCGCCGGAGGGGAACAGGGGGCAGTCGGCGTGGAGTTCGTGACGCTCGTCGATCACCGCGGCGTTCGCCGTCTCCGGATAGACGCGTCGCATCTCCTGGGCCAGTCGGGCCCGCACCCGCTGCGGGTCGGCGTCGTCGGGAAGGGCGTAGGCGTGCAGTTCCACGACACATCCGCCCGTGCGCCGCGCCCATGCCCGTGCCTCGTCCTCGTAGCGGTCGAGGACGCTGATGTTGTCCAGTGGTCCGAATCCGCCGGTGCCCAGGAACGCGGGCCGGTCCGCGTTCAGCGGCCGGTCGAGCCACAGGCGCGAGACCAGGAAGGAGGGCGCGCTGCGCAGGCGTGCGATCCGTCGTCGCCAGTCCTGGCCTCCCAGGGTCGGCGAGGTACTGACGATGCGCTGCAGGCCCTTGGTGTCCGCAGCGAGCACGACGGCGTCGGCGGCATGTTCCGCGGCCGTCGTTCCGTCATCGGCCATGACGGTGAACCGTCGCTGCTGCCCGGGCACGACGGCAGCCACGGCGGTCCCGGTACGGACCGTGGCTCCGAGCCGATGCAGATGATCGTGCAAGGGGTTCCACACGGCGGCCGGGAAGGGCTGCCGGGGAACGTCGAAGAGAAGTCCCTCGCTGGAACCGAGGAAATAGATGTGGAACATGAGAGCGAGCTCGGCGGCCGAAAGATCGGCGGGGTCGGCGAAGAAACTGCGGGAGAAGACTTCGAAGGCCAGGTGGTGGGCGCTCGGTGGGAAGCGGATCCGCTCCAGGAAGGTCCGGGCGTCGAGGTGGTCGAGCCTGCGGTAGATCCGGGGCACGTCCACGTCGAAGAGGTGCAGAGCGGCGCGCCGGTCGATCGTCCTGAGGTCTGCGGCACGGAAGGTGGAACTGCGCATCACGAAGGCCGCCGCGTTCCAGGGTGGGGTTGTCGGCAGGCCGGCGAACGTGTCCGTGTGCCCGGTGTCGTGCAGCAGCGGGTAGTCCGGCACGGGCGTCAGGACGTCGAGGCCGGGGTCGATGCGCCGCAGAAGGGCGCGGAGGTTGTAGTACTGCCGGAAGAAGGCGTGGAAGCCGCGTGACATGGTCGCGGTAGAACCGTCGCGCAGTTCGGTCGGCCAGCCGGCCAGGCGTCCGCCGAGGTGCGGCCGCTGTTCGAACAGGTCGACCGCCATGCCGCGCTCCGCCAGGGCGACGGCGGCCGTGACACCCGCGATGCCGCCACCGACGACCGCGATGCGAGGCGGCGGCCCCGTGTGCCGACCTGGCTGGAGGTCTGCGGGAGCACTGATCCGCACCGCACGCCGGTCGCGTCCCGGTCTGTCTGCCGCACGTGGGACCCTGCGCAGCGTGTGAGTCATCGTCGGACCGCTTTCCTACCGCTGTCGCCGGCCGGACGGTCGGGCCGGGCGCGGATCGCCCAAGTCTCGATCCCGGGCGGCAGGCGTGCGGGCCGCCGCGCCGTCGTATGGTCCGTACCGGTGAAGCTTCCGGTACCGGCCCTGCCGCCTCGGCGGTGAAGCCGGGTCGTGTCCTTATGCTCACGACATGGTCCAGGTACAGGAGCGGCCGGCGCTGCGCCGCAGGCTCGGGGCCGGCCCGCGGACAGCCTGGTCGCTGGCCGCGGCCGCCGTGCTGTGCCAGATTCCCTACCCGCTCGTGTCCGGCTCGCGGCGTGACGCGCTCACCGTCGTCGGCGTGGTGGTCTTCTGCCTCGCCTCCATGGCGGCCGCCGCTCTGCGGCACGGGGTGCGGGGTCCGCTGGTGCTGTTGGCGGTGGCAGGGCTGGGCGGCCTGGCGGTCGAGGTCGTGGGGGTGCGTACGGGCTTCCCGTTCGGTACCTATGAGTACACGGGGACGTTGGGGCTGAGCGTGGCGGGGGTGCCGGTGGTGGTGCCGCTCGCCTGGATCATGATGGCCTGGCCCGCGCTGGAGGCGGGACGGTCACTGGCCCCGGGCCGGGGGCGTGCGGGGCCCCGTTCGACCCGGGTGCGCACGGCGGTGGCCGGAGGGTGGGCGCTGGCGTCCTGGGACGTCTTCCTCGATCCGCAGATGGTCGATGCCGGTCACTGGAGCTGGACGGATCCCCATCCGGCGCTCCCCGGGGTGGAGGGTGTGCCGCTCACCAATTTCCTCGGGTGGGTGGCCGTGTCCGTCGTCATGATCGCTGCGATGGACGCGCTCTGCGGGCACGCGGTGCGGCGCCCCACCGGGAACGGCCGGCCCGCCGGCCCGGCTGTCGTGTTGTACCTGTGGACCTACGCCTCCTCGGTCATGGCGTGCCTGGTGTTCTTCAGCCGTCCGCAGGTGGCGCTGGTGGGTGGTGTGCTGATGGGGCTGGTCGCCGTTCCGCTGGCGGTGCGGGCGGCAGGTGCCGCCGGGGGACGGAGGTGAGCCGGCTCCACGCCGCGCGGGCGTTGGTCGCGGGGGGCGCGTTGCTGGCGGTCGCCGGCACGGTGCACAGCGCCCTGAACAGCAGAAGCCTACGGATCCCTCCGCCGGATCCGGTGCCGGTGGGCGAGTCGGTGTCGCTTCTGATGCCGGTACGCAACGAGGCCGGGCGTGTCGGCCCTGCGCTGCAGTCGCTGCTGGTTCAGGAACACCTGCTCCGGGCAGAGGTCATCGTGCTCGACGACCAGTCCACCGATGACACCGGCGCCGTGGTGCGCCGCCTGTGCGGAGCGTACCGGCACGCCCGGGTCGTGCACGGCACGGCGCCGGAGCCCGGGTCGCCGGGCAAAGCCCACGCCTGCCATCAGCTCGCGTCGCTCGCGCGGGGCAGCGTGCTGGTCTTCGTGGACGCGGACGTGGTGCTCGCGCCGCACGCGGTGGCCTCCTCGGTGGACCTGCTGCGCTCGTCCGGACTCGATCTGGTCTCGCCCTTCCCCCGTCAGGTCGCCAGGGGGCCCGCCAACCGGCTGTTCCAGCCGCTGCTGCAGTGGTCGTGGCTCACCGTGCTGCCACTGCGGCGGGCGGAGACCTCACCGAGGCCGGCGCTGTCCGCGGCCAACGGCCAGTTCCTCGTCGTGGACGCCACCGCCCTGCACGGATGCGGCGGGTTCGCCGCGGTCGCGGACAAGGTCCTCGAGGACATGGCGCTCGTCCGGGCGCTCAAGCGCGTCGGGGGCCGAGGCGGCATCGTGGACGGCAGCCAGATCGCGATCTGCCAGATGTACGACGGCTGGCGCGAGCTGCGGGAGGGGTACGGCAAATCCCTGTGGGCGGCATTCGGGTCCGGCGGGGGCGCGGCAGCAGCGTGCGCTCTCCTCACCTGGGCATACGTGATGCCGCCGTTGGCAGCGTGCCGGGGGTCGCGCTGGGGGGCGGCCGGGTACGCCGCGGCCGTGACGGGGCGGGTACTGACCGCGCGGCGCACGGGCGGGCGATGCTGGCCGGACGCGCTGGCCCACCCGGCGTCCGTCACACTGCTGGCGGTGCTGACGGGATGGTCCTGGCTCGGCCACCGCCGCTCCACGCTGTCCTGGAAGGGCAGGCCGCTGCGAGGGCGGTGCTGAGATGCCCCGCGTCGCCGTGATCGGAGCCGGCATGGGCGGGCTGGCAGCTGCCGCCCGGCTCACCCGCCAGGGTCACCACGTCACCGTGTACGAGCGGGCGGCCACCTGCGGAGGCAAGCTCGGCACCGTACGCCGGGACGGTTTCGTCTTCGACACCGGGCCGTCGCTGCTGACTCTGCCCGAGGTCTATCGCCGCCTGTTCGCGGACACGGGAGCTCCCTTGGAGCGCTGCGTACCGCTCGTGCCGGTCGAGCCGGCCTGCAGCTACCGGTTCGCCGACGGAACCCGGCTGGCGATGCCCGGTGACCCGCGCCTGGTCCCCGGTGTGCTGGACGACACTCTGGGGGAAGGAGCCGGGGCGCAGTGGGCCCGGCTGCACGAGGCCTCCGGCGAGTTGTGGCGGCTGGTGGGCGAGAGTGTGCTGCGCCGGCCGCTCGGCGGCCCGGCCGGACTGCTGCGCCGCTCGGCGCGGCCCCGCGGGCTGACCGCTGTCGCCCCCTGGCGCAGCCTGCGGGGCACCGGCCGGCACTATCTGCGCGATCCCCGGCTGCGCATGTGGCTGGAGCGCTACGCCACCTACAGCGGCTCCGACCCGCGACGCGCACCCGCCGTCCTGGCGGTGGTCTCCTACGTGGAACAGCGCTACGGCACCTGGTACGTGCCCGGCGGCCTGCGCCTGCTGGCCGACGCCCTCGAGCAGCGGTGCACCGAGCTGGGGGTGCGGTTCCGCTACGACTGCCGGATCGCCGCAGTGGAGACCTCGGCCCGCGGTGTCACCGGCCTCCGCCTGGCGGACGGCGGCACGGCGGCAGCGGACATCGTCGTCTCCGGCGTGGACGCGAAAGCGCTCTACGGCCACCTGACGGCGGACCGGCGCGGGCGCCGCCCCCGGGCCGCCCTCGCACGCGCCCAGTCCTCGCTCGCCGGATTCGTCCTCCTGCTGGCGCTTCGCGGGCGGGATCCGCGGACACCGCACCACCGCGTGCTGTTCCCGGCGGACTACGACGCGGAGTTCGATGCCGTGTTCGGTATGCCGGGCCGTCCCGCCACCGACCCCACGGTGTACATCAGCGCGCCGGACGACGCCGCGCTGCGTCCCGATGACGGGCATGAAGCATGGTTCGTTCTGGTCAACGCTCCCCGGCACTCCTTGGACGGCACCCGCGGCACCGTCGACTGGACCACTCCGGGACTCAAGGAGTCCTACGCCGAACGCGTCCTGGACGTCATGGCCGGCCGCGGCGTCGACGTGCGCCCACGACTGCTGTGGTGCGAAACCCGCACCCCCTTCGACCTGGAACAGCAGACCGGCAGCTTGGGGGGCGCCATCTACGGCAGCTCCTCCAACGGCATCCGAGCCGCCTTTCTCCGGCCGGCCAACCGCTCCCCCGTGCCCGGGCTCTTCCTCGTCGGCGGATCCGCCCACCCCGGCGGCGGCCTGCCGCTGGTGGCGCTGTCCGCGGAGATCGTCGCAGCCGACATCGGCAACGCCTGACCCCGTCGGCCGCTATCTCAGCGCCCGCGCCACCCCGGCCGCCAACTGTACGAAGCCGACCCCCGCGGCCGCCGTCCAGCCCATGACGCACACCTCGGCCCAGTTCCACCCCGTGCCCGGCGTACCGTCGGGCCACAGGCCGCTTCCCAGGCACGCGACCGCGCACAGCACCACGCGCAGCGGCCGCTCCGCGATACTCAGCACGCCCACCCCGCGCATCCCCGCCGCGTTGGCCCGGGCCCGCAGATACTCGTGCAACTGGGCAAGACAGGCAGCCACGAGACACCAGGAGGCCGGCGCACCCAGGGCGTACAGGACGGCGACCAGCAGAAGGTCCGCGACCCGGTCGGACATGGCGTCCACCACGGCGCCCAAAGGGCGGGCCCGGTCGGCCGTCACGGCGACGGCTCCGTCCAGCCCGTCGAGCAGACCCGCCACGATCACCAGCGCGCAGGCGGCCAGCGGCCAGCGGCCGCCCTGGGCTGCCGCCCCCACGGCGGCGGCAGCCGCCAACGGCCCTCCCGCGGAAAGAAGGTCCGGCGGCACGGCGCGCATCAGGCGCGTGCCGGCGCAGCGCTGCGCCAGCGCCACCCACATCGAGGCAAGCACGCTGCCGGAAGGGTCGTACCCTCCGTGGAGCTTGGCCCATCGGACCAGGACGTCGTCGTGGCCGCGCGCCCCGAGTCCCGCGAACACCTTGCCGCGGCCGCGAGGGGGCGCCCCCGTGGTCGCGGTGGTGTGGTCCCGCGGCTCGGTCGCGGGTTCGTCGGACGGGCCGTCCCCCGGGAGACGGGACACCGCGAAGAGGGGGCCCGGGTGACTGTCCAGGCAGAGCATCAGCTGATAGCCGACGAGCAGGACCGTGTGCAGCAGGTACATCCACAGGCCCAGCGCCACGACGGCTCCGGGCACGACGAGCCCGCCGAACGGCACGCTCCAGTCGACCGGGACGGCCAGGAACAACACGAATCCGCCGAGGAAGCCGCACAGGAAAGCCCCCGTCACGAACGCGGCCAGAACCGTTGCCCGCAACCCCGCGGTACCCACGCCGACGAACCGGAAAAGCAGAAACACCTCCGTGGAGAGCAGAAGCCACAGCAAGTGGAAGGCCAGGACAGCGGACCAGCCGAGGCGGTGACCGCCGGCGTCGGCCAGTCGGGCCAGCGGCGGGCCGGCGTGCAGAACGATGCTCATGAGCAGCGGGCCCGCCGCCAGGGCCGGCACCAGCCCCAGCCTGCCCCGCCAGGCGGTGAACGTGTCGTCCCGCGCCGCCACCGGCGACAGGTGCAGGAAGCCTCTGCGCAGTCCCTCTCCGTACACACTGGCGGGCACCAGTGCGACGGCGAGAGCCGGGTAGGACAGCCGGGCTGCCGCGCCGGCCACGGTGCGCAGCCCCGACTGCACTCCGTGCCCGTACGGCAGCGCGTCCCCGATGTCCTCCGCGGCCTGACGAAGGCCCTCCCTTCCCACCACGAACACCGACAGCCGTAGCAGAACCAGCATCAGGGCAATCACGGCGACCATGGCGAAGAACGTGGTTCCGGCCGCGGTCAGCGCCAACTGCCTGCCGCGCACGGCGCCGCGCACCTCGGCGGTGAGCAGGCGAAGCGCGCCCCACTTCGTGTGCATGGCGCCAGGCGACACCGACTGCTCCTTCGCACGTCTGCCGACTCGTGTTCGCGCTGTGCCGTGACGATACACACAGCACATCCGGTGCGGCGGTCGCCGTCCGACCACGTCACCGGGCACGATGCGGACCGGAAGCACGGGGTGATCCGGTTCCGCGGCGGATCGCACGGTGCTGGACCGAGGACGCCGTGAACGAGAGCGCGGTGCGGGGGCGGCACTTCAAAAAAGCGGCTCGTGCCGCGGGCCCGTTCACCCAAGACCACGCGGGGCACACGGTGACGCGGTGTGTCCCGCACGACGTCGCGCCAGGGGCGCCGGCCGCGCGGAGACCGCAGAGTTCCACCGTGCAGGGAACTGCCGAGGTGTCCGGTGCGATACGCCGGCGTCGTCGTCCGGCCGGGGCAGGGCGCCGGGGCGACGCCGAGACGCTCGGGACACCCGTTTGCCGGGTCACGATCGCCGCGTCCGCGACGCACGCTTCGCGCGTACGCACAGCACCGGGATCGATCTCATCCGTTCGGCGCCTGACGTTTCACCCGTTCGGCCGCCTCCCTGGAACGGCTGGCCGACCGGGCTGCACGGTGCCGTGGGCGCAACAAGCGCAGTTCAGCGCGTCACCACAACATGGCCGGGAGAAAAACACCGGAACCGTGATGTCTTTCCGCGGGTGCACCGACCAGTGGCCGCGCGAACACTCGGTGGCATCGCTTCGGTGCACCCGACTGCGATGCGAGACAAGGTTCCCGCGGACCGCGCAGGAGCGTCGGCCGTGCCCGTGACCTCTGCACGGAGCCCGGCCGTGTCCCCGTGGGCGAAGCGAACGGAGAGAGCCATGCATGAGGGACCGGCCGAGGCCCGATCCGCCCGGCACAAGAACCCGGAAACGACGACCGGACGGCTGGGAGCCGCCGTCGTGGGGCTGGGAGGGGCAGTCGCGACCACCGCCGTGGCCGGGGTGGAACTGCTCAAGCTCGGCACCTGCGGACGGGACGGGCTGCCGCTGGCGTCGCGCACGGATCTCGTGCCCTACGAGGATCTGGTGTTCGGCGGCTGGGACATGTCGGCCGACGACCTGGCCAAGGCCGCTCACCTGCACCGTGTTCTGGAACCGGCCCAGATCGAGGCCGCCGCTGCCCGGCTGCAGCAGCTGCGGCCGTGGCCGGCGGTGGCGGACCCGGCCTACTGCCGCGCGGTGACCGGTGCCCATGTCGTGCCGTTCGACAGCCCGCGCGAGCGCACGGAACGCATCCGGGAGGACCTGCGGCGGTTCCGGGACGAGCAGGGCCTCGACGAGGTGGTCGTGGTCAACCTCGCCTCGACCGAGCGCCTGCCCGACACCGCATCACCCGCTCTCGCCTCGCCCGAGGCGTTCGAAGCCGCGCTGGACACGGGCGACGGGGCGATCACCCCCGCCATGCTCTACGCCTATGCCGCACTGCGGGAAGGCATGGCGTACCTCAATTTCACCCCCAGCTGCGCGGCCGACGTGCCGGCACTGATACGCCTGGCCGAGCGGCAGGGCGTGCCGATCGCCGGCAAGGACGGCAAGACCGGGCAGACGATGGTGAAGACGGTGCTCGCCCCCGCTCTGCGCTCGCGGGCGCTGCGGGTGGAGGGCTGGTACTCCACCAACCTGCTGGGCAATCGCGACGGCCGGGCGTTGGAGGACCCCGACTCGATGGCCAGCAAGACGGCCACCAAGGAGTCGGTGCTGGACGCGGTGCTCGGCTACCCGGTGGAGGACCATCAGGTGCGCATCGAGTTCTACCGGCCGCGCGGCGACGAGAAGGAGGCGTGGGACAACATCGACCTCGTCGGCTTCCTCGGCCGCCGCATGCAGATGAAGATCGATTTTCTGTGCCGGGATTCCGTCCTGGCCGCTCCGCTGGTGCTGGAGTTGATCCGGCTGCTGGCCGAGGCGCGGCGGCGCGGGGAGCGCGGAGTGCAGGAGCAGTTCGGATTCTTCTTCAAGGCCCCGATGACCGCCGACGGGAGCGTCCCGGAACACGCCCTGCACCGCCAGGAGCAGGCCCTGCTGGACTGGCTGGACGGCAGGGGGCGGACCACGACGAGCGGACGGTCGTGACGCAGGCCGCTCCCCGTTCCGCGCGGCGGGACGGGCGGGTGCCGCGCGAAGCCCTGCGGGCGGTCGTTCCGCTGCTGCGTGAGATCGGCGATCTCAAGAGAGTCCGTACGGCCGGCAGCGGCGCTTCCATGGCGGAACGTTCCTTCTGCCGTTCGTGGGCGGAGCTGATGCGGGACGGGGATCCCGACCGGATCGCTGTGCGCGCATGCGCGGCCGCCGTGGCCGGCGCGCGTCTGGCGGGGATCGACGGCCCGGTGCTGCGACGGTGCGGGCTGACGGCCGGGGACGCGGTGGCCGTGCTGGAGCGGTCCGTCGCCCAGCACGCGGACCGGCTGGACCCGGTGACGGCCGGTCTGCTGGTCGGGGCACTGCCCGACCTGGTGCGGGACCCGTGCGGCACGGATGCGGCTCCCGGGTTCGCGGCTGCGCTGTGCGCCCAGCCCCGGGCGGGCGCCACGTGTCCGGGACGACCGCGGCTGATGGTCGAGCCGCCCGAGAGCCACGGCGACCACTGCTGGGCGGTGGCCGTCTACGGAGTGCTGCTGGCCGAGCCCTTCGACGCCGCTCCCGGCGACGTCTTCCTGCTCGGCCTGGCCCACCACCTGCACAACGCCGTGCTGCCCGACGCGGGCTTCACCGGGGAGGAACTGCTGGGCCGGCACCTGCCCACGGTGCTCGCGCGGCTGACGCGACAGCGACTCGCCGACCTGCCCGGGGCTCTCACCGCGCGTGTGGAGCCGCTGCTCGCTCTGCGCGAGGGGGCCGACGCCCCGGCCGCACGGGCTTTCCACGCCGCCGACGTGCTCGACCGTGTGCTGCAGGTCCGCCACCACGCGCGAGCCGCCGCCTTCACCGCCGAGCAGGCCCTGGAGGACTTGGACCTGGTGCACCCCTGCGCGGTGTCCGGCTTCCACCGGGCGGTGCTGGACGCGGCGGAGACGGCGTGAGGGGCCCGGCGGGCCACGCGGCGACCGGCAACGCGACAGCCGGCCCCGCGGCGGCCGAAGAGCGGACGGGCGGCGCGGCGGGGCCGGGCACGGCCGGCCTGGTCAGCCCCGGCAACGGGGCCCCGCTGCGGGCCTGCGGTCCCGGGCTGCTGTCCGACGGCGAACGGCGCTGGCCCGTCGTGGCGGGCATCCCCTGGCTGCGCACCGGCCGCGAGGAACTGCGTCGGCGGGCGGTGCGCCGCATCGAGGAGGGCGATCCGGACGGTGCCGCGCTCGTCCTGCTCGCCGACACCGACGACTGGTGGGACGGCCCGGCCCCGTCCCTGGGCGATGTGCGTACCGCGCTGAGGTCGGCCACCCTGCGCGAAGCGGTGACGCTGCTGGGCATGGGCAGGGTCGGGGCGTACTTCCTGCACCGGTGGAGCGATCCGACCTGGCTGGCTGTGCTCGCCCTGACCGCACGGCACTCCCCCGGCGGTCTGCCGGTGCTGGAACTGGCGTGCGGCGCCGGGCACCTGCTGCGGGAACTGCGGCTGCGCGGGCACCGTGACGTGACCGGAATCGACGTGGTCTTCGCCAAACTGTGGCTGGCCCGCCGCTTCGTCGTCCCCGGGGCACGGCTGGTGTGCGCCGACGTCACCGCGCCGTGGCCGCTGCGCCCTCCGGACCGCCCCGCCTACGTGGCCTGCCACGACGCCCTGTACTTCCTGCCGCGCAAAGAGGAGGTGGTACGGCGTGCGCTGGCGTACGCCGGCGGTGGCGGTGTCGTCCTGGGCCACTGCCACAACTCCCTCGTGGACGGGCCGACCGCCGGCCTCCCGCTGGATCCGGCCGGATGGCGCGCGCTGCTGCCGGGGGCGGTCTGCTACGACGACGCCGACCTGACCCGCGCCGCACTGGACGGGACACTCCCCCGGTCGCAGGGAGCCGGGGAGCTGGCCGGCTGCGAGGCCATGGCCCTGGTGAGCATCCCGCCTCCGCCGCCCGTGCGCGGCCCCCTCTCCCCCGACCGGCCCGTCCCCGGGCGGTCCCTGCGTCCCAACCCGCTGTACCACGACGGTCTGCTGCGCTGGCCCGGGGAACGCTGGCGGGACGAGTACGGACCCGCCGCCCGCACCTACCTGCCCGACCGCGTCGACCTCTCCCCCGCCCTGCTCGCCGACGCCCGGGCCGGACGGCTGACGCCGCAGGTGGCCGATCTGGCCCGCCGCCGGGTGCTTGTGGACCTTCCGGAGCGATGGTGAACGCGGCGAACGGGCAGGCCGCTCCCGCCGCCGGGTGCCGCTGGGCGGTCGCCGGCTGCGGCTGGGTGGCCCGGGACCACTTCCTGCCCGGACTGCTGGCGGCCGCCGACCACGGGGCCGGCGGCCCGTCGCCCCGTCTCGTCGCCGTGACCGACACCGATCCGGCGGCCGCCGCCCGGCTGGCGGCCCGGGCGCCCGGTGCCCGGACCGCCGCCGACCTCACCTCCCTGCTGGCCGTGCACCGGCCCGAAGCGGTGTACGTCGCGACGCCCAACCACGCCCACCGCCCCGCGGCGGCGGCGGCCGCGGCGGCGGGGGCCGCGGTGCTGTGCGAGAAGCCGCTGGCCGCCGGCATCGCCGACGCCGAGCGGCTGGTCGCCGCCTGTGACCGGGCGGGGATTCTGGCGGCGACCGCCTACGACCAGCGTTTCCACCCGGCACACCAGGCCGCGCGGGAGGTGGTGGCCTCCGGGGCCCTGGGAACGGTCACGGCGGTGCGGATCACCTACAGCTGCTGGCTGCCGCCCGCCTGGTCGCCGGACGGCCGCCCGTACGACAACTGGCGCGTCGATCCGGCGCGGGCGGGCGGCGGGGCCGCCCTGGACCTCGCACCGCACGGACTGGACCTGGTGGGTGTCCTGCTCGGAGGGGACGACGTGGCGGAGTTGACGGCGCTGGTGCAGCACCGCGTCCACCCCTATCCGGTCGACGACGGCGCCGTACTGGCCGGCCGCACCGGTGACGCGGTCCTGGTCGGCCTGCACGTCGCCTACAACACCCCGGACACGCTGCCCCGCCGCCGGCTCGAGATCGTCGGCACCCTCGGGCAGCTGACCGCCGTCGACACACTCGGCCAGGACCCCGGGGGGCGGTTGTGGCTCACCGGCGCGGACACCGCGCGCCGCGTGCCCGTGCCGTTCGACACCGACGCGTCCCCCTTCGCCCTCCAGATCGGAAGGTTCTCCGCGGCCGCACTCGCGGTGCGCGCCGGCTGCCCGGTGCGGCGGACCTGGCCGTGGCCGCTGCACCGCGACCTGGCCCTGCACCGGCTGCTGCTCGAGGCGCTGTCCCGCGCCCGCGCGCGCTGCGCGCCGGACACGTCCCTGCCGCCGGTCCCGTTCACCGCCGAGGAAGGCCGACGATGACCCTGTCGATGTACGCCTGCACCCACTGCGGACACTGGCAGCAGTGGTTCACCACCCCACCCGCCTGCCCGGTCTGCTGCGACGTGCGCAACGCACTGCCCGAGGAGGGCTGGGACCTCTGCGACGAGAAGAGGGTCGACGCCCTCCTGGTCGCAGACTGGTACCGGCCCGCGCCGGGCGTGACCGGATTCCGTGCTTCGCCGGCCTTCGGCCTGGGTTCGACGGGCTGGCTGATCGAGGCCGACGGCGGCAACGTCGCCTGGGAAGGCGCCCCCTACTACCCGCCCGACGCGCTGGCCGAGATCGAACGCCTCGGCGGCGTCACCCGGCTGGGCGCCAGTCACGTTCACGGCTACGGCGCCCTGTGGCAGCTCCAGCGCCGTTTCGCCCCTGAGGTGGTGGCCGTCGGCGTACAGGACCTGCCGTGGACGAAGGCGTTCCGGGTCACCTGGCCGGTGGACGAGCGCCTCGAGCTGGCGCCCGGCCTGACCGTGCACCGCACCGGAGGCCACTTCCCCGGCCACTGCGTGCTGCACGACGAACGCCGGAAGATCCTCTTCTGCGGCGACGCCCTCAAGGTCGACCTGGACGGCACCGCGCCGCGGGCCCTGTCCTGCCACAAGGCCTACCACGCCCGGATACCTCTCTCCCACGACGAGGTGCGCCACTACCGGTCGGTGATCGGCGCACTGGACTTCGAGGCGGTGGCCACTCCCTTCGAGTTCGCCGCCCCGGTGACCACCACGGACGTCCTGCGCCTGTTCGACCACCAGCTGGCCGGCCGGCCCGGCACGGCCGCCCTCCGGCTGGGAGGCGACCGGTGAGCGCCGCCGCCGAACACCCGGTGGTACGGGCCTACCGGGACGCGCTGGCCCCCGGCCGACAGCAGGACTTCGACATCGGCGCGGCCGACCGCACCGGTCTGCCGGTCGTCTCGGCCGACCACCTGGACGCGGCCGGCGTCCGCAAGAGCGGCTGTGGATACGGAGCGGACCTCACCCGGGCCCGTATCGGCGCCTACGGCGAACTCGCCGAGGGAGTCCTGCTCGCACGGCACATGGCCCGCACCGAACGCCGTCGCGCCTCCTACGCGGAACTGGTGCGCGAACGAGGCCGGGACCGGGTCGCCGACCCGGTCGGCCTCGTGCTGCCGGCCGGCGCGGACTACGGCCCCGAGCGCCCCCTGGACTGGGTGCCCGCGCGCCGCCACCGCACCGGTGAGGAGGTCGTGGTGCCCGCCGAGTTCGCCGCCTCCTGCGGCTTCGACCTGCCGGGCGGCCCGCCACCCGGGGGCTGGCTGACCACACCGGTCACCAACGGGCTGGGAGCCGGAGACACCCGGGAACGGGCCCTGTCCCACGCGCTGCTGGAGATTCTCCAGCGTGACGGCAACGCCACCGCGCACCGCGCGATGGACCAGGGCGTGGTCGTCGACCTGGACGAGGTGAACGACCCGGTCACCCGCCGCCTCCTCGACCGGCTCCGGGAGGTCGGCATCGAGGTGCTGCCCAAGCTGGCCTCCACCCAGTTCGGCCTGGCCGACGTCCACGTCGTCGGCACGGACGAGACCTCGGGAACGCGCGAGGGCGCGGCAGCGCTGGCGCTCACCGCGTGCGGCGAGGCCGCCCACCCGGACCGCGAGACGGCGTTGCGCAAGGCTCTGACGGAGTACGTCTCCTCCCGCGCGCGAAAAGTGTTCTCCCACGGTTCCCTGGAGACGGTCGCCCGCATCGCCCCGCCCGGGTACCTCGAACGCGAGCTGTCCTCGCCCCTGACGGAACAGGAGCCCAGAGCGCTGTCGGCCATGCGGGCCTGGGTCTCCCTGGACGCCCGGCGGCTGCGGGAGCTGCTGGAGCCCGCCGTGCTGTCCCGGCGGTCCACCGTGTCCTTCTCCTCCCTGCCGACCGTGCCGTCCGGCTCACTCGACGACCCCGGCGTTCTTCTCGAGGACCTGCTGCTGCGCCTGGCGGACTTCGACGTCCTGGTGATCGAGGCGGACGGCCGCGGGGCTCACGCGGTCAAGGTGCTCGTCCCCGGCATGGAGGTGGAGACCATGACCTACGCGAGGATCGGCGAACGCGGAATCCGCAGGCTCATGGAACGCGGGCACCCGCTGGCCGGAGTGGGGCCCCTTCCCCACCCCGGAGCACGGCCGGTGCACCTGACGCCCGGGGCGCGCGAACGCCTCGGCGGTCCGGCCTGGTTCGACACCGAGGCCGCGCGGGCGGCGGTGGGGGCGCTGTACCCCCTCTACCGCGAACCCGACCGGCACGCACTGGCCCGCACCACCGCAGGAGCGCCCCGATGACCACACCCTCCGCCGACAGGCTGCGCTACGCCTACAACACCAACGGCATGACCTCGCACCGTCTGCACGACGCGCTGGCCCTGCTGGCCGACAGCGGGTACGACGGCGTCGCGCTCACCGTGGACGTGGCCCACCACGACCCGTTCGCACCGGATCTGGCCGCCCGCACGGCGTCGCTGGCCCGCCGCCTGGACCGCCTGGACCTGGACAGCACGGTGGAGACCGGAGCGCGCTTCCTGCTGGACCCGCGGCACAAGCACGAGCCGACGCTGATCACCGCCGACCCTGCGGGCCGGGCCCGCCGCCTGGCGTTCCTGCGCCTGTGTGTGGACATCGCCGCCGACCTGGGCGGTGAGGCGGTCTCGTTCTGGGCGGGCGTCCCGGCGGCGGGCACGGACACCGCCCCCGGCAGGACGGCGTGGAGCCACCTGGTGGAGGGGGCGCGCGCCGTCACCGCGTACGCGGCCGAACGGGGCGTCGTGGCGGCCTTCGAACCCGAGCCGGGCATGCTCGTCGAGGACTGCGCCGGCTACTGCCTGCTGGCGGCTCTCGTCCCCGGCCTGCGTCTGGCCCTGGACACCGGTCATTGCCTGGTCACCGGAGATCTGACACCGGATCAGGCGGTGGTGCGGCACGCCGGGGACCTCGGCGCGGTCGCCGTGGAGGACATGCCGTACGGCCGGCACGAGCACCGCGCCCCGGGCGAGGGCGACATGGACCTGCCCGCCGTCCTCGGCGCGCTGCGCGCCGTGCGGTACGACGGGCTGGTGAGCCTGGAACTGTCCCGCGACGCACACCGTGCCGACACCCTGGCGGGTTCCGCGCTCGAGGCGCTGCGCCGCGCCGAGGGCGCGGGAGCCGGCGGTCCCTCGCACTCCCCCGTCCCGCGCGACGTCGGCGCACCGCAGGGAGCGCGATGAGGATCTGCTTCGTCTCACGGCGCTACTGGCCGGCCGTGTCGGGCATGAGCGCCTACGCGGAGAACCTGCTGCGGGCCCTGACCGCGGCAGGTCACGAGGTCACCCTGGTGTCGCAGTACCGTGGTGACCGCCAGGGCAGCGCCGTCTACGGCGGCGGTCCTCCCCCGCCCGAGCGGGTTCCCGACGGTGTGCGCCTGGTGGCGCTGGAATCCCGGGGTGAACAGGCCGTGGGCGACGGGATGCCGGCGGACTTCGAAGCCGACGTCGCCGCACTGCGCGACACGGTCGCCGGCCTGCACGCCCGCGAGCCGCTGGACGTCCTGCACGCCCAGTACGGCTACCCGACGGGGCTGGCCGTACTGGAGGCCTCCGAGCGGCTCGGAGTCCCCGCCGTGGTCTCCATCCAGGGCGGCGACGGCCACTGGGTCGGCACCTGCTGCACCACCCACCGCACGGCGATCCGCCGGGTGCTGCGGGACGCCCCGGCCCTCCTGATCGGCTCGTCGTCCTTCAGGGACGCGGTCGCCGCCCGCCATCACATGGCGGCCGAGCGCTTCACCGTGGTCCCCGGAGCCACCGACACCGATCTCTTCAGCCCCGCACCCGAACGGCGGCCAGGGGCTCTCGGCGATCCGCCGGTGCTGATCTACCACGGTCGGATCGATGTCCGCAAAGGCGTCCTGGACCTGCTGGAAGCGGTCCGGCTTCTTCACGCCGGGGGAAGGCGGCTACGGCTGCGCTTCTCCGGTACCGGCCCCGACCTGGACCGGCTGGCCCACCGGGCACGACAGCTCGGCCTGGCCGGCACCGTGGAGATTCTCGGCCCCACCGGCTACCACGACGCCCCCGCCGTCTACCGCACGGGGGATGTCTTCGTCAGCCCCACCTGGGCCGAGGGTTTTTCCAACACCATTCTGGAAGCGATGGCCAGCGGACTGCCCGTGGTGTCCACCGACGTGGTCGGCGTGGTGGACTGCGTACGGGACGGTTTCAACGGGCTGCTGGTGCCGCCACGCGACCCCCACGCCCTGGCCGAGGCAGTCGGCCGGATGGTGGACGACGCGCCGCTGCGCGACCGCCTCGCGCGCACGGCGCTGCGGCAGGTGCGGACCCGGTGGTCGTGGCCGGTGGCCGCCGCGCGCATCTGCGGCGTGTACGAGGAGGTGCGCGCCGCGCGGCCGGCCGGAACGACGACCGGGGAGACCCGGGCCGGCGACGGCACGGCATCCGTCGTGGACCTGTCCTGCCGGTTCCGCCGCGAACCCCACCTGCTGTGATGCCGCCCGTTCCAGGCGTCGCAGGCGTCCGGACCGCCGTCGCCGTCAGCCCGCACCTGGATGACGCGGTCTTCTCCGCGGGAGGCGTACTGGCGCTGCTGTCCCGGACGGGCTGGCACGTCCGGGTGGTCACCTGCTTCACCGCGTCGGTCGACGGTCCCTGCCCCTTCGCGCTGTCCACCCAGCTCGACAAAGGACTTCCTCCCGACGTGGACTACATGGCCCTGCGCCGCGCGGAGGACAGGGCCGCCCAGCAGCGGCTGGGCACCCTCCGACCGGTCCATCTCCCTCTGCCCGAGGCCCCGCACCGCGGCTACGACAGTCCGTCGAAGCTTTTCCGGCCTCCCCGCCCCGACGACACCGCGGAAGCAGAGCTGCGGCGACTGCTCCACCACCACGTCGCGTCGGCGGACCTCGTTCTCGCTCCCCAGGGCATCGGCGGCCACGTCGACCACGTCCTCACCGCCCGGGCGGTCGCCGCCGCCGCACCGTCCCCGCGGATCGGCTGGTGGCGCGACATGCCCTATGCCGTCCGGGCGCCGCAGCCGGAGACCGGGGCCCGGCACGGCATGCCCAACGGGACGAGTGAGGTGACAGTCGACATCGGCGCCGTCCTGGCGGACAAGACCGCCGCAGCACAGTGCTACGCGACCCAGCTCGACTTCCAGTTCGGTGGTGTCGGACGAACGGGCACGGTCCTGTCCTCGGCGGCCCGGTCCGAGGCCCTGCGCGCCGGGGAGTCGTACATGGCCGGTGAATCGCTGAGGGCCGGGCACGCGGCCCGCCGGATGCTGGAGGAATACGCCCTGTACGGGGGGCTCGGCAGGGCGGCGGGCTCCGCGGCGGGACGAAGCAGCGCACCCGGGAGGTGCGGGTGATCCCGCCCTCGCCCGCTTCGCCCCACCGGGCCCGCGTCATCGCTCTCGTGGGCGCGCACCGCCGGTGGCACTGGCACTACGTCGCCGGATCCAGGCGGCCCTTCTTCCCTCAGTTGTCGGTCGTGCCGGTGGTGGCGGAAGGCGGCAGCGCAGACGCCGCAGCGCCGAGAGAACGGCTGTCGGCAGTGGGGCCTCCTGGGACTACGGGAACTTCGGGCTGCCTCGACGGACACGAGCGTGAAACAGCCGAGAGGCCACTGCCGCAGGTCGGCGACCGTCAACCACCCGTGGGCGCAGGCCACCGCGTTCGCCGGTCCCTTCCGCGACTTGATCGACAAACGCCCCGCCCCTTCCCGACCGGGTGAAACGCTGGTTCGGAAGGGGGCGGGGGCATCTGTGGGGCTTCTCCGGGGATGTGGGCCGGGACCGGACTCTTGCCGGTCTCCGGGTTGCGCGAAGAGCGCGTCGACGGCGGTGCTGCCGCGCGCCGGCGCGGGACGGGAAGCACGCGCGCTTCCGGAGCGCGCAGCCCGGGTTCGAGTGGCCGGGCCACCGGGCCGGGGACACGACCGACTCGCCGGTCTCCGGACGCAGGAGTCGAAGTGGTTCCGGCTGACCGCCCCAGGCTCCCGCCCGTCACCAGGAGGTTGTACGTCCCGGGACGCCGGTGCTCGGCCTCCACCGGCGTCCCGGCCGGGCGTGGGCCGTCCCACGGCACAGCGACCGGCACGGCTGCGAAGTCCTTCACACGCTGCCGTACGGCCGCGGCCGCGGCGGGTCAGCGCCCTCGGGGAGCACTGGCGCAGCAGTCCGCCGGTGTTCTCGCCGGGGCCTCGTGGCCAGGGGCTGTGCGGGTCCGCGAAGTGGACCCGCAGCCCGGTGCCGACGCCGCTCGCACGGCGGTGACGCCCGCGGCGCGCCCGTCCGGTCGGCAGGCTGCTCGAGCGGGTTGGTCCTTGCGGTGCCGGTTCACCGGCCGTCCAGCGTGGCGGCCGGGCCTCAGCCACCGCGGCCGTGATGCTCGGACGGACACCGGACAGGGCGGCCGTGCGGGTAACCGCTTTGGCTGCCGCACAACCCCCTCGGATTGGTCCTGTCCCCCGGGGTGAGCGGCGGGACGACGCGGACGGAAGGGAGCGACACGGGATGGCACGAGCAGAAGTCCCGCCGACCGGGAGTTCGACAGGACGTGTGCCCCCTCGTGCGCCGGGTGCGGTGGCGGGCGGTGGGACAAGAAGGTGAGTGGCTTCGCGGCCGCACTGTCCCTCCTGGGCGTCGCTGCGCTGGCCGTCGCCGGGCTGTACGGGGCCGCGTGGGCGCTGCGGGTGGCGCGGACTCCGCTGGCCGCACAGCCGTTCGGGTCGGGTCTGGAGCCCGGCGAGCATGCGGTGAGCCGGTTCCATGTGCGCTGGTACACGGTGACGATGCTCTTCCTCGCCTTCGACATGGAGATGGTCTTCATGTACCCGTGGACGCTCGTCATCTCCGTGATGGGGCCCAGCGCGGTGATCGAGATGTTCGTCTTCCTCGGCGTCCTGCTCACCGGAGTCGTCTACGCGTGGCGGGAGGGAGCACTGCGATGGACCTGACAGCCGTCCTGCTGCGCGTGGCCGCGGCCCGGCCGCGCGTGCTGCTGGTGACCACTCCGGGCGGGACGCCGGTGCGGCTGGCAGCCGAGAACGAGCTGCGGTCACGGGACTGGCCGCCGGCTTCCACTCCCGCCGGGGCCGACCTGATGGTCGTCGCGGGCCCTGACTGCCCGCGGCTGCGGTCGGCACTGGAGCGGCTGTGGCAGGACATGCCGCAGCCCCGTGCACGCGTGCGAGCGGCGACGGCTGACGAAGTGCCGTCGATGCTCGATGCCGGCAGCGCCCGGCTGGGTGCACCGGACCGTCAGCGCGCCGACGCCCGCCGGACCGCCCGCGGGAACGGGCACCGCGAAGACGCCCCGCACGGCGGTGGCCAGGGCGAGGAGCACGAGGACGGTGACGCGCACCACGAAGGCCACGACGACGACCGTGCCGGTCACCAGGACCCACCTGACGCGTCGGAGCAGGGCCACGACGGCGGGGCGGAGCACGGCGGCCACAACGGACACGCGGGCCACGGCGGCGGACACGGCGGCCGTGGAAACGGGGGCATGGAGATGCCGGGCGGGTTGCCGATGGCCGAGCGGGGCGAGGACCGTGACGGCCTGACGTTGGACCGTCTGCACGTGCCGCTGGGGCCGTTCCTGGCCGACTGGCCCGCGGGGCTGACCCTCCGTGTGGTGCTGCAGGGCGACGTCGTCCAGCAGGCCGACCTCGACGAGCCGCCCGCCGGGAGGCCGGCCGATCCTTTCTGGTCCCGGCCCTGGAGCCGGGCCGCGGCAGGCGAGCCGGTGAGTACGGGGCAGGCCGCCCGGCGGCGGGCGGCGGCGCACCTGGACAGTCTGGGCCGGCTGCTGTCCGTCGTCGGCTGGCCCGCCGAGGCGGTGACGGCCGGGCGGCTGCGTGACGACCTGCTGGAGGGGGCACCCGCCTCGGTGGTCCTGCCCCGAGTGGAGCGCTTCGCCCGGCGGGTCGGACGGTCACGGACCCTGTACTGGCTGACGCGCGGTGTCGGCCTGCTGAGCGCGGCCGACGCCCGGGCCGCCGGTGTCACCGGCCCGGCCGCACGGGCCGGCGGGGACGTACCGGCCCGCTACCGGCAGTGGCTCACCGACGTCGTGGACGACGTGCGGCAGTTGGGCGGGACAGCACCCCTCGATCCTGCGGTACGGGAGAGCCCGCGCGGCCGGTGGGACGCCGGCCGCCCGCCGTCGGCCGCCCTGGCCGAGCTGCTTCCCCGCCTGCTGGTGGGGGCCGAGCTGGGCGCGGCCCGTCTCGTCGTCGCCAGCCTCGACCCGGACCCTGACGAGCTGGCCGGCCGCTCGTCGGAGGTGGTCCGTGGCTGAGGCGGGACCGTGGTGGACGCTGCTGGCCGCCCCGGCGATGCTGCTCGGCTTCGCGGTGCTGGCCGTGGCCGGCAACGCGGCGCTGGAGGCCCGCAGCGCGGGCCGGCCGGTCACCCCGGGAACTGCGGTGCGGCCGCTTCTGGGTGTGCCGCGGGCGCTGCTGGCCCAGCCGCGGCGGCTGCCCGCACCGGACCGGCTGCTGTGGCGGCTGGGGGTGGTCACCGTGCCGGTGGCCGCGGTGCTGTCCACGCTGGTGATCCCGTTCGGGGACCACGCCGTCGCCGACCTGTCGGTCGGGGTGGTGTGGTTCAACGCCATGGAGGTGCTGACCTGGGCCGGGCTGTGGCTGGCCGGCTGGGGTCCCGACTCGGCGTTCTCCCTGGTCGGCGGTTACCGCTTCCTCGCCCAGGGCCTGGCGTACGAGCTGCCGCTGATGTTCGCGCTGATCTCGGCCGCCACCGGCGCCCGGTCGCTGCGGGTGGGCGACATCGCCGGCGCCCAGCACGGCCTGTGGTACGCGGTGTGGATGCCGTTCGCCTTCGCCGTCTACCTGGCCGGCGTACTGGCCTTCAGTTTCCTGGGGCCGTTCGCCTACCCGGCCGGGCGGGACGTGGCCGGCGGCGTGCTGGGGGAGACGTCCGGGGTGGACCGGCTGTTGCTGCAGGCCGGGCGGTGGCTGTGGCTGGCGGCCGGGGCGGCGATGGCGGTGCCGCTGTTCCTGGGCGGCGGGGCCGGACCTGGCCTGCCGGCCTGGTCCTGGTCCCTGGTCAAGACGCTGGCGGTGCTGGCGGTGCTGGTGTGGGTGCTGCAGCGGCTGCCGGTGGTCCGCGCCGACCGGTACGTGGAGTTGGCCTGGGTGGTGCTTCTTCCGCTGGCCGTCCTCCAGGCCCTGGTGCCGGCCCTGGTCAATCTCACCCTCTAGGAAAGGACCACGTCATGGGCATGATGGGCACGGTGCTGCTGTGGGTGCTGGGTCCGCTTGCCCTCGTCTTCGGCGTTCTGGTGTTCACGCTGGACTCGATGGCCCGGGTCACCTTCGCGCTGCTGGCGTCGCTGGTCTGCGTGGGGGGCGTGGTGACGGTGCTGGGACTGCCGTACCTGGGAGTGGTGATCGTGCTGATGATGGTCATGGAGATGGTGATCATGGCCGTTTTCATGATCGCTTACATGATGAACCCGGCCGGCCTGATGCCGATGTCGATGCTGCACAACAAGCGCGGCGCGTCGGCCGTCAGCGGCGTCGTGTTCGCCGCCCTGGTCGCGGGGGTCTTCCTGGTGCAGTGGCCCGACCGCGCGGGCACCCGACCGGCGGACACGACCTTCCAGGTCGGCATGTCCCTGATGGAAGAGCAGATGCTCACCATGGTCACCCTCGGGTTCGTCCTGCTGGCCACCATGGTCGGTTCCACCGTGCTCGCCACCCGGCGGGGCCGTTACGACCGCTTCGGCGACGACCTCGGGCAAAGGCCCGCGAACGACCCGGCCGGCGGGGGCGTGGGCCGATGACGTTCGAACTCCTGCTGGTCCTCGCCGCCGGGTTGTTCTGCACCGGTCTGTTCGGCGCGCTCTCCCAGCAGTCCATCGTCATGATCATGATGGGGATCGAGCTGATGATCGGCGGGATCATCGTGGCCGCCGCCTGCTTCTGGCACTTCCTCTCCCCGGCCGCCGCGAGTGGTCAGGTGGTGATCGTGGCGGCCGTGGTGGCGATGGCGGTGGAGATGGCCGTGGGCTTCGCCGTCACCACCGCCATCTACCGCGCCCGCCAGGTCGACATGACCGACATGGCAGGGGAACTGAAGGGATGAACGGCTTGGTATGGCTGCTGATCGCCCTTCCCCTGGGTGGGGGCGCGGTGCTCGCTCTGGCAGGGCCCCGCCGCCGACGCGGTGTTCCCGCCCTCGGTGTGGTGGTGGCCGTGGCGACGCTGGGCGTGGCCGTCGCCGCCGCGGCGACCCGGCCGAAGGACGACGCGCCGCTGTTCGCCGGGATGCGGGCGGGGCTGGCGGTGGACGGTCTGTCCGCGGTGATGGTGGTCACCGTCGCCGCCGTCACCACGGCCGTCCTCGCCTTCGCCGTGGGCGAGTTCACCGCCACCGAGAACCAGGGCCGCTTCTTCGGACTGATGCTGGTCTTCGCCGGCGCCATGCTCGTCACCGTCACGGCGACCACGCTGCCGCTGCTGCTGATGGCCTGGGAGGTGATGGGCGCCACCAGCTGGGCGCTGATCGGCTACTGGTGGCACCAGCCCGAACGGGCGCAAGCCGCCGACGTCGCGTTCCTCACCACCCGCGCCGCCGACCTCGGCCTGTACCTGGCCGCCGGCGCCGCCATGGCCGCGGGCATCGGCTCACTGCGCCTGGACGCCCTGCCGCACGCCGGTTCGCCGTGGCTGCACCTGACCACCGCGGGCGTCGTCGCGGCCGCCCTGGGAAAATCCGCGCAACTGCCGTTCTCCTTCTGGTTGTCGCGGGCCATGCAGGGTCCTGGTCCCGTCTCCGCGCTGCTCCACTCGGCCACCATGGTCGCCGCCGGCGCCTACCTGCTCCTGCGTCTGCACCCGCTGCTGGCCGCCACCGGCTGGGCCGGTCCGCTGGTCGCCTGGACCGGAGCGGTCACCGCCCTGGCCCTGGGCGTGGTCGCCGTGGCCCAGAGGGACCTCAAACAACTGCTCGCGGCCTCCACCTCCGCGCAGATCGGCTTCATGGTGCTGGCCGCCGGCAGTGGCGGAGTCGCCGCCGGCACCACCCAGCTCGTCGCCCACGCCGCCACCAAGTCGGGGCTCTTCCTCGCCGCGGGCGCCTGGCTGACCGCGCTGGGCACCAGGCAACTGCCCGCCCTGAGCGGCGCGGCGCGTTCCCACCGCCTGGTCGGCACGGCCTTCACCGTCTGCGCGCTCACCCTGGCCGGGCTGCCGCCCCTGTCGCTGTGGGCGGCCAAGGACGAAGTCCTCGCCGCCGCCCGCGCCGAGGCGACCGGTCTGTACGCCGTGGGGCTGGCGGCGGCGGCCGTCGCCGCCGTCTACAGCGTCAAAGCCGTCTGGTACGTCACCCGGCCCCTGCCCGCGCACCCGGAGTCCGGATACGACACCGAGCGGCCGGGGACCCGCACCGCCCGTACGCCACCCGTTCCGCTCCTCGCCCTCACCCTCGCCTCGGCCGCCCTGGGGGTGCTGGCCCTGCCGGGGCCTGCGTCGTGGCTGAAGCAACTGGTCGGCGACCCGGGCGAGCCGTCCCCCGAGCCGTGGGAGCTGGGCCTGTCCGCCGGCGTCGCGCTCACCGCCGCCGGTCTGGCGTGGTGGTGGGCGTCCCGACCGGCGCCCGTGCCCGGCGCCGCCGTGCGAGGGGCCGAAGGATGGCTGTACCTGGAGCGGGCCGCGCAGGCCGTCGTGGTCCGGCCCGTGCTCGGGCTGGCACGGGCTCTGGCCCTCTTCGACGACCGCGTCGTCGACGGCGCCGTGCGGCAGACGGCGCGCGGAGGGCTCGCGGCGGCCCGGCTCGCCCGCCGTCTGGACGACGGCGGCATCGACTCCGCCGTGCGGCAGACGGCGCGCGGCGGGCTCGCGGCCGCCCGGCTCGCCCGCCGCGTGGACGACGGCGGCATCGACTCCGCCGTCCGCTCGGTCGCCTCGGGCGCCCGGCACCTGGGCCGATGGGCGCGCCGCCCGCAGACCGGACTGCTGCACCAGTACTACGCGCAGGCCGCCGTCGGCTTCGCCGTACTGGTCCTGATCATCCTGTTGGTGAGGTAACCCCTGTGCTGAGCGTTGTCACCTTCCTGCCGCTGGTGGTGTGCGCGGTGCTGCCGCTCCTGCCGCGCGCCGTCCCCGACCGGGCGTACGTCTGGGTCTGGATCGCCACCGCCGCCGCCGACCTGGCCCTGGTCGTCGCGCTGTGGGCGGGCTTCGACACCGGCGGAGGGATGCAGTACGAGCAGCGGGCGCGCTGGATCCCCAGTGCCGGGGTCGGCTACCACGTGGGCGTCGACGGGCTGTCCCTGCCCCTGGTGGCGCTGACCTGCCTGCTGTTCCTGGCCGTCGCCGTGTACTCGCTGAAGGAGAGGCGGCGGGTGCGCTCGTACGTGTGCCTGTTCCTCTTTCTGCAGACCGTCAGCGTCGGCCTGTTCGTCGCCCTCGACCTCATCCTGTTCTTCGTCTTCTTCGACCTGTCCATCGTCGGCATGTTCTTCGTCATCGCCGGCTGGGGCCACGGCGGACGCGCTCGCGCGACGGCGCTGAAGTTCTTCCTCTACACCTTCAGCGGTTCCCTCGCCCTGCTGCTCGGCTTCATCGGCCTCTACCTGGCCGCCGCCCCGCACACCTTCGACATCGTGGACCTCACCAGTGCCAATCCGCTGGCCGGGCACGGCCTGTACGCCGGTCTCGTCCTGCTGGCGATCGGCGTCGGCCTGGCGGTCAAGACACCGACCGTGCCCTTCCACACCTGGCTGCCGCCCGCGCACACCGACGCCCCCGCCGCCGGCTCGGCGATCCTGGCCGGGATCCTGCTGAAAATGGGGACCTACGGTTTCGTCCGCATCGCGATGCCCCTGCTGCCCGGCAGCTGGCGCCACTACGCCCTGGTCATCGTGATCGTCGGTGCCGTGTCGGTGGTCTACGGCGCCCTGGTGGCGCTGGCGCAGACCGACTTCAAGCGCATGATCGCCTATACGTCGGTCAACCACATGGGGTACGTCGTCCTCGCCGTCGGCGCCGCCGGGACCCTGGCGGGCACCGATGCCCGGGCCCGCTCCCTGGCGGTGACCGGAGCGGTCACCCAGATGGTCAGCCACGGCCTGATCACCGGCGCCCTGTTCCTGCTCAGCGGCGTGCTGTACGACCGCGGACGGACGTACGCGATGGACGCCTACTCCGGCCTGGCCGCACACACCCCGCGTTTCGCGGCGGTGACCGGCGTCGCCGCGTTCGCCGGCCTCGGCATCCCCGGCTTCTCCGGCTTCATCGCCGAGTTCCAGATCTTCACCGGCTCCCTCGCCTCCCAGACGGTCGCCACCGCCATCGCCCTGACCGGGGTCCTCCTCACCGCGGCCCTGTTCCTGACCGCGCTGCGGCGCCTGTTCCTCGGCGTGCCGCGCCTGCCGCAGACCATCCCCACCGGCGGCATCGCGGACCTGCACCGCCACGAGGCCCTGCCCACCGTCACCCTGCTCGCCCTGGCGCTGGTGATCGGCGTCGTACCCCGCTGGCTCCTGGACGTCATCGAACCGGCCGGCCGCACCCTCACCGGACTGGTGGCACGGTGAACGAGAACCTGACCGCGCTCGTCCCGGAACTCTCCCTGGTCGGCGCCGCCGTCACCGGTCTGCTCGCCGGCTCCTGGCTGCCCCGCCGCCGCCAGTGGATCATCGGCTTCCTGGCAGCCGCCGCCTGCGCGACCGGGCTGGCGGCCACCGCGGTCACCATGATCACCGACCGCGGACAGACCGTGTTCTCCGACGCGTTCGCCGTCGACACCGCGACCGGCGTCGGCCGTCTCATCGTCCTCGCCGCCCTGCTGCTGATCATCGGCATGTCCGTGGAGACCGTACGGGGCCAGAAACGCGAGGCCGAGTACTGGGTGCTGCTGTGCCTGACCGGGGCGGGCACCCTGGCCCTGACCGGCGCGAACGACCTGCTGATGCTCTTCGCCGCCTACCTGCTCGCCGGCATCCCCGCATACGCGCTCGCCGGCTTCGCCAAGGACGCCTCCGGCACCGAAGCCGCCCTGAAGTACTACCTGATGGGCGCCCTGCTCGGCACCACCATGCTCGCCGGCACCGCCCTCCTGTACGCGGCCGGCCACGCAACCCTCTACCGCGAACTGAACACCACCCTGCCCACCGCCCCCTACGGCCTCGTCGCCGTCGGACTCGTCGGCGTACTCGCCGGACTGCTGTTCAAGACCGGCGCGGTCCCGGCCCACTTCTGGGTGCCCGACGTCACCGACGGCGCGCCCGCACCGGTCGCCGCCTACGTCACCACCCTCCCCAAGGTCGGCGGCCTGATCGCCGGCTACCGCCTGCTCCACCAGGCGATCCCCGGCAGCGACGTCAACTGGCCGCTGCTGCTCGCGGTCCTCGCCGCCGTCACCATGACCCTGGGGAACCTCGCGGCGTTCTTCCAGACCTCCGTCAAACGCCTGCTCGCCTACTCCACCATCAGCCAGGTCGGCTACCTCCTCATGGCCCTCGCCGTCGCCACCCGCACCGACCTGGCCCAGAGGAGCCTGCTGTTCTACCTCGCCGCCTACGCCGCCACCCACCTCGGCGCCTTCGCCGTCGTCGCCGAGCTCCCCCACGCCCGCACCCTGGCCGACTACCGCGGACTCGCCCGCCACCGCCCCGGTCTCGCGGCCGTCCTCGTCGTCTGCCTCCTCGGCCTGGTCGGCACCCCGCCCAGCGGCGTCTTCCTCGGCAAGCTGGAGATCTTCAGCGCGGTCATCGACGGCGGCTACACCTGGCTCGCGGCCCTCGCCGTCGTCAACACCGTCGCCTCCCTCTTCTACTACCTGCGCTGGCTCGCCCCCCTCTTCGCCACCGCGGAGCCCGCGCCCCTCGGCACCCATGCGGTCCTGGGCCGCTGGGCCGCCGTCACCTCCTACGCGGCCGGCGCCGTCTCCCTCGTCCTCGGCATCGCCGGCGAAGCCCTCCTTCCGCTCTCCGCGGGGCCCCTCCTGCGCTGACGCGCTGGGTGCGGTGCGGATCCCGCCCCTGCCCGGGACGGGATCCGCACCCTCCTTCCGGGAGGCGACAAAAACCCTCTGACCGCGTTCGAGAGGGGGTGCCCACGCCTCGCCGCGGCACCGCGCGAGGCCGCGCGCCTCAGGCTTCAGGCCTCAGGCCTCACCGTCCGCTCCTCCACCGTCGGAGTGCGGCGTCGCGGACTCGGGCAGCCCCGCCATCCGCGGCAGCAGTTGTGCGGCGATCAGCGTCGAGAGGGCGGAGTGGTCGCCGCTGCCCCCGTCGGTGCGTACGACCACCGGCTGCGGTGCCTTCAGCACCAGTTCCGCTCCCACCTCGAGGCGGCGACGGGCCAGTTCGTACTGCAGCACCGCGCGGTTGTCGCGGTAGGCCTGGGCGAGGGCGCGCTGCGCGCGGGCCTCGTTCTCGGCGGAGATCAGGCCGCTGCGGCCGCGGGTCTCGATCTCGAAACGGACCCGCTGGGCGTTGGTCTCCTGCTCCTCGAGCAGCTGGGCGACCTGCTCACGGGCCCTGTTCAACGCGGCCTTCACCTCGACGATGCGCGCGTCGCGCACCTTCTTCGCCCGCTCGATGTCCATGCCCAGGCTGTCGATACGGCGCTTGCGGGTCAGGCCCCACTCCTGCTCGTACGCCGTGCGCTCCTTGGCGATGCGCTCCCTGGTGGCCAGGTGCTGCTGGTACTGGGTCGGCAGCTGGACGTCCGGGATGTTGGAGCCGGTGATGCGCACGCCGTAGCGCGAGAGCTGGCTGTTGAGCAGCTCCTGCATGTCGGCCACGTCCGAGCCGCGCAGGTCGTACGCCCGCTCCGTGCGCATTCTGCGCGCCCGCTGCCGGATGGCGTCCTGCACCGCGCTGGACAGGACCAGGTCGAAGTTGCCCGCGCCGATGGTGCGGACGAACAGCACCGCGTCCGTGATGCGGAACTTCAGGAAGAACTCGATCGACCGCAGCGGGACGTTCTCCTGCGTCGGGCAGGCCATCACCGGGGCCGAATACGGGATCTCGGTGGCCACGTCGACCACGAAGTCCACCCTCGACCACGGGTGCCAGAGGTAGTGGCGGCCGGCGTCCAGAGTGCCGGTGACCGCGCCGTAGCGGGTCAGGACGCCGTGGGTGCCCTGCTCGATCTCGACGATCGAGGAACGCCACCACCAGAGCCCGCCGGCCAGGAGCAGGACGACCCCGGCGGCGTAGGAGAGGGTGGCGAGCGCGCCGTACGCGATGTCCGCGGCGCCGTCGGCATCCGCCTCGCGCAGGGTCAGCATCACGCCCGTGAGGAGCGCGAACAGGCCGAGCCACAGCGGCAGCATCCACCACAGCCTGCGCCGGTGGCGGGGGATGATGACCGGGGTGAGGGCGCCGGACTCACCGCCGCGCAGCAGTTGGGCGATGTCGCTCCAGGGCGCCACCGCCTCGGAGATGACCGACCTGCGGTTCATACGTGCGGTACTCACTGACCGGCCTCCTCGGAGAAGTCGGTGGCGTCGGGGTCCTCGTGCTTCTCGGCAGGGTGCTGGGCGGTCCGGCCCGCGGTGTCCGCCGTACCCGCGGTGTCCGCCGTCTCTCCGATCGGCGCCGACGGGACGGTCGGCCGCTCGGTCTCCAGCAGCGTGCCGATCTCCGCCTGACGTCCGGCGATACGGTCGGCGACCTCGGTCAGCCGCGACCGTACGGCGGCCATGTCCGCCTCGGTGAACAACTCCTCCCCGCGCTCGCCGACCAGCTCCCGGGCCAGCTGCAGGAAGTCGACTCCGACGGCACCGCTGCCGTCCACCGAGCCTCCGATGCGCACCAGGCGCGGCAGGCGGTCGGCGACCTGCTCGAGGGTGTCGAGGATCTGCTGCTGGTAGCGGTACTCGAGGATCTCCGGAGCCTCGGCCGCGGTCATCGCGCGGATGTCGAGGGCCTGCGCCTCCAGCAGCGCCGCGTTGGCCTTCGCCTCGGACTCGGCCTGGACGTAGCGCTGACGGGCCAGCGCCTGGGCGCGGTTGGTCTCACGCTCCACGGCGGTGTCCATCTGTGCCTGGTACTGCGCGATGTCGGCCTCGATGGCGGAGAGCGTCTCGTGGCTGGTCGCCAGTTCCTTGCTCAGGTCGCCCTCGTCCTGCTCCTTGCGGAGCATCAGTGCGTACTCGTGGGTGTACGCCTCCTTCGCCATCCGCACCATCTCCGGCGCGGCCAGGTCCATGCGGTACGCGCGGTCGGACGGCTCGGCGTGCGTGATGTTGGCGTTGGTCAGTTCGACCGCGGGCCGGAACTGCTGGTTCAGCTGCTCGAGGAGCCGGCCGGTGTCCTCGCCGACCATGTCGTAGATCCCGGCCGCCTCCTGCTCGTAGATGAGGCTGCGGATCGTCTCGCTGACGGCGTTGCTGAGCTTCTCCTCGAAGCCGCGTACCGCACCCAGCGTGTAGACGAACTCGGTCGGGTCACTGATCCGGAACTGGATGAACAGGTCGATCGAGGCCTTCACGCCGCCCTTGGTCGGGGCCTCGCGCACCGGAGCGTTGAACGGGTACTCGCGGGTGGTGTTGAGGATGTACGAGACCCGCTTCCACGGACTGATCAGGACCACCCGGCCGGGGCCGACGACCTTCTCCAGCTTCCCGAAGCGTGTGATCAGCGCCTGGCAGCCGTCCGGGACCATCACCATGCCCTGACGCCACCACACGAACAGGACCGCGAGCACGGAGATGATCCAGTAGTGCAGCCCGAAGAGCGGGTTGGTCAGCGGGCTGTCGTCCACGGTGGACACGACGGCGGTTCCCACCACGCCCAGGACGAGCAGCGACAGCACCGGCAGCATGCTCAGGAAGGAGCGGCCCTTCGGCAGCACCATGGGGCAGATCGCATGGACCTGCTCCCGGCCCTCGCGCTGCTGCTCGCTCTGGTTGAGCGCTTCGCCGGCCTCGTCGAGAGCGACGGTCTTCTGGTGCATGACCGTGGCGATGGAGCCGCCCTGTTCTCGGGCGGCCGGGAAGTCGGCGGGGTCCATGCCCTCTTCCTGCGGCGGGGACGAATCCCTGCCGGAGCCGTCCTGCCCCTGGTCCTGCTGCCGCCCGGTGCGCCGCCGGATCTCCTCTTCGGCCACCTGCCGCGGGTCGGCACCGGACGCCACCGTCGAGGCCATCCTGCGTAGGTTCTGGGTCCTCGCTTGTGCCACGGTTCTCCCTTTTCTTGTTTCCTGCTCGTCTTTTCGTTCGTCTCGCTTCAGGACCTACTTCTTGTGCGTGATCTCGATCGTGCTACATGGTTCCGGCCATGTCACACCACGGGCCCGGGTGCGGACAGCCGGGAGACCGATCGTGACCACACTGATGAAGAGAGGGATGCCCACCGGCGGCGTCGACGGACACCGGAAGGCATGTCGCCGCCGGAGCGATCCGGGCTCAGCCCTTCGCCACGAGCCGGAGGATCTCCCGGGCGTGCTCGAGGGACCCCTCCACGGTGTCCACGTCGTACATCGAGTCGATCATGAAGTGGTCGATGCCCGTCCGCTCGTGGACCTCCTTGACCGTGTCGGCGACCCGCTCCGTGCTCGTGCCGGCGTCGATGTTCACCCGCAGCACGGTGTCGATCGCCTGGGGATCACGGCCGGCCCGGCGGGCCAGTTCATCGAGCTGCGAGCGCTGCGCGACGAGCCCGTCGACGTCGACGTAACTCGGGACGACGATCAGCGGCAGCCAGCCGTCACCGCGTCGGGCGACGCGGCGCAGGGCGCGCTCGGACATCGCGCCCAGGTAGAAGGGCGGACGCGGCTTCCGCGCCGGCTTCAGCGGCGAGTGGTGCTCGGGCACGGAGAGCTGCGCACCCTCGTACCGCGCCGGGTCGGTGGTCCAGATGGCGTCGAGGGCGTCGAGCAGTTCCTCCATGCGGGCACCGCGGCGGGTGAAGTCCAGGCCGGCCGCTTGGTACTCCTCGGGGGACCAGCCGACCCCGAAGCCGGGCAGCAGACGTCCGCCGCTGATCAGGTCGATCGTCGTCAGCGACCGGGCCAGCTGGACGGGCGGGTAGAGCGGGGCGACGAGGACATGGGAGCCCAGCAGCACGCGGCTGGTCGCGGCGGCGGCGACGCCGAGGAGGACGAACGGGTCCGCCGCGGGGTTCAGTTCCTCCGGGATGGTGTTGCCCTGCCCGCCGTATCCCACGACCGGACGGACCGCGGCCAGGTTGCGGTCCCCCACCCACAGGCTGGTACCCCCGGCCTCCTCGATCGCGGAGGCGAACGCGGCCGTCTCGGCGATGCCGTACGCCTGGCGGTGGAACTGGGGGAGGGCGAAACCTGTCTTCATGGCGTCCTTCACACTGTGCCGCCGGCGGCCCGTCACTTCGGCTCCGTACCGGCATGATCATCGGATGAAATCCACCCTAGGCAGGACCGGGCACGCTCAACATTCGGCACACCGTACGTAGTTGAAGATTCATGAATGATGTCGGGTCGCCAGTTCCTTCGAAGGGTCCGGGGAACATCCCGCGACCCGGTGATGACGCGTGAGAGAAGACGTCCGCAAGCCCTCCCACGGGCTCCACCGCACGGATGGGAAGTGGCTCCACGGCGTACGAGGTTGATTCGGCCCCACCGCTGAGCGGACGGAGGTGCCGGGCGCTGGTCCGACAACGGCTTTGCCGCCTCCTCGGATCCCTCGGAGAGATCGGTGGAGCGGTGGGAGGACGCCGGTAGGGTGGGCCGTTGTGGACGTGGGGGCAGGAAACGGGATGGTCGCCGTCCCGTCGGGACGGGTGACGCTGTCGGACCGGCGGACGCAGAGCAGTTGGCCGGTCGAGGTCGCGCCGTTCCGGATGTCGGCGTTCCCGGTCACCCAGTCCTGGTACGCACGGGTCACAGGCCGACGGCCGAGTAGTACCCGAGGCGAGCGGCTGCCGGTCGAGGGTGTTTCGTGGTGGGACGCGGTCCGGTTCTGCAACGCCTTGTCCCGGCGCGAGGGGCTGACGCCCGCGTACGACCTGTGCGCCGACGCCGGGACGGCCGAGTGGGACACCTCCGCAGACGGGTACCGGCTGCCGACCGAGGCCGAATGGGAGCACGCCTGTCGTGCGGGGACCACTGGCGCGAGGTACGGCCGGCTCGACGAGGTCGCCTGGTACCAGGGCAACTCCGACGGGCGGATCCGTGCTGTCGGCGGCAGGCAGCCCAACGCATGGGGTCTGTACGACATGCTGGGCAACGTGTGGGACTGGTGCTGGGACGTCTACGACGCCGAGGTGTACGGCACCTACCGGGTACTCCGTGGCGGTGGATGGGCCGACGAGCACTGGAGCTGCCGGGCGTCGGTGCGGCGGCGCAGCCACCCGACCTTCCGGATCGACGACGTGGGTTTCCGCGTCGCGCGCTCCACGCCCCCGCCTCGGCCATGAACAGCCCCGTTCCGAAGCGGTCGGTTGAGCAGGCGTGACGGGCTCCGATGCCGGGCGGCGTGCCTCCCTGGAGTGGACGCACTGCTCCGCCCGGTAACGGCAGGGTGTGTGCGTCGCATGGTGAGAGGTCGCAGGGGGCGCATGGGGCGGGGATCGCATGGGGGGGCACGCATTCGCGGTTGAAGCCCGCAGCTCGATGACGCTCAGTGAGCGGTCAGGGGGCAACCCGATCGTCCCCGTCGACAAGCGCAGGGGCCGGGCGCCCGGCGTCGCCGGCATCTCGCGCGCACTCGGCCGCACTCCTGGCCGTGGGGCCGCCGGCCCTCCCCACCGGGCCGAACGTCACTGGCCGCCGGAGCGGCGCGGTGGTGTGATGAGTAGGGAAGACGGCGTGGACGCGCCGGCAGGGGCGCGCCCGCTCCGTCGCACAGCGGAGGAGTCCGATGCCATGGTGCTGTACCGCCGCACGGTCGGTGACGTGATGACCGAGGAGGTCCTCACCTTCCGCCCCACCACACCGCTCCAGGAGGTCGCCGCCCTGCTGGACGCCAACGACATCGTCGCGGCCCCGGTCATCGACGACGACGGCGTTCCCGTCGGCGTCGTGTCCGCGTCCGACGTGCTGCGCCACGAGACCGGCATGCCCGATCCGCAGGGTCGGGACGGGAACGACGTGCACGCCTGGAGCAAGGCCCAGGCCCGGACCGCGGGCGCGCTCATGAGCAGCCCCGTCTTCACCGCCCGCGCCGACTGGACGATCCCCCGGGCCGCGCGGGAACTCCGCAGGCGGCACGTCAAGCAGCTGCCGGTGGTCGGCGACGACGGGCTCCTCACCGGCATCGTCACCCGCAGCGACCTGCTGGACACCTTCGTCCGCTCCGACGCCGAGATCCGCGGCGAGGTCGAGCAGGACGTCCTGGGGCGCATCCTCGGCCTGGACGGGGGCACCGTCGCGGTCGAGGTCCGGGACGGGGTCGTCGTCCTTCGGGGACACCTTCCGGAACCGCGTCTCGTTGCGGTGGTCGTGGGCCTCTGCCAGGGCGTCGACGGTGTCGTCGACGTGGACGCACACCTCTCCGCCGCCGGGGCGGATTGAGTCTTCCGCCCCGGAGGGCCGGCCGGTCACCAGGTGACCAGGTGCGGCCGAGCAGATCCCGGCACGAGGCCGTCCCCGCCCACGACCATTCTCCGTCCGTCGCATCCGGTGCGAGAGACGGAGAGCGGTCGCCGCGGTGACGACGGCGGAACAGCGCCGGGCCGCGTCCGCGCTGGAGTCGGTGCAGGGCGAGGCTTGTCGTGCAGGGTGGGCCCGGCGGTCGTGATCCTGTGCGCCACGAAGGTGTCCCCCGGTGTGGTGGCGCGGGGCCTCGGCGCCGCGTGCCCGGGACGAGGCGGATGCCGGCGCGGCCGGACGGCCCCGCGACGGGAGTGGCCGGGCGACAGAGGCGCCTCGTGTCCAGTGACCGGCCGCTTGAACCGCGGGGCCCGAACCGAACGGGTGACGGTCTTGGCCCACGTAACCTCTTCCCGTGCCAGCCTCCCGCCTGCATCGCGTCGCCGTCCTCGTGCTCGAGGGGGCGAAGCCGCTCGATGTCGGCATTCCCGCGCAGGTGTTCACGACCCGCGCGAGCATGCCGTACGAGGTGCGGGTGTGCGGGGCGGCACCCGGTCTCGTGACCGGCGGCGACGGCCTCGCGTACCACGTCGCCCACGGTCTCGACGCGCTTGCGTGGGCCGACGTCGTCTTCGTCCCCGGCTACCGGTTCCCGGACCGCGACGACCCGCCGCGGGCCGTCGTCGAGGCACTGGTCGCCGCCCACGACCGGGGCGCGCGGCTCGCCGCCATCTCGACGGGTGCCTTCGCGCTCGCCGCCACGGGCCTGCTCGACGGCAGGCGCGCCACGACGCACTGGCACTACACGCGGGCACTCGCGGCCAGGCATCCGCTCGTCCGGGTCGACGAGAACGTGCTGTTCGTCGACGAGGGCAGCGTGCTCACCTCGGCCGGCGCCGCCTCCGGCATCGACCTGTGCCTGCACATCCTGCGCGGCGACCTCGGAGTGGCCGCGTCCCACCACGCGGCCCGGCGTCTGGTCGCGGCCCCCTACCGCAGCGGCGGCCAGGCCCAGTACGTGCCGCGCGGCGTCCCCGAGCCGCTCGGCGAGCGGTTCGCCGCCACCCGCGAGTGGGCGCTGCACCGGCTCGGCGAGCCCCTCACCCTCGACACACTGGCGCGGCGGGCGGGGGTCTCGCCGCGCACGTTCTCCCGGCGCTTCGTCGAGGAGACCGGCTGCACGCCGATGCAGTGGGTGATGCGCGCCCGCATCGACCTGGCCCGCGAACTGCTCGAGCGCTCGCAGCGCGGCGTCGAGCAGATCGCCGCCGACGTCGGGCTCGGCACCGGCGCGAACCTGCGCCTGCACTTCCAGCGCATCCTCGGCACCACACCGAGCGAGTACCGGCGCACCTTCACCCGGGGCGAGTGACCCGCCCGGCACCGTGTGGCGGGATCCTTTTGAACCGTGGCGATCCCGCCACTGTCAGCGGCGCGAGCCGTGGGCGAGCCTGGTGGGGAAGGAAAGGGACACCACTCATGACTCGCATCGCCATCAACGGATTCGGCCGCATCGGACGCAACGTGCTGCGCGCACTGCTGGAGCGCGACAGCACCCTCGAGATCGTCGCCGTCAACGACCTGACGGAGCCCGCCACGCTCGCCCGGCTGCTCGCCTACGACAGCACGGCCGGCCGGCTCGGGCGCCCGGTGACCGTCGACGGGGACACCCTCGTCGTCGACGGCCGTCGGATCGCGGTGCTGGCCGAGCGCGAACCGGCGCAGCTGCCGTGGGCCGAACTCGGCGTCGACATCGTCCTGGAGGCCACCGGCCGCTTCACCTCGGCCAAGGCCGCCCGCGCCCACCTCGACGCGGGCGCGAGGAAGGTACTCGTCAGCGCGCCGTCGGAGGGCGCCGACGTCACGCTCGCGTTCGGGGTCAACACCGACGCCTACGACCCGGCCGTGCACACGATCGTCTCGAACGCCTCCTGCACCACCAACGCGCTCGCGCCGCTGGCCGCGGTCCTCGACGAACTCGCCGGTATCGAGCACGGGTTCATGACGACGGTGCACGCCTACACGCAGGAACAGAACCTGCAGGACGGTCCGCACCGCGACGCCCGTCGCGCCCGGGCCGCCGGCGTCAACATCGTGCCGACCACGACCGGCGCCGCCAAGGCGATCGGCGTGGTGCTGCCGAACCTCGACGGCAGGCTGTCGGGCGACTCGATCCGCGTACCGGTGCCGGTGGGCTCGATCGTCGAACTCAACACGACCGTCGCCCGCGACGTGACGCGCGACGACGTGCTGGCGGCGTACCGCGCCGCAGCGCAGGGGCCGCTCGCCGGCATCCTCGAGTACTCGGACGACCCGCTCGTGTCGTCCGACATCACGGGCAACCCCGCCTCGTCGATCTTCGACTCGGCCCTCACCCGCGTCGACGGCCGCCACGTCAAGGTGGTCGCGTGGTACGACAACGAGTGGGGCTTCTCGAACCGCGTGATCGACACACTCGAGTTGCTCGCCACCCGCTGACCGGTCGCCGGGGCGGTGCCCCGCCTCCGGCGACCGCGCCGGCCGGCACTTCCCAAGAAGCCCGCCCCGAAGAAGCCCACGGCGAAAAGCGCCGCCCAGCAGCCGAAGCCCGCACCCGTGCGCGATCTCGGTGACCGCTTCATCAACCGCGCGCCCCTCGGCTACGGCCCCACGGGCGGGACCAAGGGCTCCCGAACGCGGTGAGGGCGTGCCGTCCGCTGCTCCAGCGGACGGCACGTCCTCACGTCGCTCAGCGCTCCGACGCGAACCGCACGAACCGCCCCCAGCCTTCACGGCCGACGGCGAAGGCCGGGCGGGTCACGTCCTTGGAGTCCCGCACGTGGACGGCCTGTACGGCGATCGCGACCTCCACGCAGTCGTCACCCTGGGTGCCGCTGTAGCTGGACTTGAACCAGGCGAGTTCCGACGTACCGCTGCTCATAGCTCTCCTCGCAGTCGCTCCAGCAGGTCCCGGGATTCCCTGGGATTGAGGGCCTGCGAGCGCAGTGTGTCATAGCGTCGGCAGAGCAGACTCATCTCTTTCGGGTCGGAGATCAGCCGCCCGTTCTGCTGGCCCTCGGAGTACCCGAGCCGCCGCCCCTCCGGAGATTCCAAGATCCGCATGGGCCCGTCCAGGCACCCGTGGAACTCCAACTCCAACGGCACCACTTGCAGCGTCACGTTACGCGGCGCGGTCAGCGCAAGCACATGGTCCAGCATGCTCGTCTGCACCTGCGCCCCGCCCAGCCCGCGTCGGAAAACCGACTCCTCCACGATGAAGCCGAACGGCACGGTCGGCCGGTCCCGCATTATCGTCTGCCGCTCCATTCGGGCGGCGACCTGCGCCTCCGTCTGCTCGTCGGTCAGTAGCGGAATGCTGTTGTCGAACACCGCCCGCGCGTACGCCTCCGACTGCAACAGCCCCGGAACCAACCGGCACTCGTACGTGCACAGGCTCACCGCCTCCCGCTCCAGCCGAGCCCACCGCCGGAACCACGCCGCAAGCCCCGCCTCCCCCCGCGTCAGATGCCGCGCGGCCTTCCGCAGCGCACCGGTGTTGCCGAGCGCCTCCTCCGCCCGCTCCACGAACGCCTCGTCCGGCATCCGCCGCCCCAACTCCACCGACTCGACCGTGTGTTTGGAGTACTGGACCCGGGCGCCCAGGTCGACCCGGCTGAGTCCCGCGTGCTCACGTAGCGCCTGGACGACGGCGCCGAACGTCCGCAGGCTGTCCGACGGATGCGGCTCCCGCTCCCACTCCCCCACCGGAACCGCCCGCGCACCGGCGCTCACGGCCCCGGCCGCCTCCCCCTCGACTCCGACGATGTCCATCCGCCGCCCCTTCCCTCTCCTCCGTACCGCACCACGACGGCTCCTCACGCCGCCCGCGTTCACCTCCAGCCTGACGGAAAATCAGACGTACCGTCCACTCTTCGTGTCCGTACGCTGACTCAGCGTACGGGCTGCCACACTCGTCCCCGCCCCGTCCGACCGCCACTCTGAGGTCACGGAGAGCGAGGAGAAACCGTCCGCGTCCGCCGGTCACCTGCGAAAACACCCCGGCGGCCGTCTCCCCTCCCGTGAACTCCCGCCCGGAGCGGGCGGCGGCGGCCGGACCCGGCCGCGTTCAGACGAGCTGGAAGGTGCAGTCATGCGGAACGGAACCAACCTGTACGCGCTCGACATCAGCGGTGCCTCGTTCACGAAGGCGTGCGGCGGCCCCTGCACCGAGGGGTGCGTGTCCCTCGCCCGGATCGGTGAGGGCGCCTGGGCCCTGGGCGACAGCAAGCGGCCGGACGCGCAGCCGCTGCGGTTCACCACGGAGGAACTGGACGCCGCCGGTATCGACCCGGCGCGCTTCGGCTTCGGCACCTGATCCCTCCCTCCCCCTCCCCACCGCCGGCCGGGCCGGGCCCCTCCCCGTGCCCGGTCGGCCCTTCTCGAAACGGGAACGGCTCGTGCACCACCACGCCTACCTGTGGACCGGCCCGAAGGAACGCTTCGACGACGAGGCCATGCGGCGCCCCCCGCGCCCCGATCCGCCCCCGGCCGGGAGCAGGCCGGAACTGATCGAGCGCTACCGCCAGGTGGCCGCGGAGTTCCGGACGTCGGACCTCCCGCCCCTGGAGACGGCGTACTGGCTCCTCAAGCCCCGCTCACTGGTCCGGGGCACCTGGGACGAGGCGAAGGAGGCGGCGGCCTGGCTCGGTGAACGGCTGGCCGAGTACACCCCCCGGTTCGCGCTGGAGGGCGACCGGGACACCGCGCGCCTGGCCCGACTGGTGGACTCCGCCGCCGAACGCCTGCGCTCGGGCGCCGACGTGTCGTACGGCTGCTACCTCGAACGCCCCTCGTACCTCTCCCTGGCCGTGGTGACGTGCTCCCCGAACCGCGCGGTCCCCGAACTGGCCTGCCCGGGCGCCTAGGGAATCCGGCGGACCGACTCCTCCGCGCGTCCGTACGCTCGCTCCGCGTACGGGGCGCGGCACTCGCCCCGGCCCGCCTCCGGCCGCCACTCTGACGCCATGAACCACGCAACACCTCACGTCGGCGCCCCCGTCGGCACCTTCACCCAGCTGCTGTCGTCCACGCGGCGCGGCGCCCGGCTCGCCCGGCTCCTCGCCGTGACCGAGCTGCGCTCCCGGGGCGCTTCGCAGGACCTGACGGAGCGTGCCGAACTCGTCGTCGCGGAGCTGGCCGCCAACGCAGTCCTGCACGGACGCGTGCCCGGCCGCTGCTTCCGGCTCACGCTCGTCCTCGACCCGGGCGCCCGCCGCCTCCGCGTCGAGGTCAGCGACGCCCGCGGAGACCTCCACCCGCTGCCCCTCCCCACGGACACCGCACCCGACGCGCTCCCCACCGGCGGACGCGGCCTGACCCTCGTCACCGCCCTCGCCGACCACTGGGACTGCGTCCCCCACCCACCCAGCGGCAAGACCGTCCGGGCGGTGCTGACGACGCCGGTCGATGCGTGACGGCGTCGACCGAGGAGAGAGGGCCTGGCGGGCGTCGGGGTGGTCGAGGTGGGTGAACACGGCGGTCTTCAGCCGACGGATCCCGTCGCGGTGGTGCGCCCGGGTGCGCTCGTAGTGGTCGAGTGTGATCTCACGCCAGGGCAGGGTGCGGACGCGGTCGAACAGGCCGGGGTGGTTTT